>CAIZKO010000001.1 GCA_903933585.1 uncultured Actinomycetes bacterium
GCCTCCCAGAGCGTGAACTACCTAGCAAGTGGCAGCGCAGTAACAGCCGTTGCAGATCCTGGTTATCACTTCGTTAATTGGAGCGATAGCTCAACTGCCAACCCACGCACCGATAGCAACGTCACAGCAGATATCACCGCCACCGCTACCTTTGCTCCAACTATTCAGTCAATCACCTACCTTGCTGGAGCTGGTACCGGAACTGGGCCAACATCTCCAACAACGGTGGCTTATGGATCAACATTCACCGTTCCAGCCAATACCTTTACTTATCCTGGCCATACCTTCTTGTACTGGAACGACGGCAGTCGCAATTACCCCGCTGGATTCCAATATCCAATCTTTGGAGCTGTTTCGGGTGACATAACGCTGACCGCGATTTGGAGCCTCAACAGTTACACCTTGACCTACACCGCTGGAGCAAATGGCTCTATCTCCGGAGCCTCACCACAGACTGTTGCTTATAACGGCAGTGGCAGCACGGTAACCGCGGTTGCCGATCCTGGTTATTACTTTGTTGCCTGGAGTGATGGTGGGCCAACAGCTGCGCGCACCGATAGCAACGTAACTGGAAATCTAAGCGTTACCGCTACCTTTGCTCCAAATATTCAGTCAATCACCTACCTTGCTGGAGCTGGTACCGGAACTGGGCCAACATCTCCAACAACGGTGGCTTATGGATCAACATTCACCGTTCCAGCCAATACCTTTACTTATCCTGGCCACGTCTTTATCGGCTGGGATGACGGAGTAAACACCTACCTCACTGGAGCTCAATATCCAGTTGTAGGAACTGTCTCTGGTGATGTCACCCTCACGGCAACCTGGATTAGCAGCACCTTGAATATCACGTATTCCTCCGGTGCTGGTGGCGGAGTTGGTCCGACATTTCCATCGACGGTTGCGTACGGGTCGACCTTTACGACTCCAGCGAATACTTATAGCTACTCCGGCCACACCTTCACTGGCTGGTTCGATGGATCGAACACCTATCTCGCTGGCGCTACCTATCCTGCAACAGGAACCGTTGCGAATAATGTGAACTTAACTGCGCAGTGGACCGCCCTTGCTACCTACACCGTTACATTCGCCGGCAATGGATCCGATGGGGGAGCCACTGCACCTCAGACAGCTCTTCCAGGAACATCTTTAACTGCCAATGGTTTCACTCGCACTGGATACACCTTCACAGGTTGGAATTCCCTGGCTGACAACACGGGTACCCCTTACGCAGATGGAGCTTCATATCCATTCGCAGCAGATACAACCCTGTACGCGCAGTGGAGTGCGAATACTCTCAGCATCAGTTATTCGGCGGGCGCAGGAAGCGGAAGTGATCCAATATCTCCACTCAGCGTGACCTATGGGTCAACCTTCGTCGCTCCAACAAATACGTACACCTACGCAGGACACACATTCACCGGATGGTCCGATGGCACTCACACTTATGCAGCTGGCGCTACTTCGCTAGCCGTCTCAACCAACATCACTTTAACGGCGCAGTGGAGCATTAACACCCAAAACATCAGTTATTCCGCTGGCGCAGGAAGCGGCACCGATCCAGCATCGCCACTGACCGTTGGTTATGGATCAACCTTTGTCGTTCCCGCAAGCACATACACATTCGCATTGCACGCCTTCGCTGGTTGGTCTGATGGAACAAATACTTATGCAGCTGGCGCTACCTATCCTGCCGTCACCGGTAATGTGACGCTGACCGCACAATGGAGTGCGCTTCCAATTTATACCGTAACCTTTAATGGAAATGGTTCGGATAGCGGATCAACTCCTTCGCAAGCCAGCTCTGGAAGCACGGCGTTGACTCTGAATGGATTTGGATTAACTCACTTTATCTTTACTGGATGGAACACCATTTTCGATGGTTCAGGTACCGGCTATCTTGATGGCGATATCTATCCATTCACGGCCAGCGGAACTCTATACGCGCAGTGGGCGCCTGCGACCATTCCGCTGCACACAGTTACGTTCGATGGAAATGGTTCCGACGGGGGATCGACCGCACCTCAATCCGCCCATCCGAACTCAACTTTAACTCCAAACGGTTTCACGCGTACCGGGTACACCTTCTCGGAATGGAACACCGTTGCAGGAGGATCTGGAACCGCCTATGCCGACGGTGCCATGTACGCATTTACCTCGGATCTCACCGTTTATGCGCAATGGACTCTGGCTTCACCTCCACCTCCACCTCCACCTCCACCACCACCTGCCACAACTACCGTCCATTTCAATGGAAATGGCTCGACCGGTGCGACGATGGCAGATCAGGTGAGTGCAGCAGCAGCCCCGCTAATTGCCAACGCTTTCACAAAAACTAATTTCTTGTTCGCAGGCTGGAATACCAAAGCTGATGGCTCGGGTACTAGTTACAAGAACAAGGCCACATACTTATTCGCCGCTGATGTGACTCTTTATGCACAATGGGTTGTCATTCCAAACCACACTGTCGCCTTTGACAGTAACGGTGGAAGCGGATCGATGTCGCCAGAAATTCAAAACGCCCCCGCCGTACTCACCGCAAATACATTCGCCCGCATCGGCTTCAAGTTTTCCGGCTGGAATACCGCGCTCGATGGCAGTGGCACGACGTATGCAGATGGCGCTAACTACGCCTTCGATGTAGATGTCACTTTGTATGCGGTGTGGAGCGCCAATCCTCGTCACACGGTGCTTTATGTTGGCGGCCCTGGATCTGTTGGAACTGGCCCAACGCCTCTCTCAGTTCTAGAAGGAACAACCTTTGTAGTTTCCAGTAATACATTCTCACGGCCAAATAGCACATTCTCGGGCTGGAGCGATGGTTCGCGCTTATTCAATCCTGGTGACAGTTATGGCGTAAGCACATCAGATATCGTGTTGACTGCCCAGTGGAATGCCACGATCACGCCAGAAACTCCATTTTTAACTGATCTAAACTCCACGGTGGGCGCAATTTTCACCGTGAATGTATTAGGTGTTGACGGGTCACTTATTCCAGTAATCGTTGAAGTCCCGGCTGGAACCGTAGATATCAATGGTCGCATTCGGATAGTCATCGGCTCGACTCCCGCACAAAACTCTCTTGGTCAGATATCCCTGAGCATTCAAATTCTAGATACGTTCGGAAATGTCATTCCACAAATAAACAATACGATGGTTCTCCATTTCCGAAATCCAGTCGGAACCACAATCGTTGCTGAATCTTCCGATGGATTTATCTGGAGAGCAATTCCGCTAATTCCAAATGGTGGCACAACTATCGCTGCGGGCCAAGTGGATGGTTACTATCTCGATGCGCTAGGCAATGTTGTTATCGTAACAAGCCACTTAACCTACTTTGGCTTCAAGAAGGCCCAGACTACAAAGTTCAATGCGTCGGTCACTCCGCTTAGAATTACTCCAAAGACAAATGCGCAGATTCGGTCTAGCGGTGGAAGCGGCGTTGGCAGGATCAGGTTCTTCTCAAGTACCCCACAAATTTGTAGCGTGTCAGCACGTGGAGTTGTTAAAGCGTTGAGTGGCGGAAGTTGCAAATTGGTTGCTATTAAGGGTGGAGATATGCTCTACCTAAGTCAGAGCTCGGCACTTCTCACACTGGCAGTTTCGGGACCTTCGATAATTGCCTTCGGCACTGGAACTTTGCGTCAAATTACGGTCAATTTGGGTTCCGGCTATGGAGGTAAGAGTGCCAGCATTCAGTTTGCGCCGATGGGTACCACTCATTATTCACCTGTTGCCTCCGCAAAACTTAGTTCTCTGGGTAAGATTGTGATATCGGGTAACGTTCCAAACGGATCGGTGTTACGAGTTCTGGTTGCAGGCAAAACAATTGCAAGCTTTGGAGTACCAGGGAAGTAGAAAATGAAGCGGTCAAGATCTGCTAAATATGCGATCGCGCTGCTGCCTGTCGTACTCCTCACCTCTCTGGTTGCAGGACTTATTTCGCAATCGGCGACTGCAACTAACCCAAATACATTTACACAACTTTATATCTGTGGCTCTAGCGGAAACGAAATTTGTACGGTTGGGGCAGTTGGCCCGGGTGGCGGAACGATTTTCCTCGTTGATTATCGCGCTATTTACAGGGGTTTCCACTACCTAGAAGCAGCTCCTGCTGACTGGGCAGGGTCATTAGGTGTTGATCCGAAGGCTCAGTGGTGTTCCAATATCAGTTCGAAAATTGAAGTAACTTTAAATGCATGGAGTTCACGGGCAGTTGGCCTAGGTCAATCAAACACCATGACAATGCTAAAAAACTGCACGTTCGGTGCCGCCAATCTCGTAGCCAGTTATGACGCCAGTTCTAGGTCTACCCAGAAGGATTGGTACCTACCGTCGATCGGCGAACTCATCCTGCTTTCTAATAATCTGCAAGGGCTGGCAGGGCTGCTTGCTAGCGATTACTGGTCTTCCTCCGGTTATTCAGATATTGGAGGATGGGTCCAATCTATCGATCACGGCTACCAAGGAAATGCTACGAAAGATACTCTCTATCACGTTCGGCCCGTTCGACGTTTTTAGCAGCCAGCTACAAGTTCCTCTCGTTGTAGAATAAAAGTTGAAATCTATTTATAATCGCTAAGTGTCTACAGCCATTCGTCTCTCCAAAGTTGCAAAGAGTTTTGGCGAGGTCAAAGCAGTTGATGGTGTTGATCTAGAGATTTCCGATGGAGAATTCTTCGCGATGCTCGGTCCCAGCGGATCCGGCAAAACAACCGTCTTGCGTTTGATCGCGGGATTTGAATTGCCCGATTCCGGAATTATTGAAATCGATGGCGTTGACGTCAGCCAGACCCCGCCATTTAATCGTGATGTAAATACTGTTTTCCAGGACTATGCACTCTTTCCCCATATGACAGTTCTTGAAAATGTTGAATATGGTTTGAAAGTTAAGAAGGTCGCCAAGGAAGAGCGCATCGTCCGTGCTCGCAAAGCTTTGCAACGCGTGAAGCTCGAAGGGTACGAAGCGCGCAAACCCGGCCAACTCTCTGGCGGTCAGCGCCAACGCGTAGCCCTTGCACGCGCGCTCGTAAACGAACCTAAAGTCCTTTTGCTCGATGAGCCCCTGGGCGCACTCGATCTCAAATTGCGTCACGAGATGCAGGTAGAGCTCAAAGAGTTGCAACGAGATATCGGCATCACCTTTATCTTTGTCACCCATGACCAAGAAGAGGCCTTGACCATGGCCGATCGCATCGCGGTCTTTAACGCAGGCAACATCGTGCAGATGGGCTCTGCTAAAGATATTTACGAAGAGCCCAACTCTGAATTCGTTGCAGGCTTCGTAGGCATCTCTAACCTCTTGCACCGCGATGGCAAGGTCATCAGCATCCGCCCAGAGAAGATCAAATTCGGCAGGGGTGGGGACAGGACAGCCCCTGGTCAGGTCGTCTCTGTGATGTTCCTAGGAGCCCTTACGCGTATAAATGTGGCTATCGGTGCTGACATTTTGACCGTTCTGGCAGAGAATGATGGCACCCAAGTTTTCCCCGCCACGGGGGATCAGATCGAAGTTTCCTGGAATTCGAAATACGAATTTCAGGTTGGTTGAAAGACCAGCGTTCCAAACCGAAAGATAAGGTGATGTGCATGCGTACCAAGAAGATAGTGATTGCTAGCTTCGCCGCCCTTGGCTTGGCTATAGCGAGTGCGACTGCGGGTGCTGCAGCCTCACTTCCAAATATTGCAGCGCTCAAAACTCTAGGTAAGGGTGAAGGCGCACTCAATATAATCGTCTGGGCTGGATATGCCGAAAACGGCAGTAACGATAAGACTATCGACTGGGTCAACCCATTCACGAAGGCGACCGGCTGCAAGGTCAACGCCAAGACCGCAGGAACCTCCGATGAGATGGTTTCATTGATGAAGACTGGTGGATATGACGGAGTATCTGCTTCGGGCGATGCCTCCCTACGCTTGATCTACGGTGGCCAAGTTGCCCCTGTTAATACCGCGCTTGTTCCTAATTACAAGACGATCTCTCCATTCTTGAAGATGCAGCAATGGAACTCTGCTGGCGGAAAGATGTATGGAATCCCTCATGGTTGGGGCGCCAACGTTTTGGCTTACAACGCAGCCAAGGTGAAGAAGCCAACATCATGGTCGGTAGTCTTCGATGCAAACTCTCCTTACAAGGGTGCAATCACTGCCTACGATTCCCCAATTTATATCGCTGATGCCGCTGTCTATTTGATGGCGACCAAACCAGCCCTCAAAATCACCAACCCTTACTCACTGGATAAGACACAGCTCGCAGCTGCAGTCGCCTTGCTCAAGGTACAGAAGAAGAACGTTGGCGAATACTGGTCTGACTACACCAAGTCGGTGCAATCCTTCGAATCTTCCAACACATTGCTTGGATCGTCATGGCAGGTTATCGCCAACACGATCAACGCTGATAAGAAGGTCAAAGTTGCCTCTGTTGTTCCAAAAGAGGGTGCAACCGGTTGGTCTGATACCTGGATGATCTCATCTAAGGCGCAACATCCAAATTGCATGTACCAGTGGATGAACTGGATTACCTCACCAACCGTAAATGCTCAGGTAGCTGAATACTTCGGAGAGGCTCCATCACAGACACTCGCTTGTTCGCACACAGCCGATAAGGCTTTCTGCACCACCTATCACGCAACAGATGCCACCTATGCCAAGAAGATCTGGTACTGGACGACACCCACAACAAGTTGCTTAGATGGTCGCGGAAATATCTGCACCGACTATGCAGCGTGGACTCAAGCTTGGACATCTATAAAAGGTTAGCCAGGTAACTGGTTCACCAATTAAAAGATAACTGTGAGAAACAACCGCATCAACACCTGGCTCTATCGCCACAAAGGAGCACGGGCGGCGCTTTTATTAGCGTTGCCCGTGCTCTGGTTGGCGGTCGCCTATTTAGGCTCACTCGCAGTTATGCTCATCTCCAGTCTCTGGAGCGTTGATTCATTTACCGGCAATACCGTCCATTCCTTCTCTTTCACTAACTTCCACACTCTTCTCACTCAAAAGGTCTACGGCACCATTGCTATTCGCTCCATTGGCGTTGCAGTTGCTGTGACCGTGATCGACGGACTGCTCGCAATTCCCATCGCGCTCTTCATCTCCAAAGTTCTCAAACCTAAATTTAGAAGCGTTGTCATCGCCCTCGTTCTTGTCCCGCTCTGGGCCAGCTATCTCGTTAAAACATATGCCTGGCGCAGCATGTTCTCTGATGGGGGAGTCATCTCTTGGGCGCTTAAGCCCTTTGGCATCCATGGCCCCGGCTTTGGCTTAACCGCAACAACCATCACCCTGGCATACCTGTGGTTGCCCTACATGATCCTTCCCATCTACGCCGGTCTCGATCGCCTTCCCAATACCCTGCTGGAAGCATCGAGCGACCTGGGCGCATCAGCACGCACCACGTTCACTTCAATCATTCTTCCTATCATCTACCCGGCGATCATCGCGGGATCGATCTTCACATTTTCGCTCTCACTCGGTGATTACATCGTCGTCAAGATTGTGGGCGGCACCACCCAACTAGTCGCCAATGTGATCGCCGACAATGTTGGTACCGCCGGCAACCTTCCATTTGCAGCTGCGATGGCTCTGCTCCCCATCGCCACCATCTTGGGTTATCTCTTTGTCGTCCGTCGCTCTGGCGCGCTGGAGAACTTCTAATGTATCTCTCGCGCCGCGCCAAGATCCTGCTGGCATCACTCACCTTTGGAACGCTCAGCTTCATTTACATTCCGCTGATCGTTGTTGCGCTCAACTCCTTTAACCCATCGCGCACCTTCTCCTGGCCACCTCAATCACTTTCTACTGTCTGGTGGGGTCGCCTCACTGAAAGCAACGGCGTACTTCCCGCCATCGCTTCCTCAATCAAAGTGGGACTCGGGGCCACAGCAATCGCCTTAATCCTGGGCACCTGTATCGCCTTCGCCGTGTCGCGTTATTCCTTCTATGGCAAGAACACACTCTCACTGCTCGTCATATTCCCCATCGCACTTCCCGGCATCATCACGGGTATCGCACTCAACACGACTTTCCACACATTCTTAGATCCACTCAACAAGCAGTTGGCGCTCTGGACCGTTGTCGTTGGCCACGCCACCTTCTGCATCGTCGTTGTCTACAACAATGTCTTGGCCCGTCTGCGCCGTTTGGGCCAAAGTCTGGAAGAAGCCTCGCAAGACCTAGGCGCCAATATCTTCCAAACTTTCCGTTACATCACCTTCCCACTTGTGCGTTCGGCACTTGTCGCCGGTGGCTTACTTGCCTTCGCGCTCTCCTTCGACGAGATCGTCGTGACTACATTCACTGCAGGCCCTGGCACGGAAACCCTGCCGCAGTGGATCTTCAATAATCTCTTTAGACCAAATCAGGCCCCAATAGTCAACGTAGTTGCCACCATGCTGATCGTGCTCTTTATTTTCCCGGTCTGGCTCAGCCAGCGTATTTCACAAGATGGATCGGCTGGCGGGAGACTATAGAAACCGTGAATGTTCCTACTTGTTCGTGAAAGCAAAGATCAAAGCAACTACTCCAATAATGAGCCAAAGTATCTTCACCGGGCGTTTTTGCAGCAGTTGCTGACCCGACTTTAGATACGTGAGCGCGACCAAAACGAGTCCTGGAACGATTATCAGCAAACTATTAGTCACCACGTGCGAGTTGTGGCGCTGGTAATCCCAGTTGATAGCTCCCACAGCGATCATGGAATATGCCCACATTCGATAATTGTTCATGCGGTTAGCCTCTCTCACTGCGTTATAAATGCAAAGGGGGAAGACCCGACGGCCTTCCCCCTTCACGACGTCACATATTAGTGAGTGTCTGCCATACCTTCGGCTGCTGACTTCATGCGAGCGATCTTCAAGATGGTGAGACCGAATACGCACTTTGCAAGCACATCTGCAACGGTGTATCCGATTTGACGACCGGTGAAGAGTCCCGCTGCTTGAGAAGCAGAGGGGTGCTTAATCAAGATGGGAAGCAGGTACGAAATTGGGTAGACGCCCCAGGTACCGACCAAGAGAAGACGGAGACGACCAACCGTGGCTGCCACACCTTCTGGTTGACGATCCAAAGACTTGGTGAGCTCTACGAAGAGGACATAGAGGATGTAAAGGAATGGAAGCGTTGAAAGAACTCCAAAGAGCACCTTTGTTCCATTGCTGCTTGAAATCTCTCCAGGGTAACCCAGAATGATCATCGCTGCTGATGCAGGAACCAAACGAGTGATGAGTGACTTCGAAGCATCCTTTGCGAGAGCAAGTACTGCAATTACCTCAACGAGGAGAAGTGGAACGGTGAGGATCCAGTCGATGTAGCGGTATGCCTCATTGAATGAACCTTGTGAAGTTCCCACAGTTACAGCGTTCTTCATGGAAGATTCGTTGAACGAGTTGAAGATACGGAAGTAATGGTAGGCAGCAATGAAGGTGACCATTGATGACATAACTAGCGCAATACGATACTTAGGCAATACGCGCGCTTGGCTGATCAAGGTGAAGATAGTTGTTGCGAGCATTGAGATAAGGCCGAAGGAGAAGATGTTATATAACGAGCTCCATTGACCGCTTGATAGTTGTAGCATCGAGAGTGATCCTCCATGTGATTCGACTAGCACGTGGGGTCCGAGATGGCTCGGAGCGCTAAATCGTTAAGAGAAGTGTTCATCCAATTGTGCGCCTGCGCCACTTGAAATAATTGGAAATATCTAAGGCAAAAGTTTTTAAATCAGCGACGAATTGCGCGAAGATCAAACCGCGAAGTCGAAATCATGTGAGGAACAGTCAACGCCCAGATGACGACAAGTGCACTCCACAATAATCCGGAAGAGAAATGCGCACTGTCAAAGAACATCAAGGCCGCAGAAATTGCGAACGTTCCAATGATTGCATACAAACCTGGGGTGATAGCCCCACGTAATGCCAGAAAAACACTTCCTTTCGCCGCAAGCACTCTTGAGTTTTCTAATTTCGGAACCAAACGTGCCGTGTGACGAGCCGCGTGCCATAAACCAAAATAGATTGCGAAAGCGACGAGAGGTGGGGTTACCACCACAAGAGCGAGGAGTACGGCTAAGTCGAGCGCGAAGGGTAGAGCCCGTAACACCAACAAGATAAATATTGACGCGATTGTTACTGCCACGGTGGTCGTGCGTAGCAGGTGGCCGTGGGTCCCAGCCCAGTTGATTAAGGCCGGATTGATCCGATGCAGAGCGCTCCGCGTGCGAGAGTCGGTCAGGGGGAGCACCACAGGGGCAAACCCTGCTGGGAGTGCATAAATGCTCTCGACAAACCAAGGCGATTTTTCAACCGCGCTGGCGGTCTTCCATTCATTGCGAAAGGCGGCATCTCCATAGCCAAAGTGCAGCGCACTCATGACAACTACGATCCGAAACCCGCTGAGGTTCCAGGTAGCTATGGCCCAACCGGCGAGTACTGCAATAGCTATGTACGCGATGATGTAGATGATAAGACGGCTACGCGGCTTACTGGGCATTGAAATTAGATGATCGATGGCCCCATGGGGGATTCCAATCAGCAGGGCTATCAAGGCAATGGTAATTTGCGCTGACATAGTGAGATCTATTCCCACAATGCGAAGGAGGGTGAAGAGAAGAATGACTGCGATAGCCGCCCAACGCGAAAAGCGTTCAATCAAGGAAAATATGGCGGGCAGTGCATCCTTCATCATCGGATTCTATTTCAATACCACTGCGCGTGAGAGTTGAAATAGCGTGAACCATCTGGCATACCTGGCTGTTATCGCATTTGTTTCGCTCTGCGCTTTGGGCATTAACCTGGGATTTCGCTTGCGAATTCTGCGAGGTTGGCGCGAACTCTTTTTCACCCAGTTAGCGATCGTGGTCATTTACCTCACCTGGGATATCTGGGCCATCGCGCATAAAAACTGGTTCTTTGATACTCACCAGATTGTTAATGTAGATGTCCTCCCCAAAGTTCCCATGGAAGAGCTGCTCTTCTTCATCGTCGTGCCACTCACCGTGATATTAAGTTATCAGGCGCTCCTTAAATTAACGGGTTGGCAGCGGGACGGTGAATCCCAGTGATTTACTCAGATATTGCCCTCGATGCGGTGGTCTTCGCTGTGATCGCCGACCTCTTTATTCTGCGTACCCAGATGATCACCCGAGGAATCTTTTGGCTCACCTACGGGCTGATATTTCCCTTTCAACTTCTAACCAACTGGTGGCTCACCTCAAAGCAGATCGTGCAGTACTCGCCCTCGGAAATCATCGGCCGCCGGCTGGCTGGGGCTCCCATCGAAGATCTGCTCTTTGGCTTTTCGATGATTCTGCTGACGCTTTCGCTCTGGGAATTCTTCCTGCGGCGCAGTCGCAAGACTGGGCCCGAAAAGGGTGCCTGAGGGCTGCAGTGTCAGTGGTCGCTGTTATCTTTCTTATTAACTAAGAAAGAGGTAAAAAATGCTAATTAAAGCCCTCCTTGATGTCGATATGGTCGCACTCGAATCTTCCGACAAAGTTACTCTCATGCTCGATCTGACTGCCCCTGCAAATCCTTTACATGCCAACCGCCCCGGTCAAGCCGTGCAGGTTGTGCTCGACCGATCTGGCTCTATGTCTGGTCACCCATTTGAATCAGCGAAGAGCTCATTGCTCAAACTCGTCGATCGCCTAGCACCGCAAGATTCCTTTGGTTTGGTGGCCTTTGACGACACCGCACTCGTCATCGTTCCCACTCGCACCCTAGCCGATCATCACTTGCCTTCACTTAAGCAGGCCATCCGAGATATGCAGACTGGTGGCTCTACCGATCTCTCGGCAGGTTATCTTTTGGGAATTCGTGAACTTAAGCGGGTGCAATCGACAGGAGGTTCCACTCTTCTCTTGATTTCTGATGGCCACGCTAACGCAGGTGAGACCGATCCAAAGTTCTTCACCGAGATCGCTACCAAGTCTGCTTCCGAAAAAGTAACCACTTCCACTATTGGATTGGGGGATGGTTATGACGAGACCATTCTTGAAGCATTCGCTCAGGGTGGCGGAGGGGCGCATCGCTTTGCAGCAACTGTTGATGAAGCAGTTGGGGCTATCGCCGCCGAGGTTGAAGATCTACTAGACAAGGCGGTTGTTAATACCGTACTTCGATTGACCCCCACATCCGCACTGATCGGCGCTCCCTCGATCGAAATTTTGCAGCGCCTTCCCTATTGGATGGATGGCGAAACCTATGTCTTGCAACTTGGAGATCTTTATAGCGGAGAAAATCGTCGCTTCGTTGTCGAAATTCCCATCCCCGGCATGGCAGCGCTAGGACTCTGTCACGTTGCAGATTTAACTATTGAATATCTCGACTTGTCGCAGCGCCAAGAGATTTCGGTAACCCTTCCCGTTAACGTCAACGTCGTACCAGGGGATGTCGCAGCCGGTCGGATGGCTGATCCCGTTGTGCGGGCAGAACGGCTAGTTCTTGACGCCCAATCTGCGAAAACATCAGCTGTTGCGGATCTGCAATCTGGCAATATCAAAGAAGCCTCTGCACGACTCAAGGGGACTGCCGCTAATCTCCGTCGCGATGCCGCACTTATTCCGGTGACAGATGAGAAGAGCGCAAATTCTCTTGCAATCATCATGGCGGAAGCCGATGAGATCGAAGCGCTCGCCCAAATGGCAGAAGATGAAAATGTCTTCTACTCGCAGAAGCGGATGACTGAATCCTTCTCGCGCAAGACGCGCTCGCGCAATGTTCGGGAGCCCGAAGAAAACAATCCAAATCCCAGCGAAGCGGCTAGCTAAGGCTTAACTCCAATTGTTAATGGCCGCATTGTTTCCGCGAAGAAATCATTTCCTTTATCGTCTACCACGATAAATGCCGGGAAGTTTTCTACTTCAATCTTCCAGACCGCTTCCATGCCTAGCTCGGCATAATCCAAGACTTCAACCTTGCGGATGCAATCAAGGGCTAGTCGAGCGGCTGGTCCACCAACCGACCCAAGATAGAAACCGCCATGCGCCTTGCAGGCATCGGTAACTTGCTTTGACCTGTTGCCCTTCGCCAGCATGATCATGGATCCGCCGGCGGCTTGGAACTGCTCTACATATGAGTCCATGCGACCGGCGGTCGTGGGACCGAAGGAACCCGATGCATAACCTTCTGGTGTCTTCGCGGGACCGGCGTAATACACCGCATGATCCTTGAAGTATTGCGGAAGTGACTGACCCAAATCGAGCAACTCCTTGAGTTTGGCATGGGCGATATCGCGAGCCACAATCAAGGTGCCGTTTAGCGAAAGTCTGGTCTTAATTGGGTATTTCGAAAGAGTTGCTAATACATCTTTCATTGGCGCATTGAGGTCAATAGAGACAGCCTCGCCATCGAGATGTTCATCGGTGGTCTCTGGCAAGAAGTGTGCGGGTTCGCGTTCTAACTTTTCTAAGAAGACGCCATCCTTAGTGATCTTGCCCTTAGCTTGGCGATCTGCCGAACAAGAAACTGCGATAGCTATTGGCAGTGAAGCGCCGTGGCGTGGCAATCTGACAACGCGAACATCGTGGCAGAAGTACTTGCCACCGAATTGCGCACCAATGCCAAGTGTGCGAGTTAACTTAAGGACTTCTTCTTCGAGATCAACATCTCTAAATGCATGCCCGGTCTTGGCATCACCTGTGCGGGGGAGTGAATCCAAATACTTAGTGCTGGCGAGCTTTGCGGTCTTGACTGTGTGCTCGGCGCTGGTTCCGCCGATAACGATTGCTAAATGATAAGGAGGGCAGGCAGCGGTGCCGATGGAACGGAGTTTTTCGTCGAGCCAGATCATGAATGACTTTGGATTCAGTACTGCTTTGGTCTCTTGATACAAGAATGATTTGTTGGCGCTTCCGCCGCCTTTGGCGATGAAAAGGAAGTTGTATTCATTGGGATGTTCGGAATCTGAGTAAATCTCAATCTGGGCAGGCAGGTTGTTGCCGGTGTTCTTCTCTTCCCACATCGTAATCGGAGCCATCTGTGAATAGCGCAGGTTGAGATTGGTGAAGGCGTCATAGACGCCACGCGATACAGATACTTCATCCTTCTCGGAAGTCAGGGTGCGCTGGCCTTTCTTGCCCATCACGATCGCGGTGCCGGTGTCCTGGCACATGGGTAGCACGCCACCAGCTGCAATGTTGGCATTCTTTAATAAGTCGAGTGCGACGAAACGATCATTCGGCGAAGCTTCGACATCATCCAAAATATTCTTGAGTTGTTGCAAGTGCGCGCTGCGCAGGTAATGCGAAATATCGTGAATCGCCTCTGCGGTCAGTGCCGTAATTGCTTCGGGCGCGACCTGTAGAAACTCCATGCCTTGGGCTGCAAAGGTGGAGACGCCCTCGGTTGTGACCAGGCGATATTCGGTCTCATCAGGGCCGATCGGCAGCAGATCCTCGTAATTAAACTCAGGCATGCCCGCAATCATACTTTTAGATACGATTGGAGCATGGGTAAAAAGGTGCTGTTAGCTGCGCCACGCGGGTACTGCGCTGGGGTCGATCGCGCGGTAATAACCGTGGAAAAAGCCCTCGATCTCTACGGTGCGCCGGTTTATGTGCGTAAAGAGATCGTCCATAACAAGCATGTGGTCCAGACTTTAGAGGCCCGGGGAGCGATCTTCGTCTCTGAAACCGATGAGGTCCCCGAAGGCGCGCTCGTTATCTTCTCTGCCCATGGCGTCTCACCCGCAGTCCATCAGGCCGCTGCCGATCGAAATTTGAAGACCATCGATGCCACCTGTCCGCTGGTTACCAAGGTGCATCATGAGGTAAAGCGCTTTGCCAGCGAGGATTATGACATCTTGCTAGTTGGCCATCATGGCCACGAAGAGGTCGAAGGTACCGCGGGCGAAGCCCCCGATAATGTTTTTGTGATCGATACCGCTGATGAAATTGATGGAATTCACCTGCGTGAAGGCAAGAAATTAATCTGGTTGTCACAAACCACCTTAAGCGTTGATGAAACGATCAAGACCGTGCGTGAGCTGAAGAAGAAATTTCCACAACTTGTTGATCCACCGAGTGATGATATTTGTTATGCGACGCAGAACCGTCAGACCGCGATCAAGGAGATTGCTCCGCGTGCCGATCTGGTCATCGTTGTTGGATCGGTTAACTCTTCTAACTCGGTGCGCCTGGTAGAAGTATCACTTGAATACGGGGCAAAGGCCGCATACTTAGTGGATTATGCCGCTGAGGTAAAAGAGGAGTGGCTCGTTGGAGTTGAAACCGTGGGAGTTAGTAGCGGTGCATCGGTTCCAGAGATATTGGTGAAGGATGTGTTGGCCTGGTTGGCAGAGCGGGGTTACTCCGATGTGGAGACCGTGACTGCCAGTGAAGAGCATCTGCTCTTTGCGATACCACCCGAGCTGCGAAAAGATTTAAAGGCAGCGGGTAAGAGTTAAGGTTCTAAAACCTCATCCGCAATTTCATTAGCTTTATTTGCTTTACGTTGCACCCAAAAGTGCCAAGCCCAACCTGCAGCCGTTGCGATCGCTAAATACGGCGCTGCGCCACCCAACGTTGTAACGAGATCAAGGCCAAACTTTGTAACGTGGAGTCCCGCGCCGCCCACCGTTGAAATTAGAACAACGGTAATTAAGAAGTAGACGATCGGTGGATTAACCACGGTTGTAAAAGTTGTTCCAGGGCGACCAAGATAGAAACCACCAGCGACGGCGATGATGAGCGCGATCCCAGTAATGATTCCGACCTTGCCAACTTCGTACTCAATTGTTTCGGCCAAGAGGATGAGCAGGAATTGCAGGATAACGACTCCGGCGTTGGTTAAACCGACCCCTTTGATGGGCTTGGGCAAGGTGCGAAAGTCGGTGCTCATGTCACTCATTATCCTCTAATTCGAGGGTGAGTTCGACTTCATCTACCTCGATGACATCATCATCACTGGGAGCCAATTTGGAGTGCAATTGGCGCACATTCTCGGATAACTCGGGGATTGCGCTCGGGGTTTTACCGACTACCTCTAAGGAGCGCATCTTCTTGGCGGCCGATAGAACGGTGGTCTCGGCGGTTGGGATTAGTTCGTTGTAGGCCTTGAGGGTGCTCTTGAGGCGATCGCCCACGGTCACGATCTTCTCGTGCAGTGATGAAACATCTTTAAGGAATTTGGTTGCCAACTCTTGGATTTCGGCGGCATTGGTAGCAACACGGTTGCGACTAAATAAATAGCCAACGGTACGCAGCAGCGCCATCATCGAGGTTGGTGTTGCTATGGTGACACCGAGAGCAAATGCTTTGTCGAGGAGAGCTGGATCAGAGCGCAACGCTTCGGTGAAGATGGAGTCAACTGGCGCATACAAGATAACGAAGTCCGGGGAGGCACCTCGTTCTGCATACTTACGTTTCGAAAGCGCTTCAATATGTTTTAGAAGATCTTTGGTGTGCAGAGCCAAAAGTTCTTTGCGTGAATCTGGATCTTCGGTCTCGAAGGCTTCGTAGAAACGCTCGAAGGGAAACTTGGAGTCGATATAGAGAACAGATCCACCAAGTAAGTTGATGGTGATGTCGGGGATCGCACCGGATGTTTCGTTCCGCTCGGCAGAGCGTTGGCGCGTGAAGTGTTCGCCTTCAATGAGACCAGCGCCGAGAAGTAACTGTTCGAGAGCTGCTTCACCAAATTTGCCACGGGTCTGTGAACTGGCGAGCGCACCGGCAATCGCGCGAGTTTGGTTCACTAAATTCTCGTTATGCGATGCCATCTGCGTAATCTGAGTCTTGATCTCGGCCTCGGCGGTCAAGCGACGACGGTCGGCATCTTGGGAGATCCGATTCAAATCTTCGACGCGGAGTTTCATCGCCTCTAGCTCTGCATTGAGTTTGATGGCGGTCTCGGTCTTACTGCGATCGGCTTCGATCTGGGTCTTGTATTCGGCGATCAGCCGTTCGGCAGATGCCAGTTCACCAACCTTGGCAGCCAGCTCGGCAGAGGTGTCTATAGGGCGGTTTTTAGCCCGGGCCAGCATGGTTCCGAGGGCGATTCCGAGGAAAAGCCCGATAACCAGGGCCAGTATTGCCGTTGCGCTGTTGCTCATAGCCGTATCGTGGCAGGAAGCACCGACAAACCCCCGTAGGCTAGCCTCCTCGTGAGCCTCTCAATCGGAATCGTCGGACTGCCAAATGTGGGAAAGTCGACCCTTTTTAATGCTCTGACCAAGAACAACGTCCTGGCTGCCAACTACCCCTTCGCCACCATCGAGCCCAATGTCGGAGTCGTCGGCGTTCCAGACCCCCGTCTGGCCCAGCTCGCCAAGATATTTGGTTCAGAGAAGTTGCTCCCCGCCGCCGTCTCATTTGTTGATATCGCCGGAATCGTCAAAGGTGCCTCTGAAGGTGCCGGACTTGGCAACAAGTTCCTCGCCAACATCCGCGAGACCGATGCCATCTGTCAGGTCATCCGGGTTTTTAAAGACGAAAACGTCACCCGCGAAGGCGAACGCACTTCCGCGTTTTTGGACCCGGCCTCCGATATCGAAGTGGTCAACATGGAGCTTGCGCTCGCTGACCTACAGACAATCGAGAAGGCGATTCCTCGCCTAGAGAAAGAGTCCCGGATTCATAAAGAGAAGGCCGCCACCCTAGAAGTTGTAAAACAGGCGCAGGCGCTCTTGAACGATGGAAAGTTGCTCTCCGGTTCCAAGATCGACCTCGCTGCCATCGCAGAGTTGCAGTTGATGACAACTAAACCTTTCTTATATGTATTTAACGTTGATGCCGCCGAACTCGGCGATCAGGAATTACGCGCCAGCCTGCAAAAGTTGGTCGCACCTGCAAAGGCAATCTTCTTAGATGCTAAGACAGAGGCAGAGTTGGCCGAGCTCGATGAAGAAGATTTGGCAGAATTTTTAAAAGAGATCGGAATGGAAGAGCCTGGACTTGTCACACTCGCAGGCGTAGGTTTCGAAACACTAGGACTTCAGACATATCTCACCGCCGGTCCAAAAGAGACCCGCGCGTGGACGATTCATAAGGGCGACACCGCACCAGTTGCGGCCGGTGTGATTCACACCGATTTCCAAAAAGGTTTCATCAAAGCCGAAATAGTGGCATTTGATGATTTGATAGAAGCAGGTTCAATGACAGAAGCCCGTGCTCGCGGAAAAGTCCGCATGGAAGGCAAAGAGTACGTAATGGCTGACGGCGATGTAGTGGAATTTAGGTTCAACGTATGACAATCAAACTTAAGTACGAGAAGAGTCCGTTCATCACAGGTGAACTCAAGAAGCGCGAAGATCTGCGTAACGTCGCAATCATCGCCCACGTTGACCATGGCAAGACCACTTTGGTCGATGCGATGTTGACACAATCAGGTGCATTCTCTGAGCATCAAAAAGAGGGCGAAAACCGCGATCGCGTTATGGATTCCATGGATCTAGAACGTGAAAAGGGAATTACCATTCTTGCGAAGAACACTTCGATTCGCCGTGGCGCGCTGACAGTCAACATCATTGATACTCCAGGCCACGCCGACTTCGGTGGCGAAGTTGAGCGCGGACTCGAGATGGTCGATGGCGTTATCTTGCTCGTTGATGCCTCCGAAGGCCCACTTCCTCAGACCCGTTTCGTGTTGCGTAAAGCGCTCGAGAAGAATCTCCCAGTTATCCTCTTGATCAACAAGGTTGACCGTCCCGATTCACGTATCGCAGAAGTTGTCGACGAGGCTTATGGCCTCTTCTTGGATCTTGATGCCAACGAAGAGCAGATTGAATTCCCCATTGTCTACGCATCTGCCAAGGCCGGACGCTCATCTCTCAATCGCCCCGAAAACGGTGTGATGCCAGATAACGAGAACTTGGATTCACTCTTTGAAGTTATTTTCAACACCATCCCAGCTCCGGTTTATCACGAGAATGCGCCGCTACAGGCTCACGTGACAAACCTGGACTCATCTCCTTACCTTGGTCGTCTTGCACTCTGCCGTATCCGCGAGGGCGTCATCAAAAAGGGTGAGATGGTCATGTGGATGAAGAACGATGGCACCAGCGAGAAGGTAAAGATCGCCGAACTTTTGATCACCAACGGTCTAGAGCGTGTATCAGCACTTGAAGCTGGCCCTGGAGATATCGTCGCAATTGCCGGTATCGAAACAATTACCTTGGGTGAGACCCTGGCTGATCTTGAGAAGCCACATGCTCTCCCACTGATCATTGTTGATGAGCCATCTATTTCGATGACCATCGGTATCAACACATCACCACTTGCCGGACAAGAAGGAAAACTTCTTACCGCGCGCCAGGTGAAGAACCGTCTTGATGCAGAGCTGATCGGTAACGTTTCTCTCCGCGTATTAAATACTGACCGTCCAGATACCTGGGAAGTTCAGGGTCGCGGAGAACTACAACTCGCTGTCCTTGTTGAAATCATGCGCCGTGAAGGTTTCGAATTGACCGTCGGAAAGCCACAAGTGGTTGTCAAGATGGTTGACGGAAAGCTGCAAGAGCCAATGGAACGTCTGACCGTTGATATCCCTGAGGAGTACCTCGGCGTCGTCACCCAGCTCATGGCACTTCGTAAGGGTCGCATGGAGCAGATGGTCAACCACGGAACAGGTTGGATCCGCATGGATTACAAGGTTCCATCACGTGGTCTCATCGGATTTAGAACCGAGTTCCTCACCGAAACCCGTGGAACTGGCCTCATTCACCACGTCTTCGATGGCTATGAGAACTGGCACGGCGAAATCCGTACCCGTTTGAGTGGATCACTCGTAGCCGATCGCCGCGGAATCGTCACGGCTTATGCTGTTGATGGTGTCCAAGAGCGCGGAGTCATCTTCCTAGAAGTAGGAACCGAAGTCTACGAAGGCATGATCGCCGGCGAGAATTCACGTACAGAAGATATGGATGTCAACATCGTTCGTGAGAAGAAGTTGACTAACATGCGTTCTTCTGGCGCTGATGATGCCAACCGCATCATTCCTCCGCGTTTGCTCAACCTAGAGCAAGCTCTGGAATTCTGCCGTGAAGATGAGTGCATTGAAGTCACACCAAAGCATGTGCGAATTCGCAAGACGGTCCTCGATCAAAATGAGCGAGCACGCTCTGTAGGGCGTAATAAGAAGGTTAACCTGACAGCGGAATAAGCATCGCGATGTCAGCGCTATCGGGTTAGATAGTGGCATGGCAAAGGAAGTCAGCAAGTTGAGGTTGGTTCGGCGCATAACGCCCGAGCCAACCTTTACTTTTTCCCCGGCCCAACGTCAGGTGATCGACCATCGCGGCTCTGCGCTCGCCGTCTTTGGGGGACCGGGGACCGGCAAGACCACAACGCTCATCGAATCGGTGATCTCACGGGTAAACGCGGGCGTCGATCCTAATTCGATCTTGATCATTACCTATGGCCGCGAACGCGCCTCCGAACTGCGCGATGCGATTGCCTTGCGCGCTGGATCGACATCCTTCGAACCACTGGCTCGCACCTTCCACTCGCTAGCCTTCTCAATCCTCAACGAAAAGTTGGGGCAAGATAATTCGCGCTATGTATTGATCTCGGGCGCCGAGCAAGATGCCGTGATCCAACAGATGCTCAACAATCCATTGGCACCAATTCCTTGGCATACAGATTTATCAGAAGCGGTAAAGACGCGCGGATTTGTGCGCGAGGTGCGCGATCTCATCCTGCGCGCCACAGAGTTAGGGCTAGACGCTAAGACCCTGCAAGCGCGGGGAAAGTTACTCAAAGAAGATTATTGGGAAGGTGTCGCACATTTCTGGTCGTCCTACTTTGGTGCCAACGAATTACAGAGCGCCACCGTAGGCGAGCGGCTGGTTCGCATCGACCCCAGTGCAATCATCAACGAAGCGATCTATTTGCTCCAACAAGACCCTGGGCGACTCAAGCATTTCCGTCAACGCTTCAGTACGGTGATCGTCGATGAATTCCAGGAGAGCGATTCGGCGCAGCGTAGGTTGCTACAACTTCTAGCCCCCGAAGATTTGGTGATCTTTGCCGATGCCGACTCTGCGATCGGACGCTTCCGCGGCGCTGATCCCGATAGCGTCGTTCGTTTCTTGACGGACTTCATACCCCAGCGAATCCATCTCGAGCAAGATTTCCGCTCGGTCCCCGAGATAAGTACTTTGATCTCCAAAGTTGGGGCAGAGTTTCATTCGCCTTCTGCGCTGCGCGCCCGCGTTGCCACCAAGAGTTCTGCGGGGGAGCAAGCAGTCACCTTGGCGAAGCTGGCATCACAGAGCGAATCAGCACAGTTCATCGCACATGCCCTGCGCAGTGCACATCTACGCGATGGTCTGCCGTGGTCAAAGATGGCCGTCATCGTTCGCAGTCCCGGTTCAGAGGTAAGTGCGCTGCAACGCGCTTTTGCACAGAACGGCATTCCAGTCTCCATCGACTCTGCCGCGCTGGCTCTCGCCGAAAATCCGGCAATCAAACCGATTCTCTTAATTGCCGGCATCATTCTTAAATCGGCTCCGCTCACAGCAAGTGATTGGCCGGTACTCGAAGAGATCTTGCTCTCCGAATTTGGTGGAGCAGATGCCTTACAACTCCGGCAGATTCGACTCGCTTTCGCCGCAGTACGCACCGACCACCGCAGCAGCACCGAGATGATGATCGATGCTCTGACCGAACCCGTTGCTGAGTTGCCCTGGGAAAATATTGCGCCACTCAAACGCATCAACGATTTAATCAAAGTCGGCCGTAAAGCAGTTCGAACTTCCCAAGAGATCACCGATCTGCTCTGGGCGATCTGGGATTCCGCTGTTGATTATGAAGGCAGCAAGATCACCTATCTCTGGCGCCAACGCGCACTCGCGGGTGGTTCACGCGGAGCGCAAGCCGATCGCGACCTTGATGCTGTTATCCAACTCTTCGAATCTGCCCGTCGATTTAGCGAACGCAATGTGGGGGCCGCACCAACTCTCTTTATTTCACAGTTGATGAACGAGCGCATCCTCAGCGACTCGATCACAAGCAGCGCGCAGCGCGAAGAAGTTGTCGCCATCGAAACCGTGCATGCCGCAAAGGGTCTGGAATGGGAATTTGTTGCTGTCACGGGGTTGCAAGAAGGAATCTGGCCAAACCTCAAGGTGCGCGGATCTTTATTGGGTAGCGAGAGACTCGTTGAAGCCGATCGCAGCGGCCTTACCTCGCGCGCCGAGATATCTGCTTCCGCCGCCACTGGGTTGTTGGAAGATGAGCGACGTCTACTATATTCCGCAATATCACGGGCCAAGAGCAGACTATTGATCACCGCTTTCGCCGAAGAAGATTCACAGCCTTCGCGCTACTTTGACCAACTCTTTGAAGCCGTACATGGCAAGTCCGCAGATGGATTTACCAGTGCACCACCACGCCAGATAACCAGCCAAGCCCTCGTCGCTACCTTGCGCCGCGATGCTCTCCAAGGATCTGAGTTTGCGGCTGGTCTGCTCAAGACTTTAGGGGAGGCCGGCATCAAGAGCGCTGATCCATCCCAGTGGCTGGGTACTCGAGAGCTAAGTTCCGATGCTCCGGTTGCGGCACCTGATGAAGATATTTATGTCTCGCCCAGTTCGCTCGCCTCCTTTGACGATTGCGGTCTTAAATGGTTCTTAGAAAAATCTGGAGCACAAGATGGAGATTCCACGGCACAACTCTTAGGCGTGGCCATTCACTTTATTGCATCTCAATTGCTCGAGAAGCCCGATCTCACCTTGGAAGAAGGAATCGCACAACTGACCGCAGCCTGGCCCGTTGTCGATCAAAATGTGGGTTGGTTTAAAACTCAGCAGTTGCAAGATGCGACTCGGATGCTGAAGCGTTTCTTTGAATGGCATCGAGCTAATCCGCGCGAACTCGTCTTCGTTGAGAAGAACTTTGAAGTAAAATTTGGTCGCGCCATTGTCAGGGGTAGTGTCGATCGACTTGAGCGCGATCCCGTTAGCGGCGAATATTTTGTAGTTGATCTAAAGACCGGTGCAACGGTCACTGGTCCTGAAGCTAAAGAACATAAACAGCTTGCCGCTTACCAACTCGGAGTGGTCGCTGGTGGATTTGCAGAGTTGCCACCCAATCCTGTTAGCAGTGGTGCGGGTTTACTTTTCTTGAAAAATAAGACGAAGAAGAATGAGACCGTTGATCAACCCGCAATAGTTGCCGCTGTGGTGATAGAAGAGGTGAAGGCCGCTGCAGAAGGAATGGCCGCAGCAACATTCAATGCAGTCATCAATAAGCGCTGCACGACATGTGCCATTAAATCGCTCTGTCCTCTGCAAACCGAGGGAAGGAGTGTGATCGACTGATGGCCACCAGAATCGTCAATGGAATTATCGAGATTGAAAAAGAAGTTACCGCCGAAGTCATCGCACAGAAGCTCGCTGTAGATGGCGGAAAAGTGATCCACCCCACGGAGGAACAAAGGGCGATCATCGAGTCCCGTCACTTTGGACCTACCGTCATCATCGCGGGTGCGGGTTCCGGCAAGACCGAAACTATGACACAGCGTGTTCTCTGGTTGGTAGCAAATGGCGTAGTCACCCCCGATCAAATCCTGGGACTTACCTTTACCCGCAAGGCAGCGGGCGAACTTTCGACTCGGATTCGCAAGCGCCTGCGCCAACTGCGTAGCGCCGGTCTGATTCCGGGTAGCGGCGATATCGCGGTCGATGTCTCGACCTATCACTCCTACGCCGGTAGAACACTTTCTGAGCATGGCATTCGAATGGGCATCGATACCGACGGCGAGCCGCTGGGTGAAGCAGCTGCTTGGCAATTGACCTACAAGCTCGTAAATAGTGTTCTCGAAGTTGAGCACGATGTTTATCACAAGCCTGATTACATTGTGGATGCGGTAATGACGCTCTCCGGTGAATTGGGAGAACATAATCGATCGGTTGACGATTTAGATGCTTTCTTAGAAGATTTTGAAGCGCAGCTTAAAGCGATAAGCATCGGTGGAAACGAAACCGTTCGCGATGCATTAGAGACTGTGAGCGAAAGGCGTGCCATCTTGCCTATGGTCAGGGAACTAGATAAGCATCGCATTGAGACCGGTCAATTAACATTTAATGACCAGATGTCTTATGCGGCGAAATTAGCGGAGAGCATCCCCGAGATCGGGGAGATTGAACGGGCGCGTTACAAAATCGTCTTGCTCGATGAGTATCAAGACACTTCATATTCTCAAGTGCGTTTCCTTAAATCACTTTTTGGCGACGGACATGCGGTTACCGCGGTGGGGGACCCCAACCAGGCAATTTACGGGTGGCGCGGAGCCAGCCCCGAAACTCTCGGCGCATTCGCCACTGAATTTGGTGGACAGTGTCAGCAATTTGATCTGCTTACAACGTGGCGAAATGACCAGAAGATCCTCGACTTCTCTAACCTGATCATCGACCACATCGCAGCGGAATCGAAGAAGCTATTTGGCGTCAAGCAGTTACGTCCTAGGCCGGATGCAGGGGCAGGCACTTTATCCTGCGGTCTTTATGTGACACCCGAAGACGAAGCACAAGCGATCGCTGATTATTTTGAAGTGCTCTGGAAGAACCCAGTTCGAATGTCACAGAACCAGAATGAGCGCTCTAGTTTTGCGGTCTTGGTTCGTGCGAAAAGTTACATTCCAATGATTGAGTTGGCTCTCCGTGAACGCGGCATCCCGACCGAGGTATTGGGTGTCGGCGGTCTGATTCATATCCCAGAGATTGCAGACATCATCGCCCTGCTCCGTCTCATGACTTATCCCGATGCAGGCTCAGCGCTCTCTCGTCTACTCGTAGGCCCACGGCTAGCGCTCGGCGCGCAAGATTTGTATGCCTTGGGCAAGTACTCCAGGGGGTTAGCGCGCAGTTCGAATAATCAGCATAGTAAGCGGCTAGAGGAAATTCTGGAGTTTGGTCTAGAAGAGAACCTAGATGCCAATGATTTCGCTATTGGCTCAATCATTGAAGCGCTTGAATTGATTGAGGAAGCACCAGCGAGTGATTTCTCGCGCGAGGGTTTACGTCGGCTTAAAGAGTTTTCTCGCGAATTGACTCAGCTACGTCGCACGATGGTGGGAAGCATTACCGACAAGATTGCGATTGCAGAGCGCTTCCTGCGTTTAGATGTAGAGACCTTGGTACGTGATGGATGGGATCTAGGTCGGCGCCATCTCGACAAGTTTGCAGATGAAGCGGCTGCGTTTCAACGCACCGGTGGAACGCTCTCTTCCTTCTTAACCTGGCTTGAAACGGCTGAACAACGTGAGGGAGGTCTAAAACCTACTTCAGTCACCGTGAGCAATAGCGCTGTGCAAATACTTACAATTCACGGCGCAAAGGGTGCCGAATGGGATGTCGTCGCAGTGCCTGGTTTGCTTAAGGGAGTCTTCCCAAATACTTCGGGATCAACACGATCTTGGATTAAATATCCCGGCACCTTACCGATCAAATTTCGTGGCGATAAATCACTCTTAACTGATTTTGAATTTCCAACGGGGGAAAATGTCATTAATGCCACAAGGGTCAAGGATGCAATGGATGATTTGGAAGAAGCTCAAAAGCATCGACGCGACGTGGAGGAGCTACGACTCGGGTATGTCGCATTTACGCGTGCAAGATCGAATCTGCTCTGTACATCTTCTTGGTTCCGAGATGGCGCTAAAGCAAAAGAGCAGAGTATTTTGTTCACCAAACTATACAAATTTCTCGAAGAGACGAGCACCGAAGGGATAATTTCAAAGGTTGAAAAACCCGATGAGAATCCACTTGTCACCAATCCGCGCAGCGAGATCTGGCCTGGGCCGGGCACGAAGCAAGAAATGATTCGCCAATCTGCAAGCTTGGTACAGACCGCAACCCCGGTTGACATAAGTTCAACCCTCGAAAGTGAAAAAGAGGCCGAGCGGTTATCACTACTGAACGATGCAAAGGCAATCGTGGATGAGATCAAGAGGTTAGATCAGGAAGAGTTGATCTATCTGCCGCAGCGCCTCTCGGTATCGACCTTGATCAATCTCAAGGGTGACCCAAGGCAACTCGCCCTCGACATCCGCCGTCCGATGCCACGCCATACCGATCAATATGCCAAGCGCGGAACTGAGTTCCACTTGTGGGTAGAACGACAATTTGGGGCGCAGACCTTATTCGATGAAGATCTCTTCGACCCCATGGCGCCAGCCGATGTTCCGCTGCAAGAGCTACAGGATAAATGGTTGGCATCCAAGTGGGCCGGGCGTAGCCCGATCGCGGTGGAAGAGGGATTTGAGACCGTCATTAACGGGATCGTGCTCCGCGGTCGTATCGACGCCATCTACCGCGATGGCGACATCTACGAAGTCGTGGATTGGAAGACCGGGCGCATGAAAGAGGGCGAAGATCTATCGACCGCTTCGATTCAATTGGCGATGTACCGTTTGGCATATTCGAAGCAGCACGGCATTCCTATTGAGAATATCAAAGCGGCATTTCACTATGTCGCCGATGACAGGACCGTCTACCGCGAGAATTTGTCGACCGAATCAGAGATTGCATCCCTGATTGAATCGATCGAACTACTTTAGTTCGACGCTTATACCGATCGGCAGATGATCGCTCATCTTGGATGGCGCGAATTCAATTGTGGTTGCCTTCAAATCTCGCTGCGACAGGATGTAATCAAATTGCAGCGATGGCTTGTACGAAGGAAAGGTCTTCTTCGCGGTCAGAGATTTCCACGAGGAAAAGGTCTGGGGAATCTTCCAAGGTAGATTGATATCCCCGACGATCAGGTGCTCGCCCGGCAACTTCTTCATAAAACGCATCAACTTCAAGAGTTGAAAGTAATTCCAGAATGGCACAAAAGAGAGATGTGTTGCTGCCACGGTGAAACCATTTTCGAGTTCTGCGATGATTGCTACTCGCGGCTCATCCTTGGCGTACTTTAAGCGGAAGCCTTTATCGGTGGGGTAGGCGAGTGCTAAGCCAAACCACGATGCTGGTAGATCTACGCGGTGCCAATTCCGCACTGGAATTGTGGAGGCAAGACCAATTCCATATCCCGGAAATTCAGATTCGGAATGAATGATCTTTTCGCTCTCGTTGGGGCGGCGCCACCCAAAGCCAGGTGTGCCGATCACC
>CAIZKO010000002.1 GCA_903933585.1 uncultured Actinomycetes bacterium
AGCACGCCGCCAGCGTTCGTCCTGAGCCAGGATCAAACTCTCCATAGAAAGTTGTGATCTGGCAAAAAACAAAACTAGCGTTTATAGCTGTTTATGTTTTACCAATTGTTTTTGTTTTGTAATGATCTCAAAAAGAGAAAATACAAAGGAATTTGGACTTACTACAGACATGCGAACACGCCTATATAAGCCCTTTTATTGGCATTGATTTTTGCACGTTGTTGAGTTCTCAAGGTACGAGCGCGCTCCGCTCACGGTAATTTCTCACCGTTTGCAGGGCAGACTGCTTAACTTAATGCAATATGGACAGTAGGTCAATTTCACATAGACCAGGACCAAACACACGCTATTTCACAGAATTGTCGTCGCACGGCCTCTTTCAGTCCGTTCCGCGAGCGAGGTCGTACCATAACCCGTTAGCCCCCAAGGGGTCAAATCAGGGCAAATACGGCGTTTCGCAACTATCGGAAAACCCACTCAAAGAAAAGAAGGCGCTGAAACCCTTGATTTATAAGGGTTTCAGCGCCTTTAAGAAGTGGGCTGGAAATATCCCCTAAATGACCTCTACCGCCGCCAGGTCGCGTTTTCCCTTGCGCAGAAGCAGAAAACGGCCAAAAAGCAGGTTTTCATGCGTAGGAGTGAAGTACTCCGTGGGGACTTTCACGTTATTGAGATATGCACCACCTTCTTTAACGATCCGGCGGGCCGCCGACTTGGAATCTACGACTCCAGTCGCGGCTAAGAGATCGACCCAGGTGGGAAAAGCACTTCCTGCTGTAATTGTGGTCTTGGGAAGTTGTGAAAGCGCTGACGCAAGAGTTTTTTCATCGAGTTCAGCGAGTTCTCCTTGGCCAAATAACGCCTTTGCTGCGCGCTCTGCGGCTTCGCACTCCCCCGCACCATGCACCAAGGTGGTGAGCTCGCGTGCCAGCGCTCTATGGGCTTCTCGCAACCCAGGATTAGCTTCGTGCGATGCAATCAGTTCAGAAATTTCCGCGTGGTTCTTGAAAGAAAAAACTTTCAAATACTTTGGAACATCGGCATCATCGCTGTTCAACCAGAATTGATAGAACGCATAAGGCGAAGTCATCTCTGGATCTAGCCAGACACTTCCGCCGGCAGTTTTACCAAACTTGGTGCCATCGCTCTTCATTAATAATGGAATTGTTAAGCAGTGCGCAGTCGCACCTTCAACTTTGCGGATCAAATCTAACCCTGCGACTATATTTCCCCATTGATCGCTGCCGCCTAATTGCAATGTGCAATCATATCTGCGATACAACTCCAAGAAGTCAAAGGCTTGCAATACTTGGTATGAAAACTCGGTATAACTAATTCCACCGCCCTCTAACCGCGATGAAACACTATCTTTAGAGAGCATCTGATTGACACTGAAATGTTTGCCTATGTCGCGCAGAAAATCTAACGCCGAAACCGGCTTCGTCCAATCCAGATTGTTCGTCATGACTGCGGCGTTAGCACTGCTTTCAAAGTCGAGAAATTTTGAGAGTTGAGTACGGATACGTCCAACCCATTGCTCGACGACATCGGCTTCATTAAGAGAGCGTTCTTCATTTCTTCCGCTGGGATCTCCGACTAGGCCGGTAGCTCCACCAACAAGTGGAAGCGGTTTGTGACCAGCAAGTTGAAAACGGCGCATGACAAGCAACACAACAAGATTACCCAGGTGCAGCGATGGCGCCGTTGGATCGAAGCCAATATAGAAGGCAGTTGATCCCCCATCGAGTTGCTTAAGAAGAGCATCTCTATCAGTAGTTTGCGCGATCAGGCCACGCCATTCGAGGTCGGCAATAAGTGCAGAAGTCATGCGCCCATCATGCCCGAAAAGCGTTTCCGCTCGCTGGCAATCCAGCTGGAATATCCGCGAATTTTCACTTCAAGTTGCTCCAGTTGGGTCGTCACGCTCTTGGATGAGGTGCCATTAATCGAAGTCCGCGAATCAAGAGCCGCTTGGGCAGAGAGAACTGCCCGTAGCGCCGCGGTCAACCTGGCGTCTATCTCAGCAAATTCGTCATCGCTAAGTTCGTGCACCTCTAACCCCTTCGACTCAGCCAAAGCCACCGCTTTTCCCGAGATTTCATGGGCTTGCGCAAATGGAACGCCGCCGCTCACCAAGAAATCGGCTACCTCCGTTGCCAAAGCATGCCCGTCGAGAACCCCCTTCGAAATTGCCGTGGAGTTAAAGGTGGCAGTTGCAATCATCCCTCTGACTGCGGGGAGCAAGACCAAGAGCTCTTCAATTGAATCAAAAACCGGTTCTTTATCCTCTTGGAGATCTCGGTTGTATGCGAAGGGCAGACCTTTAAGCGTTACTAGAAGCGAGGTTAAGTTGCCGATAAATCTTCCCGCCTTCCCGCGAGCCAGCTCTGCGATATCTGGGTTCTTCTTCTGCGGCATGATCGAAGAGCCCGTCGAGAAGGAATCATCCAGAGTCACCCAGCCAAATTCTTGGGTATTCCAAATGGTGAACTCTTCGCCTATGCGCGAGAGATGAACTCCCAACATGGCGAAGATGAAGAGCACCTCTGCCACAAAATCACGGTCGCTAACAGCATCAATGCTGTTGCGCGTCACACCTTGGAAGGCTAATTCGGCCGCGATGATCTCGGGATTTGGAACGAGCGAAGAACCTGCCAACGCCCCCGAGCCCAATGGAGAGACCGAGTTGCGAGTCAGCCAATCTCTCATTCGATCGACATCACGCAACAAGGCATGTGAGTGCTTCGCCAATTCGTGGGAGAAGAGAATCGGTTGGGCATGTTGTAAGTGAGTAAAACCCGGTGCGACTAGCCCCATCTGATTCTTTGCGGCCTCGTCGAGGGTTTTCGCCAGTTCCAGAGTTTCATCTGCGACTTCAAGCAGATGATCAATGAGATACAACTTGAAATCAGTTACAACGAGGTCATTTCGCGAACGTCCTGCCCGAAGCGCGCCACCTAGCTCACCTAGTTTGCTTACTAATCCCCGTTCGATGGCGCTATGGACATCTTCATCGCTTTCAATGAATGAAAAAGAACCGGAGGCAACTTCCTGCGCAAGTTCGTGCAGGGCTGTTGTAATTTGCTCGGCATCATCCTTCTTAATGACTCCGGCTCGTTGCAATCCTGCAACGTGAGCGATATTAACTCGAATGTCGTAGGGAGCTAGGCGCCAATCAAAGTGCACACTTCTGGAGAGCTTAGCGACCGATTCATTCGGTCCCGTCGCAAATCGTCCGCCCCAAAGTGACATTATTTTCCCTTTCCAAACATTGATGCAATCTTCTTAGCGAGAGCTGAGCCGCCCGTTGCTGTGGATGCAATAACTAAGACCGTGTCATCTCCTGCAATTGTCCCAATTGCCGTGGGTAATTCTCTGGCAACAATCGCGGCGTCCAAGGTGCTTGCGACAAAGGCAGCGGCGGCAGGTGGCGTTCGGAGCACCACAGTATTTGCACTCGATGCAATCGAAAGAATCAGATCCCCCGATGATGACTGCGCATTCGCTCCTAAAATATATCGAACTTCTCCATCGCGACTTGTACTGCGCATGGCACCTAGCTCTTGCAGATCACGACTTGCAGTTGCCTGGGTGACCTCTAGACCCTTCGCCTTGAGTTCGCGCACAAGATCTGCCTGTGAATGGATCTTCCCCGCGCTCACGAGATCATGAATGATCCTCTTTCGCTTTTCAGTCGGGTTGCTGAGTGACTTAACCATTGAGCACCTCATTTAATGTTCGAGCGAAGACTTTGACGAATTCGCTAAGTTCTTTCTTGCTCACAATCAGCGGTGGAGCAATGCGAATTACATTCCTGCTCGGAGCGTTGATAAGCAAGCCGTTGCTCATAGCCTTAGATGCAACAGCAGTTGCTACATTTGCATCGAGAACTATGCCCAAAAGCAGCCCCCTACCGCGCACCTGCGCGACCCCGGGAACCTTCGCGAGCATTACCTTTAGATATTTTCCAGATGTCGCTACCTTTTTAAGTACATCCTTTTTAACAATGAAATCGATGGCTGCGTTTGCAGCAGCGCACGAAACTGGGTTTCCACCAAAAGTTGATCCGTGCTCTCCTGGTTTAAATGTCGGCGACCTATCCCCCAAAGTAATCATCGCACCGAGCGGCAATCCTCCGCCGAGACCTTTCGCCAAGGTAATCATGTCGGGCTTGATTCCTTCAGATTCGTAACCGAACCATTCGCCCGTGCGTCCCATTCCAGTTTGCACAGCATCAATTACCAGCAGTGCGCCATTTTGATCACAGATAGCGCGTACCTTGCGCAGATATCCCGACTCAGGGACCACAACTCCATTTTCACCTTGAATCGCCTCGATGATCACCATCGCTGTCTTCTTGGAGACCGCCTTGCGCATAGCCAATGGATCGCCAAATTCTACGAATTTCACTCCAGATAGGAGTGGTTCAAAGGGAGTGCGCTTAGCATCTTGTCCGGTAATTGAAAGCGCCCCGGTTGTTCTTCCATGAAATCCGCCAGTCGCCGCGATAATCTCTTTTCGCCCGGTGAGGCGCGATATCTTTATTGCGGCTTCGTTAGCCTCAGCGCCAGAGTTGCAGAAGAAGATCCGCGCGCTGGAGTCATTAACAAGGTCCTGCAACTTCTCGGCTAGCTCGATGCCCTGTTTGTGCGAGTAGAGATTACTTACATGCCCCAACTTCCCAATCTGTTCGCTGACCGCTTTCACAATGACTGGGTGAGCATGCCCCAAAACATTGGTGGCAATACCCCCCAGAAAATCCAAATAGCGTTTGCCGTTATCGTCCCAGACCTCTGCGCCTTTTCCCTTCACCAGCGTGATCGGTGGAACTCCATAGTTATTCTGCATTGCTGCATGCCAACGCTCTTGGTGCTTCATGCTTTTACCACCGTTCCCCCGACGCCGTGCAAGGCCGATTCCAGATTTGCACTATCTCTGCCATCAATAATGCGGGCCTGTGCTGCGCCCGATGAGAGCGCTGTAATAACTGCGCGCGCTTTAGGAGCCATGCCATCGGCAAATCGTGGCGCAATCTCCGCTAATTCGGAGAGGCTTATTTCTGCGATGAAAGTTGAAAGATCCGGCCAGCTCCGGTAAATCCCCGCGACGTCGGTGATGAAGAGCACTTCATCGGCTCCGAGTGCGCCAGCAATTGACCCAGCTGCAATATCTCCATTGATGTTGAGGGCTTGTCCATCGGATTGCACGGCCACCGGAGAGACGATAGGAAGATATCCGTTGTCCAGCAGCAAATTCAAGAAAGTGGCATCTGCCTGCTCAGCTTCACCAACCAGACCGATATCAGTAACCTCACCATTAACCAGGGGCTGATATTTGTGGGCCCGCAAAGTCTTGCCGTCCCCGGATGAGATACCTACCGCGTTCACCCCTTGGGCGATGAATTTATTGGTGAGATCTCTTAAAACAGTGCCAGAGAGCGTTCTTTGCACAACATCCATCACTTCAGGAGTAGTTACGCGATATCCCGCCGACATAGTTGTTGGGATCTGATGAAATTTCAATTCGGCATCGATAGCGGGGCCACCGCCGTGTACCAGAACAACTCTTCCACCCGAGAGATGAAATTTGGAGATAACGGCGATAATCAAATCGTTGGTTTCTGCGCTTTCGAGAACATGCCCGCCATATTTAATAACAATCATGAGCCGATCCCGACAGCAGATAACCCAGAATTTTCCGCGATTCCAACCATAATGTTCGCATTTTGAATCGCTTGCGATGCGGCCCCTTTACCCAGATTGTCGATGGCCGCAGAAACAATGAGGCGATTGGTGTGGGAATCAACAGCGAGTTGCAATTGCACGCTATTGGATCCAAGAACTGCAGAGGTCTTCGGTAGGGCATCTCCCGCTAGTACAGTTACGAATTCTTCATCCGCGAAGTAATCGCGATATATCTTTTGTACCTCTTCGGTACTCATGGGCTTTGATAGCTTTGAAGTAACTGTCGCCAATATGCCACGAGGCATAGGCGCTAAAATTGGGGTGAAAGAGATTTTGACGGGTCCTCCAGCGACAATTCCCAGCGTCTCTTCGATCTCTGGAGTGTGTTGATGCACTCCCCCAAATTTATAAGAGGTGAGCGACCCCATAACCTCGCTCCCGAGCAAACTTGTACTTGCTTTGCGACCCGCACCTGTTGTTCCTGACGCGGCTACAACGACAATATCTCCCGCATCGATGACTCCACGAAGGAGCGCTGGCGTAGCCGCGACCGCTATCGCCGTCGCGTAACACCCTGGATTGGCGACGCGCGCGGATTGCGCAATCTTCTCTCGTTGCCCCAAAATCTCTGGCAGGCCATAAACCCATGAGCCGGCATAAGCCCCGCCGTAATATTTCTCCCAGGAAGCCCCGGAGTTGAGTCTGAAATCGGCGCCGAGGTCGATCACTTTAATTTCGGGATTTAGTTCGACGATTAACTTTGCGGACTCGCCATGAGGGAGCGCAAAAAATATTAATTCGCAGGCATTCATGCGGGAGATCTGGGTGGCTTCGAATTTGCGACCTGAAAATGTAACCAGATGCGGGTGCACCTCTGTAATTAAGGAGCCCGCTTGAGAACCCGCCGCAATATATTCCACCTGAAAAAATGGATGCTTATCCAATAGCCGAAGCAGCTCTCCACCCGAATAGCCACTTGCGCCGACGATGCCAATTTTCATGGTTGTAGTCTAGGAGAGAATGTATAATTATGCAAAAATGTGCATAATTATGCGCGGACGATTGCTCCACATTCTTGGGCGGCAGATGCCACGGCCAATTCGCGATATCCCGAGACCTCGTCGGCCGTCAGCGTCCTATCGGAGGCGCGAAAGGTCAGGGTAAATGCCAATGAAACACGGCCATCTCCCAAATCTTCATAGCGATCGAAGAGGGTAATTGACTCCAAAAGTGCGCCAGCCCCTGCTACGAGCGCCGCCTCCACTTTCGCGGCGGGGATAGCTCCAGCAACGATGAGGGAGACATCCTGCGTCGCGGCAGGCATTGTGTAAATGGGTTTTGCGCTCTTTGAAGGAACGACGGGTAGCTCCGAGAGTATGACGGCAAAGGCACAGGTACGTGGCGGTAGTCCCAAAGCTTCAAGCACCCGAGGGTGCAGCTCTCCCGCATGAGCGACGGGCTTACCCGCTACCTGAATCTCGGCACATCGACCGGGGTGCCACGGTGCTAAATCCGATTGGACAATAACGCCGGTGTTTCCCGTCAACTCAATAATTGAAAGCGCTAAATGCGTAGCATCGGACCAATCGAAGACTCGGCCTTTACCCCACCACCCATCTCGATCGAGGGAACCAACTACGACCGAGCCAACAAATAGTGGTTGCGGAGGAACGCTGGCATAAATTTCAGCAATCGTTTCGGCGCTAGGCCGAGCGGTAGTGGCCACTGGCGAGACGTGAGCCAACTTTGTTACATCGCGAAAGACGGAACCGATCTCAAAGATCGCACACTCTTTTGCGCCACGACCCAAATTACGTTTTGCTGTTTCGAGGAGACCAGGCAATAGGTGCGTTCGCAATAGTGGTGCTTGATCCGACATGGGATTAGCTAATTTAAAACTGGCGGCACGCGCTCCGGTAAAACCTAGCGTGTCAACCATCTCCTGATTGACGAAAGGGTAGTTATAAACTTCAGAGAAGCCGAGATTCGCCAAATATTGCGCTACTCCACGCTTGCGATATTGCAGCGGGCTGAGGGTTGCAGATGATCGCCCATGAGGAAGGGTTCCTTCAATGGAATTTAGCCCTATCAGTCGCCCGACTTCTTCAACCAGATCCGAAGGAGTGAGTAGATCGCTACGCCATGTTGGAGGCGTTATTAACCAAGTATCTGAATTCTGCTCTGCGATTTCACATCCGACGATCTGCAGATGTGCTGCAACAGTATTATTCGGAACTTCTATCCCGAGCAAACGGGAGGCAAATTGTGGATCGAATGAAATAGCGGACATCGCTGAGATCGCACCGGCCGTGGCACTTCCAAGATAGCTGGCACCACCGAGTTCTATTAATAATTGCGTAGCGCGAGCACTCGCAATAGCAGCCAAGGCAGGATCAACCGCTCTCTCAAATCGACGTGATGCTTCTGAGGAGAGACGATGGAATCGAGAATTCTTTGCAATAGCTATTGGATCAAAGCGGGCCGCCTCAATTGCCAATGAAGAGGTCGATTCTGTGACTTCAGAGTCCAACCCTCCCATAGTTCCAGCAAGCGCTAAGGCCTGTGCATCATCGGCGACCAAGAGATTGGTAGCTGACAACTTGCGTTGTTGTCCATCGAGAGTTTTGAACTCATTCTCCCGATCGGCGCGCCTAATGTGCAGTGAACCCTTGATCTTCGCCGCATCAAAGGCGTGCAAAGGCTGACCCAGTTCGAGCATGACATAGTTTGTGACATCTACTGCTAACGAGATGGAGCGCATACCGCATTTCTCAACCCGCCTGCGAATCCAGAGCGGCGAAGGTACCGCCGGGTTAAATCCGCGGAGAGTACGTATCCAAATAACGCTGGCCCCAGTTGGATCATCGATCGCAACCTGTACTCCAGATTCATTGATCGCAAAACCATCGGTAGCAACTTGTTGCGCGGGGTCGAGGTATGCAACTTGTAGTGAAGCCGCTAGTTCACGGGCCAATCCACGTACAGAGAGCGCGTATCCACGGTCAGGATTGACCGCTACATCGAAGATGGCATCGTTGATTTGGAGGAGCGCGATTGCATCGTCTCCAGGTGCGCCTTCGCTCAGCACGATGATGCCCGTGTGATCTTCGCCCAATCCCAGTTCGCGGGCCGAACAAATCATTCCATTAGATGTGTGCCCATAGGTTTGACGGGCCGCAATTTCAAATCCCCCGGGCAGAACTGCGCCAGGTAGCGATGCAACAACAAGATCTCCAATTGCAAAATTAGTGGCCCCGCAAATGACGAAACGAATTTCAGCTTCTCCGCAATCCAAGCCGACATAGCGAATCGATTTCTTCTGACCTTCGACCTGCTCAATGGAGAGTACTTTGGCAACGACTAATGGGCCTGTGAGATCGCTCCCCTGCTCCTCGATACCTTCAACTTCAAATCCAACGGCGACAAAGGCCTCTTCGATCTCTGCCAAGGAGAGATCGTCAGGCATATCTACAAACTCGCGCAACCACGACAGTGGGACCTTCACTTCACACCTGTTCCAAAACTCTGCGAAAAGCGTTGATCACCTTCGACGATGTCATGCATATCGGTAATTCCGTGACGAACCATAAGCGTCCGCTCTAGTCCCATGCCAAAGGCGAATCCACTGTAAACATCCGGATCGATGCCGCAAGCGACCAATACTTTCGGATTGACCATTCCGCACCCGCCCCACTCAATCCAACGACCGTTGAAGAAGAAGTCCACTTCCGCGCTGGGTTCTGTGAATGGGAAGAATGAAGAGCGCAATCGAGTCTTTACCTCGGGACCGAAGATGGAACGCGCAAAGTGATCGAGCGTTCCTTTGAGGTCGGCCATTGTGATTCCTTTGTCAATGACGAGACCTTCTACCTGCGAAAAGACTGGGGTGTGGGTTGCATCTAACTCATCGGCCCTATAAGTACGCCCAGGGCAGATAACATAAATGGGTGGCTTCTCTTCCAACATGGTGCGGACCTGGACCGGCGAGGTGTGAGTTCTAAGTACTAGATGTGAATCGAGTGGCTCCACGAAAAATGTATCTTGCATGGTGCGGGCTGGATGGTCAGCCGGCAAGTTAAGCGCATCGAAGTTCAGCCACTCCGCCTCCAGCTCTGGCCCTTCTGCAACACGGTACCCCATGCCTAAGAAGAGATCGCAGATCTCATTGGTAAGAATCGTTAAAGGGTGCAGTCCGCCCTTAGGCGTTCGACGTGCCGGAATAGAAACATCGACGCGCTCCTCGACGAGCACACGAGCATCGCGCTCACTCTCCAATATCTGAGTGCGCGCCTCGAATGCCAGAGTGACCGCATTCTTGGCCTGGCCAATAATCTTTCCAAAATTGGCGCGCTCTTCGGGAGTCAGCGTTCCCAGCTGTTGATTGGCACGCGCGATGGGCGACTTATCCCCCACATGAGCGAGCTTTACCTCTTTGAGAGTATCCAATGAGTTGGCGCCTGCAATCGCCTGCAGCGCGAGACCCTTGGCATCTTCAATGGATTGCGCAGAGAGGCTCATGGGATGAGATCTTACTAAAAACCGAGTTAGTTAGAGAGGAAATACATCGAAATGGCAGCAGCACTGGCCACATTAAAGCTCTCCGCGTGGCCGCGCATAGGAATTGAGATGCTCTGGAAAGCCGGGGCAAGTTCTGGCAATCCACGTCCCTCATTACCAAAGACGAGGACAGTTGGCGCAGATTTATCTATCTCTTCGAGGCGTTGATCCGAAGTGCCATCGAGAGCAACAAGTGCCAGATGATGCTCATAAGAAAACTCTTCGAGAAGATCGAGTGGGACATCATCCACAACAGGAATATTCCAGAGTGATCCAGCCGTAGAGCGAACCACTTTAGGACTGTAAATATCTACACTCTGATCGCTAAAAATCACCAGATCAAAACCACAGGCATCGGCAGTTCTGATCGCCGTTCCTGCGTTACCAGGGTCTTGAATCTGCCAGAAATAGGCCACCCTTTTTAGTGAGAGATTGGTAAAGCGAGTGAGGTCTGTCGGTAAATATTTGCAGAGCGCCAGTATGCCCTGTGGGGATTGGGTGTCGGTCATCGCATTCATGACTGGATCGGAAACCATAATCACTTCGTAACGATCGAGTATCTCCTGAGCAAATTCTAAACGGAGTTTCTCGAGACCGTCGTCGGTGAGATAAAGCATTTCTATCTTAGGAGCGGTAGCAATGTGCGGGATTAACGCGCTGCGCAGCGATTGCAATCCATCAGCGACAAATACTCGCTCCAAGTTACGTATCTTCTTACCTCGTGGACCCAAAAGAGCCTTCACTCGCTCCACATGGGGCGAATGAAGGCTCGTAATAGGTGCGTGCGACAAAGCGATGTATTACGCAGTTATAACGTGCTGGCGGGCGATCTCAACCAGTGCCGCGAATGCAGCTGGATCATTGGTTGCCATCTCCGATAGAACACGACGGTCGACTTCGATCTCTGCAGCCTTGAGGCCTTGGATGAAGCGATTGTAGGTAAGTCCGTGGGCGCGGGAGCCAGCGTTAATGCGCTGAATCCAGAGCTGGCGGAAGTCGCCTTTCTTATCCTTACGGTGATCGAAGGCGTAGACCATACTGTGAGTAAGTTGCTCTTTAGCCTTGGTGAAGAGGCGGGAACGTTGACCGCGATAACCGGCGGTGCGCTCGAGTGTCGTACGACGCTTCTTGGCGGCGTGGACGCCGCGTTTTACTCTAGCCATTTACCTGCTCCTTACTTCAAACCGAGCATGCGCTTGGCTGTCATGGTTACGGTCTTATTACCTGTTGCATCGTTGCTCAAACGGCGAGTAACGCGCGAAGACTTGTGTTCGAGAAGGTGGCGCTTACCAGCGCGCTCGTGCATGATCTTGCCGGTGCCGGTCAGACGGAATGTCTTCTTAGCCCCGCTATGGGTTTTCATCTTTGGCACTTCATACCTCCTGTGGGTACTTATTGGATCTCGAGATAATTACTGGGAAACTTCTTCTGTCTCTAAAACTTCAGGTACAACTTCTTCAACCGCCGCTGCCTTCTTAGGAGGAGTGACTGGCTTGGACGCCGGCTTCTTAGCTGCCTGGCTCTTCTTGAGAACCGGACCTAAGACCATTGTCATGCTCTTTCCTTCCTTCTTTGGTGCAAACTCCACAAAACCGAATTCTGCAATCTCTTCCGAAAGTTTCATCAACAAGCGGTAGCCCATCTCTGGACGAGTCTGCTCTCTTCCCTTGAATTGAACAGTTACCTTCACCTTGTCTCCGCCTTTGAGGAAGCGCTCGATATGAGCTTTCTTCGTCTCATAGTCATGAGGCTCAATCTTCAATCCAAAGCGAATCTCTTTGACCACGATGTGGGTCTGATTCTGTCTGGCTTCCCGTGCCTTCTGTGCGATCTCGTACTTGTACTTTCCGAAATCCATGATCTTGCAAACGGGTGGCTTGGCATCTGGTGAAATTTCGACGAGATCGAGGCCTACCTCTTCTGCCATGGAAAGGGCAATTGATGTAGTAACGATTCCGACCTGTTCACCAGAAAAACCAATCAGACGAACTTCCGAGGCTCGGATCCGATCGTTGATTCTTTGTTCAGCGCTGATAACTCTTCCTCTCAAGAAAAAATAGAATTTCGCAAGGAGAGATAAGTCGCACAAAAATAGACCCACCAATAAGGTGAGAAGGTTCTTGACCAATCAGCCGAGGCCGATGAGGTGGGAGCGACAAACTCCACTTGATGGCCCAAGGATACCCTGCAGGCCTTAAAAGGACGAAATCGGCTCTTTAGCCTCCGACGGCGTGAACTCCCCCGTCGACATGGATGATCTCGCCAGTGGTCTTGGGGAACCAATCTGAGAGCAGGGCGATAGCCCCGCGCGCGGCAGGCTCAGGGTCGCCGAAATCCCAACTCAAAGGAGAGCGGGAGTTCCAGACATTTTCAAACTCTTCAAAACCTGGAATTGATTTTGCGGCGATTGTCGTGATTGGGCCAGCGGCAATCAGATTTACCCGAATATTCTCCTTGCCCAGATCGCGAGCTAAGTAGCGGTTGGCCGATTCCAGCCCGGCCTTCGCCACTCCCATCCAGTCGTACTTGGGCCAGGCAACGGTGGCATCGAAGGTCAGACCCACGATGCTGGCTCCAGAAGCGGGATAGAGATCTCGAACGGCAACGGCAAGTGACTTATATGAAAAAGTTGAGGTGTGAACAGCGATCGCAACATCTTCCCACTCTGTGTTGAGAAAGTTTCCACCAAGTGCAGCTTGCGGAGCAAAGCCGATCGAGTGCACGACGCCATCGAGGTGCGGCACATGCTTCTTTACCTCAGATGAGAGGGCAGCAAGGTGCTCGGGGTTAGTGACATCGAGTTCGATCACGGGTGCAGGATGAGGTAAGCGACCAGCGATACGGGTCGTGAGACTCAAGCCGCGCCCAAATCCAGTAAGAACGACCTTCGCTCCTTCTTCCTGAGCCAACTTGGCGATATGAAAAGCGATCGAGCCATCTGTCAGAACTCCCGTGACCAAGATGTTCTTGCCGGTTAGTAGTGCCATTAGTGACCCATCCCCATTCCTCCGTCAACCGGAATTACCGCGCCAGTGATGTAACTCGCCTCAGGCGAGGCGATAAATTTAACAACTGCAGCAACTTCACTTGGTGTACAA
>CAIZKO010000003.1 GCA_903933585.1 uncultured Actinomycetes bacterium
ATCTCTCAGTTCCCTCAGTAGGTGCGGTCTGCGTTTACAACGATATGGTTCATATTGCACGCACAACTCTCGATCAAATAGGTGGCAAAGCAATTCCCGTTGCGGCGGTCGCTACCGCGTTTCCGTCAGGACGCGCCTCCTTTGCCGTAAAGGCCCAAGACACCATGGATGCCATCAACGCCGGCGCTGCTGAGATAGATATGGTGATAGATCGTGGCGCTTTTCTCTCCGGGCGCTATGGCGAAGTCTTCGATGAGATCGTCAGGATCAAAGAGCTCTGCGGAGATAAAGCTCACCTCAAGGTAATTCTTGAAACCGGAGAACTCGTCACCCTTGATAATGTGCGCAAAGCCTCTTACCTCGCCATGTTGGCGGGGGCTGATTTTATCAAGACCAGCACTGGCAAAGTCGCCCCTGCCGCTACCGCTCCAGTTGTACTCGTGATGCTCGAAGCGGTCCGGGATTATTTTGCGATGACCAAGCTTCGGATCGGAGTCAAGCCCGCTGGCGGCATTCGAAATACCAAGGATGCAATCAAGCAACTGGTTCTCGTGAACGAAGTGGCTGGCCCAGAATGGCTGACACCACAGCTATTTAGAATTGGCGCTAGTGCGCTACTCAATGATTTATTGCTGCAACGGATGAAGATGAGGGATGGCTACTACGCTAGCCCTTCTTACGTGACCCTGGACTGAGAGCGAAAATATGAACCCCTTCGAATATGCACCGGCGCTGGAGTCAACCGCTATCGTCACGATTGCAGATAGGTACAAGCTCTTTATTAACGGAAAATTTGTTGCGCCACGATCTGGCAAGTATTTTCCTACGCTCAATCCGGCGACAGGTAAGCAACTCTCGGAGATAGCCGAGGCAAACGCCGCCGATGTTGACTTGGCAGTGAAAGCGGCCCGCGCCGCTTATGTGAAGGTTTGGAGCAAGCTCTCTGCCGCCGAGCGCGGTAAGTATCTCTTCCGTATTGCTCGGATATTGCAGGAGCGAGCTCGCGAGTTTGCCGTGCTAGAAACCCTCGATAATGGCAAGCCAATTCGCGAATCCCGCGATACCGATATCCCTCTTGTTGCTGCGCACTTCTTCTATCACGCAGGTTGGGCAGATAAGTTGAAGTATGCGGGGGTTGGCGATCAGCCAAAACCTTACGGAGTTGTTGGCCAGATCATTCCCTGGAATTTTCCGATGCTCATGTTGGCGTGGAAAGTTGCGCCAGCGTTAGCCACAGGTAATACCGTCGTTCTCAAGCCCGCTGAGACGACATCGCTGACCGCGCTGCTCTTCGCTGAGGTCTGTCAGCAGGCGGGACTTCCAGATGGCGTGGTGAATATTGTTACAGGCGCAGGAACCACGGGCGCTAGTCTCGTTAATCATCCTGGAATCGACAAGATTGCATTCACCGGATCTACCGATGTCGGCAAGTTGATCGCTACCTCAATTGCCGGAACCAAGAAGGCAGCCACTCTCGAGCTGGGCGGCAAGGCTGCAAATATTATTTACGATGATGCGGCCATCGATGAGGCGGTCGAGGGCATCGTTAACGGAATCTTCTTCAATCAGGGCCATGTCTGTTGCGCTGGGTCAAGACTTTTGGTTCAAGAGAACATCGCCGACGAGGTCTTGGAGAAACTTAAGGTTCGGATGAGCCACATCCGACTCGGAGATCCGCTCGACAAAAATACCGATATTGGAGCCATCAACAGCGCGGCCCAGTTGGCCAAAATCAAGGAACTTTCCGCAGCCGGGGAAGCAGAAGGTGCCGAACGGTGGAGCGCCCCCTGCGACCTACCTGCCGCCGGCTACTGGTTCGCGCCGACGATCTTTACGGGTGTCTCCCAAACACATCGCATTGCCCGTGAGGAGATCTTTGGACCTGTGCTCTCAGTTCTTACCTTTAGAACCCCGCAGGAGGCCATTGAGAAGGCAAATAACACCCCCTATGGGCTCAGCGCCGGTATTTGGAGCGAGAAGGGCTCCAAGATTCTCTGGACCGCATCAAAACTCCGCGCCGGTGTGATCTGGGCTAATACTTTTAATAAGTTCGATCCGGCGAGCCCCTTTGGTGGCTATAAGGAATCGGGCTGGGGTCGCGAAGGCGGCAGACATGGTCTTACGGCATATTTGAAGGCAGGTAATTAAAAATGGCAACCACACCAGCAAGCCGTATCGATGTACTCAAGACCTATAAGTTATTTATTGGGGGAGCCTTCCCGCGCAGTGAATCCGGACGGGTTTACGCGATCAAAGATTTCAAGGGTAACCACCTCGCAAATCCATCGTTGGCATCGCGTAAAGATCTCCGTGACGCTGTTGTCGCTGCACGGGGCGCCTTTTCTGGATGGTCCTCCGCTACCGCATACAACCGCGGTCAAATCTTGTATCGCATGGCCGAGATCCTCGAAGGTCGGAGCGAACAGTTAGTAGCAGAGATTGTTGCCTTAGAAGGAGTAACGCCTAGAGTCGCATCGATCCAAGTGCAGCGTGGCGTCGACCTCCTGGTCTGGTATGCCGGTTGGAGCGACAAGATTGCCACTCTCGGCGGTTCTACTAATTCGGTATCAGGGCCGTATTACAACTTTTCTACACCAGAGCCGATTGGCGTCGTGGCAATCTTCGCGGCAGCTAAACCATCATTGCTCAATTTGATTGCTGCAATTGCATCGGTAATCACATCTGGAAATACCGCCGTAGTGATTGCCTCGGAAAAGTACCCACTGTCAGCTATTACATTCTCTGAGATCATGGCAACCAGTGATTTACCCGCCGGTGTCGTTAATGTTTTGACCGGAAGCAGCTCTGAATTAGCTCCCTGGGCCGCGTCGCACATGGATATCGATGCTATCGATGCTGGGGGATTAACTCCAAAACAATTGAAGGAGACTCAGATTGCTGGCGCCGAAAATCTCAAGCGAATCAGAGTGAGTGCAGAGCTGGAATCGCCGTTGCGCATCTTGAACTATATGGAGATCAAGACGGTCTGGCATCCGATCGGAATTTAAACCTACTCTTCGCTAATCTTTTGATATGCGGGTTTAACTAATTCCTCGATGATCGAGAGTCGCTCGTCAAATGGGATAAATGCGCTCTTCAGTGCATTGACAGTGACTCGCTGTAAATCTAAGAAGGTCCAATCAAAGGCTTTGACGACGTGTTCCATCTCCTGAGACATCGAGGTCCCGCTCATCAAGCGATTGTCGGTGTTGATCGTGATGCGGAACCGCAATTTTTCTAGAATACCAATGGGGTGGGATGCATAGTCTTTAGCAGCACCGGTTTGTAAATTAGATGTTGGGCAGAGCTCCAACGGAATGCGCCGGTCGCGTACATAAGCAGCCAGTAGACCTAGCTTTGGCTCATCCCCGGTGAAATCGATATCTTCAACGATGCGAACACCGTGGCCAAGGCGTTCGGCGCCACAGATCTGGATTGCCTGCCAGATAGATGCCGGGCCGTAGGCTTCGCCGGCGTGAATTGTGAAGTGAGCATTCTGGGCGCGTAGATAATCAAAGGCAGAGAGATAATCCTTCGCTGGATACCCATCTTCTGGGCCGGCGATATCGAATCCGACAACGTGCTGGTCCCGATACTTAACTACCTTTTTAGCAACCTCATCGGACCAATCATTTTGGCGTAGGGCGCAGAGAATTTGCTCAACTCGAATAGTGAACCCTTCCGCTTTAGCATCCCGCATTCCCAGTTGAAAACCTTCAGTAGTGGCTTCGATTACTTCATCGAGATCCATTGTGCCTTGGGTAAAGAGCTCGGGTGCCCCACGAACTTCGGCGTAAACGACGCCATCACGCGCAAGATCCAAGGCCGCTTCACGAGCCACGCGGACGACCGCGCTGTGAGTCTGCATAACCGCAATAGTGTGGTCAAAGGTTTCTAAATAACGTTCAAGCGAGCCGGAATTGCAGGCTTCGAAGAACCACTCTCCAAGGGCTACCGCATCAGTAGATGGGAGTTTGTTGTAGCTAATCTCTTGGGCTAAATCAATAATCGTTTGTGGGCGCAGCCCTCCATCGAGATGATCGTGCAAGACCACCTTTGGGATCCTCTTAATTTGATCGGCGGTCGGAGTTCTATTCAGCGTCATGTCTGGAGTTTATCCCGTTATCTTTTCTATGATGAGTGGAAGGCGATCCACCTTCTCACCGTTAGAAGATATGCGAACCGCACCTTCTAGCGCTTCCAATGCGCGCTCAAAGCGAGGGGAATCGTCGGTATGCAGAGTAAATAGCGGTGCGCCGGCAGTAATACTCTCACCCGGTTTGGCGTGAATTTCAATTCCCGCACCGGCTTGTACTGTTTCACCCTGTCGCGAACGACCGGCGCCGAGGCGCCACGCACTTATTCCAACGGCCATCGCGTTCATCTCAATAATTTCACCAGATGTTTGCGCAGTGACAACATATTGTTCGCGAGCGACCGGCAACTTTGCATCTGGATCGCCGCCCTGCGCGCGAATCATCTGCCGCCAGACATCCATGGCAGCGCCATTCTTCAGGGCATCGGCTGGATCCATTGTGGGTTTGATACCCGCTGCGTCAAGCATTTCGCGCGCCATGACCAGGGTGAGTTCGACGATATCTGCAGGTCCTCCGCCTGCCAAAACTTCAACGGACTCTCTCACCTCAAGAGCATTGCCCGCGGTTAGCCCCAGTGGAACATCCATAGCAGTTATAAGTGCACGAGTGTTTACCCCTGCTCTAGTGCCAAGTGCAACCATGGTCTGTGCTAACTCCCGCGCTTTTAGCGGGTCACTCATGAATGCACCTGCGCCAGTTTTCACATCGAGGATGAGCGCAGATGTACCTTCGGCAATCTTCTTGCTCATGATGCTGGAGGCAATGAGCGGAATTGCCGGAACAGTGCCAGTCACATCGCGCAGCGCGTAGAGCTTCTTATCTGCCGGGGCGAGCCCCGCGCCGGCTGCGCAAATCACGGCACCGCAATCTTGTAAGACTTTCAGCATTTCGGCGTTAGAGAGTGAGGCGCGCCATCCTGGAATAGATTCTAGTTTGTCGAGGGTTCCACCGGTGTGGCCGAGGCCACGACCGGAGAGCTGAGGTACAGCGCCGCCGCAGGCTGCGACGAGCGGGGCGAGCGGTAGCGTGATCTTGTCTCCGACGCCACCAGTCGAGTGCTTATCAGCCGTTTTGCGAGACAAGGCGGACCAGTTCATGCGCTCGCCACTATTGATCATGGCATCGGTCCAGCGCGAAATCTCTCGCATATTCATTCCATTGAGCAGGATCGCCATGAGAAGAGATGACATCTGTTCATCGGCTACGACGCCACGGGTGTAGGCATCGACAATCCAATCAATCTGCGGATCGCTTAATTCACCTTTATCGCGCTTTGCGCTAATTATTTCGACGGCTGCAAATGGTTCGGTCATTTATTTTCCTTATTTATTCCATCGAGGGGATGATTTAGGAGAGTTGATCGGGACCAAATGCCCAGGGCAAAACGTCGGACATCGGTAGCGCGCCAGCAGGGGTCATGAGTAAGCAGGTAGGGCCCCCATGTTCAAAGATAAGTTGGCGGCAACGTCCACATGGAGAGAGAAATTCACCTGCTGCATCAACGCAGACAACAGCGACCAATTTGCCACCACCACTTGCGATGAGATCCGAGACCATTCCGCACTCGGCGCAGAGCGTCATTCCATAACTCGCATTTTCGACATTGCAACCGGTGACAATTCGTCCATCATCTACAAGTCCAGCAACTCCGACTGAAAATTTTGAATAAGGCGCGTAGGCCATCGTCATGATGTGCTTGGCTTCAGAATGAAGCGCATCCCAATCAATCTTTTCAGAGATCAATGGGATTCACCGCGCTTGTACGGCGTGCCATCTGCTGCGGGCGCACGTACTCGACCAACAAATCCGGTTACGGCGATTACCGTTGCGAGGTATGGCACCATGAGCATGAACTCCGAGGGGATCGGAGTTCCGATAATTCCAAGAACGCTCTGTAAATTGCCCGCAAAGCCGAAGAGCAGCGCCGCTGACACCGCACCCCAGGGCGTCCAGCGCCCGAAGATCAGGGCGGCTAACGCGATAAAGCCTTTACCTGCGGTCATCTCCTTGCTAAATGAGCCAACGCCACCCACGGTGAAGTAAGCGCCTCCGAGCCCTGCAACGCTTCCTGCGATCATGACATTCATAAAGCGCAGGCGATTGACCTTGATTCCAACGCTATCGGCCGCTGTTGGATGTTCTCCGACGGCGCGCGTACGTAGCCCCCATTTGGTCTTGAAGAGGGAGTAGTTTACAAAGAAGACCACCGCATACATGAGATAGACGATGATCGTCTGATCAAAGAGGATTGGTCCAACAACTGGAATTTTCCAGAGCAGAGGGATCTTGATTGAAGCAAGAGTTGGACCTGAGTTCCAAGTGCCCTGATAGGGAATCAATAATTTCTTGTAAAGGAAGTCGGTAATTCCGTAAACCAAGACGTTGAGCACAAAGCCCAAAATAATCTGGTCGATAGCAAAGTTAATGGCAAAGACTGCTAGCAGGGTCGAGATTAAGCAGCCAGCCAGTGGCGCCACAATCAAGCCCAAAAATGTCGAGTGGGTAAGGCTGGCAACAACTCCGCTAACAAACGCTCCCGCAAGAAGTTGACCTTCGATTGCAATGTTTACAACGCCAGACCGCTCGCTTAATACACCGGCCATCGATCCAAAGATAAGAGGGACCGAGAGGAGGAGCGCGCCTTGCAGCAGTCCAGTGATAGGAATGAATTTTCCAGCCGCTGCCCATGAGATGAAGGACATCAAAATTCCAGCAGATCCAACTGCGCTGGCAATTTTTGAGGTCTTGCCTGCTTTAAACTGGAAATAAGAAAGAGCCGATGCGGCCACTGAAATCACTCCGAAGAGCAGGGAAGCGGTTTTAGAGCCAATTACCCATTGTGAGATAAGCACCCACTCTTTATCAAAGACAAATCCATAAGTAACGTCCTGCCCCGACTTTTGCAACAAGCCAAAGACAATCGTTGAGAGAATGGAAAGAGTAGCCAGCACAATCAAACTTCTGCGCCGGCGCAGGTCGGCAGCTGATAGAGCCTTCATCCGTTCCAACCCTTCGCCGCAAGCTCCCCAGTTGTTTTGAGGTTCTTCAATCTAAAGACCCACTTCACAACGGATGGAGCTGCGATAAAGAGTACGACGAGTGCCTGAATCACGAGCACGATGTCGATAGGGGTATCAGTGTTGGCTTGCATCGTGCCACCGCCGGCACGGAGCGCTCCGAAGAGAATGGATGCAAATACCACGCCCATTGGCTTGGCCCGACCTAGGAGGGCTACCGTGATTGCATCAAAACCGAAGTTGCCAGCCGTTCCAGATGTTAATGAAAAATCGCTACCCAGCACATGCACGGCGCCACCGAGACCGGCTAAGGCACCCGAGATTGCCATAACAGCGGTCATAACAAATGGAACCGAAATTCCCGCTGTCTTTGCCGCTGCGGAGTTCGCTCCTACTGCCCGAAATCTGAAACCCCAGGTACTTCGGGAGAGGAGCCACCAGACAAATACGGCTGCGGCAAGTGCTACAAAAATACCTAGATTAATTCGGTAATTACTTCCGAGAAGCAGCGGCATCCGCGCTGATTGAAGTACATCTGGCGAGATGGGATCGCGACGTCCCGGACGCAAGAAAGGCGTTGTGCTCAATAGGTACATCAAGAAGTAGAGCGCTACGTAGTTCAACATGATGGTGACGATAACTTCGTGTGCGCCGGTTCGCGCTTTCAATAGTCCAACGAGCCCACCCCAAATCGAACCTGCCAGGATCGCGGCGACGACAGCGACGATGATATGTAATCCAATGGGCAGGTGAAAGTGGAAACCAACATATGAAGCGGCGATAGATCCAAAGATGAATTGTCCTTGCGCTCCAATATTAAATAGTCCGGCTCTAAAAGCTAGCGCTACCGATAGTCCCGCGAGCATGAGGGGAGCGGCGGTTACTAACGTTTCTGAGATTGGGCCCCAAGAGAGCAGTGAATCGTGAGGCGTAGCCAGATTAGGATTGTAAATAGATCCTTGAAAGAGCGCTAAATATGATTGCCACACGGCAACCCCTGCTGCCTTAATGAAGGCTATGGGATGGCCGATATTTTTGAGAACTTTGGAATCCGAGAAGGCAATGAGGAGCGCACCGAAGAACATGGCGAGAAGGAATGCTAGTCCGGGGAGGGTGAGGGCACGTAGGGATGGGCGCTTGATTGATAATTTACGCATGAACGACACCAGCCATTAATAGTCCTAGCTCTTGTGCGGTAACCCCGGATGGGACAATTGCAAGAATTGCTCCGCGATACATCACTGCGATGCGATCTGCGAGAGCCAATACTTCATCGAGTTCGGTACTAAAGAGGAGAACTGCTCGACCCGCATCACGCTCTTCCAGGATCCGCTTATGTACGAACTCAATCGATCCAACATCGAGACCACGAGTTGGTTGTGAAGCGACCAAGAGATTTACCGGGCGCGAAAGTTCTCGCGCCAGTACTACCTTCTGCTTATTTCCCCCTGAAAGTGAGGAGACCGGGTCGGAGACCGACTGCAAACGGATATCAAATTCATCTTTGCGCTTTTCTGCCTCCGACACGACGGTGCTCGGAGACATCTGAATGCCCTTTGCATAGGGAGGTAGATCGTGCAGATCTAAAATTAAATTCTCGGCAATCGACATTGATCCGATGAGTCCGTCGAGTTCGCGAGATTCTGGGATGAAGGCGATTCCAGCGTGTAGAGATTCGCGAACGCTCTTCCCAATGACTTCAGTTCCATTTAAGGCAATGGAACCTTCGACATGTGCCTCGAGATTTACCATAGCTCGCGCAACCTCGGATTGCCCATTTCCTTGTACTCCAGCAATCGCCAGGACTTCTCCTGCTTTAACTTCAAAATTCACATTGCTCACGAGGGCGCGGCCGACGGCGTCACGGATGGTGAGATCTTTCACGATGAGGATCGGCGCTCCGATTGCATGTGTACCTTTATCCGGCGCTAGCTCTACTTCGCGGCCGACCATTAAGGAGGCAAGTTCGTTCTGGGAGGCATCAGGGGAGGCGGTTCCGACAACCTTTCCGCGGCGAATAATTGTGATTCGGTCCGCGACCGCTTTTACCTCACGCAGTTTGTGAGTGATAAAAATGATAGAAGTTCCTTGAGCTTTAAGCTCCTTCATTATCTTAAGGAGATCATCGGTCTCTTGCGGAGTCAAAACCGCGGTCGGCTCATCCAAGATCAAAACCTTCGCCTCATAGATAAGGGCGCGGATAATCTCGACGCGTTGCTGCACTCCAACTGGCAGATTCTCGATGAGATCATCGGGGTTGACATCAAAATTAAATTGATCGGAGACTTCCTTGATCCGCGCACGCGCTTCATCAAGATCTAAGCGTCCCGCGAAGCCACTCTTCTCATGACCTAAAACGATATTTTCAGCGACCGTGAATACCGGGACCAACATAAAGTGTTGATGCACCATTCCAATGCCGGAGGCAAGCGCATCACTAGGTTCCTTAATTTCCTTCTTGACATCATCGACAAAGATCTCTCCGCTATCTGCAGCAACGAGGCCGTAGACAATATTCATCAGAGTGGATTTGCCGGCACCATTTTCGCCGAGGATTGCATGGATCTCGCCAGTTTCAACTCGTAAGTCGATGGAATCGTTAGCGAGGAGTGCGCCAAAGGACTTGGTTATCTGGCGAAGTTCAAGTGACACGGTCTCCCTCTCAATTGATGAAGCCTATTAAACCAATATATATTAAAAAAACCGAGAGAGTTAATGGCTAACTCTCTCGGTTTTTACGAACTAGGTATTATTTAACGGAGACGTCACCTGAGATGATCTGGTTAGCCAACGCACGAATTTCTACCTGTAGAAGCGCAGGAACCTTGCGAGCGAGATCATGGAATCCGGCTAGGCCAGTTCCCTTATTAGCAAGAGTTCCAACATACGTGACGTTGGTGAACTTGCCAGCAGCGGTGTCCTTGATAACTGCAGCTACTGAAGCGCCTACGCCCTTAGTAACTGAGTTAAGAATGACTGCCTTGATCTTAGGATCAGTAACCTGGCCCCACATATCGGAGTCAACTCCGAGTGTGACTGACTTTCCTGACTTGGCAGATTCGCCAGCAGTTGCATTCTCAAGACCACCAGCAACAGGGAAGATTACATCTGCACCTTGCTGTTCGAAGTTCTTTGAGATTTGAAGGGCGGCGTTTGAATCGCTGAAGCCACCGACGAAGGTTCCATTTTGCTTAGCGGAATCCCAGCCAAGTGCAACAACTTTCTTACCCTTAACCTTGTTGTAGTAAGCAACACCCTTAACGAATCCATCCATGTAGATAGAGACAGGTGGGATGTTGATTCCGCCGTAGGTAGCAACCTTGCCGGTCTTCGAGAAGCCTGCAGCAAGATATCCACCCAAGAATGCGGATTGGTTGGTTGCGAATGTGAGTCCGCGAAGGTTTGCAATAGCGGTACCTGGGTAGACAGAACCATCAGCACCATGATCAAGACCATCTTGGTCAACGATCGCGAACTTAATGGATGGGTTGGCCTTTGCACCATCAACGATTGCGCTGTTGACCAAGAAG
>CAIZKO010000004.1 GCA_903933585.1 uncultured Actinomycetes bacterium
AGTAAAAAATATCGTGAAAAAAATAGCTGACGGGACGGCCCCTGCGCGTTTAGCCTTAAGCAGAATTCCCATACATGAGGGTAAATCACCCCGGCATAGTCGGACAATAGATTTGGGTACCTATTCTCAGCGTGATCCAGGTACTATTTTACGAAAGACGAAAGAGGACAGAGCATGACCCGTGCTGATGATCGATCAAAAGCTATAGACAATTACAACCTCGCTCAAGATCTTATGCACTCTGCTAGAACCCCGACGGAAGATTCTCGGTTGCTCGAAGCCGCCTTTACTTCTCGATATCACTGGCGGCTTATCGGAGGTGAAGAAGAATTCGCGATTTCTGATTGGCTGATCGGCCGGATCTACGCGGAACTTAATCTTCCGCAGCAGGCCATAGAATTTTGCCTCGCAGCGATCTCCCACAGTCAAGACCGCTTCCCTCACTGGCTTAAAGCAAGTCTCAATGAAGGTCTAGCGCGGGCCTATAAGAGCGCCGGAAAGATGGATCAATGCGAGCGTTTCAAAGCCATAGCCCTCCAAGAGGTGGCGCTAGAAACTGATGCAGAGGATGCCGACGCCATCGCCGCGCAGATTGCCTCGATTTAACTGACGAAGTCAGATAACTGAATCTTCGTCATCTCGCGCAGAATTCCCCAATTCCGTTCTGCTTTCTCTCTATCGGGATGTCCCACAAAATCCCGCATCTGCAAAGGCGTAACTTGCCAGGCCACACCCCACTTGTCGGTACACCAACCGCATCGACCCGGTTGACCGTTCGTGGTAATCGCGCTCCAGATTCGGTCAGTTTCATCTTGTCCATCGACCTGAATTGATAGCGAGATTGAGTTATTAAAGGGGTCACCTCCAGGAGTGTTCATGCCGATAAATTCATGACCGTAAATTGCAAAGTCCGCGGTGAAGAGATTTCGGTTATCTAAGTCCGCCGCGGAGACCCGCATATGATCCCCAAAAATCTCTTTGTAGAACACCAGCGCCTCCTGTAATCCGTCGCTGAACCAGAGAAAGGTCTTGAGTGATGATGGTTGAGTCATGGAGCAATTATTACCCAAAACAAGTGACCGTTCTACTAATCTCTCCCTATGGAATCAGAGCATCTCAAACTGGAAGTTCTGACTTCGGGACGAATTCCAGAGCTCTTCGCCGCGATCGGTACAGATCCAGAGATATACCGGTGGCTCCCTTTCCCTCGACCTAACTCTCTAGATGATTTTGCCTCAGTGCTCGAAGGTTTCATTAAAGATTCCAACTCCGGAATTCGCAGCGCATTCGCAGTGATTTTACAATCCACGGGACTAGCTATTGGCACAACATCATTTCTTGACCCTAACCCAGTACACAACTCCATAGAAATAGGATCAACTTTTTACGCGCGAGATTATTGGCGTTCATTTGTCAATACCGAATGCAAAATCTTGATGCTAACAGATGCTTTCGAAGTGCGGCAGGTTGAACGTGTAACCATCAAGACAGATTCACTGAATGAACGATCGCGCGAGGCGATATTACGGTTGGGAGCAACGTACGAGGGAACCTTGCGCCACCACATGCACCGTCCTGATGGTACCTGGCGCGATTCTGCCTACTTTTCTATCTTGAATTCCGAATGGCCGATGGTGAAAGCGAATCTGGTAAGTAAATTGCAGAGTCAGTCGAAAATCTAATGACTCTCACCGCCATACAGAAATCCGGATTCAAATACGCTTTCTTTGGGATCTTCCTCTTCTCTGCCTCACTCCCCCTCACTAAGTTGGCTCTGCAGGGGTACGACCCGCTCTTCACCGCCTTTGCGCGTCCCTTGATCGCTGGAACTCTGGCCATTCCCTTGATGGCTCGGGCAGGCGCGCTAAAACTTCCGCGTTCGCTTTGGCGCCCGATGATCTACGTGACAATCGGCGGCGCATTTAGTTGGCCGATATTCATTGCCCTCGCCTTGCAGCGATCCACCTCTGCCCACGTCGCGGTCATTGCTGCGGTCATGCCCCTCGTGACTGCAATCATGTCCGTCATCAAGACAAAGCGAAGAGTCGGCATTCAGTTTTGGATTGCCTCTTCGCTTGGCACATTGCTACTCGTTCTCTTTGCGCTTAGTAGAGGTGGTGCAAAGGGTGAAAATGGGGTCGCAGATCTACTGACACTTGCTGCCGTTCTTGGTTCCTCGTTCTGTTATGTCGAAGGTGCGAGTTTGACCCAGCACATGCCCGGTTGGCAGGTTATTTCGTGGGTCGTCATTTTCGCACTACCAATTAGTTTTGTTGGAGCGATCCTTACCTACAGCAATACTCATCGTCTCTATCAGTTCCATCCAAACGCACTCATCGGTCTCTTAGGCATTGGCTTTTCATCAATGTATCTAGGTTTCTTCGCTTGGTATCGCGGGTTGAAAGATCTTGGCGTTGCACATGGTTCCCAAGTGCAACAGTTGCAAGCGATCATGACCTTGGCTTGGTCTGCGCTCTTTCTTCACGAACACATAACCTTAAACACCGTGCTATCTGCGTGTGGCATCGTCTTATGTGTCTTCTGGGCAATCACGACCGCAAACTCCCTTTGAGTGCTGCCCCCAGTCGTACTTATCAGTAGCCCTGGAGTGGGGGTTAGATTTCTGCTGTGAGTAGCCACGAATCCAGAGCCCTGCCCGTCATCATCCAAGGTGGCATGGGTATCGGAGTTTCATCAGTTCAAATGGCGAGAGCTGTTGCGAATATGGGTCATCTCGGCGTTGTATCGGGTACCGCCATTGATTCGGTCTTTGCGCGTAGATTGCAAGATGGCGATCTTGATGGTGATATTCGATGGGCGCTCGAAAAATTTCCTGATCAGGAATGTGTCACCGAGATACTCGATCGATTCTATATTCCGGGAGGGCGCAGCGAAAACGCTAGCTACCTAGATGTCCCGAAGTTAAGTCTGAGTCCAACTCCATTCGCTTCAAAAGTATTAGTCGCTGCTAATTTTGTTGAAGTTAGCTTGGCCAAACGCCATACCAGCGGATTGATTGGGATTAACTTTCTTGAAAAGGTGCAACTCGCAACCCCTGCTTCCATCTACGGTGCCATCCTCGCGGATATTGATTACATCTTGATGGGTGCCGGTATTCCCGCAGATATTCCTAAGTTGATCTCCGATCTCTTAACTGGAGAGCGCGTTCAATTTAAGATCAAGGTCGAGGGTGCGGATAAGCCGCATCTACTAAGTTTTGATCCTTCAGTTATCAAAGGTGTCGATTACTTCTCGTTAAATCGCCCCAAGTTTCTGGCGATCGTCTCTTCTCACATCCTCGCTAATTACCTAGCTCGCGATGAAGTGACCCGCCCAGACGGTTTCGTTATCGAGGGTCCAACTGCTGGAGGTCACAACGCTCCTCCTCGTAGCAAAGAACATATTGGCGATGATGGACAGGTAACTTTTACCGATAAAGATCTGGCAGATTTTGAGAAGGTTAAAGCCGTGGGACTCCCCTTCTGGTTAGCCGGCGGTTACGGAACTCCAGCCAAGGTGAAGGAAGCAATCGATTTAGGTGCTGCCGGGGTACAAGTTGGATCACTATTCGCGCTCTCTGCCGAATCGGGGATCACAGAGGAGTTGCGTGAGGAAGTTCTCCTGTCTCTCAACGAAGGCACCCTTGAGATTCGCACCGAGCCCAAGACCTCTTCTACGGGATTCCCATTCAAAGTTGTCGAGATCAATGGAACTGCGACCGATTCCGAAGTTTATGAGGCGCGAAATCGTAAATGCGATCTCGGGTATTTGCGTTCGCCATTTCTGCGACCAGATGGTGGTATTGGATACCGTTGTAGCGCTGAACCAATTAAAACCTTTGAATTTAAAGGCGGTGCGGTAGGTGAAGCGGAGAACGTTAAATGTCTCTGCAACGCCTTGATGGCAAATATTGGGTTGGGACAGGTTCGTTGGGGCACCTATCATGAGCCGGCTCTGCTTACTTTGGGGTCGGATTTATCCGGAGCCTCCGAATTAAGTGAGTTACACGGAGGATCTTGGACATCGGCTGATGTCATCAATTATCTGACCTCAGCGCTCTAACTTATCTGGGGTGAGAGAGCAATAAACCAATCGCCAGCAGAATAATTCCCGCTGCTGATATTCCCGTTAACGTCTTGCGGACCTTTGGCCGCGCGAGGAAAACTGCCGACTTATCCACTGCAAGAATCAAGAAGGTGTACCAGCCCAGAGAAACAGTCGCCTGAACACAAGCCAAAATGAAGATTCCAATTCCTAGCGAGAAACGGCTTGGGACAAATTGGGGGATGAAGGCAACCGCAAAGACCGCAGCCTTTACATTGGTGAGATTAGTGAAGAGCCCTAAGCGAAATGCCGCCCCCGCTTTTGTCTTGGCGCCACTGTCCACATCAAACTTACCGAACTCGTTCTTCAATTGAATCAGGGTTTGTACCGCTAGCCCCAACAAGAATGCCACGCCGACATATTTAAGGACATTAAATGCAGTGTGGGACTTAGCAAAGATTGCAGATAGCCCTATCGACGAGAGTGTTCCCCACACGATGAGCCCAGATGAGTTGCCAAATACGGAGAAGAAAGCGGCGCGTTTGGTGAAACGCGCCCTGGATGGATTTCATTTGGGCAACAGGCCGCAAAAGACCCGGCCAAACTTTTGTTTTCTTGTAACAGGTGTAAAAATCATCCTGTTACATGATTATCTTTCCATTGACATGGCAGACCTTTATTTTTATACTTCTTTCCGGTAAAAACAATATCGTTAACAAACGAACATCAAAACG
>CAIZKO010000005.1 GCA_903933585.1 uncultured Actinomycetes bacterium
CCACCGATCGGATTTGTGAAGGATTTCATCGTGGACCAAGGGGGAGAAAACCGCGGTGGCCTCAATCTCAAAGAGGGCGGGTTGGTTCCGATCGCATCGCTCGCACGCTGGATGGCAATTGTTCAAGGCGACGTGCGTGGTGGGACGCTCGAGAGAATCCAACGGGCGAGTGATGTCGGTCTTCTGCTCGGCGAAGAGCCCGAAATTCTCACCGCCGCTTTCACGGGGATTCATCAACTCGTCTTTGATGAAGAGATCGCAGCCGTGAGAGATGGAAGGCGCCCCACAACCTGGTTATCTCCGGATTCATTAGATTCCTTAACCCGGCGACACCTGCGCGAAACTTTCCGCGCGATTTCTGGGATCCAGTCCAAGATGGAGAGCGAGTGGATGAGGCGCTTGCCATGAGTTTGTTCGGCAAGAAAGCCGACAATAGTTGGCGGAGTTACTCATATTGCGCGGTTGATGTCGAAACTACCGGCTTAGATCTGCAGAAGGATGAAGTAATTTCGATTGGGGCGGTCACGATAATGGATGGCCGCTTCAAAGGCTCCGGCAACTTTTATGAAGAGATCACTCCGTCAAAGGAACCTTCTCATTCATCGATAGAAGTTCATGGTCTGCGCGGAGTAGATCTGGTGACGGCAAAATCTGCGGAGATAGTGATACCCGACCTGATCGACTACATCGAGGGAAAGTGCTTAATAGCCCACGCCAGTTGGGTCGAGAGGGCATTTCTTTCACATCGGATGCGTCCCTACGGTCACAAATATCCAAAGAGAGTGATCGATACCGCTGCTCTGGCTAGGCATGCGGGATATGCAGATAAAGAGAGCGATCGAGAACCTTCGCTGGAATTTTTGGCCCGTCAGTTAAACCTTCCCGTTTACACACCACATCACGCACTCGGGGATGCGCTTACTACTGCGGCGGTATTTCTCGCTTTAGCGGCAGGAATTGAGAAGAAACTCCTCGCCGAAAAAGGTGAAATACTGACGCTGCAGAGTTTGCTCTCCATTTCCACGAGGTAACAGAGAACACTCGCTCTTCTTCGAACCGCCATATATTAAGCAGGGTACGATCGAGAGATGCGAAAGATATTTATCGGCGCAATTCTCCCCTTGATCTTGCTAGCTAGTTCATTTACCCCTGCCGGTGCGATGGGCTCGGGTAATAAATATGTGGATGCGCAGACCGGTTTAAGCTATCAAATTTGGCAGCCTGGTTCGACAGGCGACTTGATTCTCAACTCCTTTAAGTTGCTCAGTTGCGGCCCCAAGAAAGAGCAGTGGTTAGCGGCTATCTACGGTGAACAACGCTCCGTGCAATTCCTAGAAACCGATGCTGCGGTGCAGTGCTCCAATCCGGGACTGGGCGTAAAAGTCGCGACGGCCACAATTAATGGCTCAAAGGCGACGATCGTTGCGTTCTGCGATCCCGCGAAGCCTAAGCAGTGGAAGAATTGCAAGACGGCAGATATCCATAATTATGGGGGCTATGCCATGTGGAATACGAAAGCAACGAAACTCCTGCACGCAACCTCGATAGAGGTCTTAGTATCGGGACTTACCTACGCCGACCTACTCAAAATGTCGCGTGCCATGACGCCAGTGGTCAAGCAATAAATCATTTAACTATTTAAAATGAAATGCACGTTGTGTACTCTTCTGAAATGAATCTTCTCGTTGACCGCATGTTCCGCCATATGGCCTGGGCCAATAATTATGTTTTTGATCGGATGGCCGAGCTGAGCGACGCTGATCTGCTGCTTACCGCACCCAATGATGACTGGACCGCCGTCTCGATTTTGGAACACCTCACTGGATCTCGGTATGCCGATCTCCTCGATGGCTTGGGCTATACCGAAACGGTGGTGCCGACAAATTCTGCTGAGATCCTTGCCCTCAAAGAACTTTCAGCCGGCTTTGATGCCAGGCTCCGTAAGTCCGCACAAGAGTACGAAGGCTTTGTCGAATTCCAGCGCCCAGAAAAATTGATA
>CAIZKO010000006.1 GCA_903933585.1 uncultured Actinomycetes bacterium
CCGCTTTGGTGAGCGAGAACAAGCGCCTAGCAACACCTGCCAGCGTAGATTCGATTCCAAGTTCGGGAATGCAAGAAGATCACGTTTCGATGGGTTGGAGCGCCGCTCGCAAATTGCGCAAAGTTGTCGAAAATCTCTCCCGCATCTTGGCGATCGAACTTGTTACCGCTGCACGCGCTATTGAGTTCCGCAAAGATTTTGCTCCAGCACTTGCCACCGCAAACGTCATTAAGGAATTGCGTACCGTAGTCGGCGGGATTGGACCAGATCGATTCTTATCACCAGAACTAGAGGCAGCGGTTACCTTGGTTCAATCCGGAAAAGTTGTAGCAGCAGCTAAAGAAGTTATGAGCGCGCTTCAGTAATTTGTGCGCGAAGCAACTCCGCAAGCGGCTTCCAGCACAAGCAGCGCTGCAAGCCTGATGGTTCTTTGATCGGGAGTATCGAGCGTTGCGTCAATTTCAGTAATGTCGATCGCCCGCACGCGCGCATCGGCTCCTGCTAAGAATGCCGCTTCGCGCAATTCATCGGCGCTAATTCCTCCAGGCACAGATGCTGGGCAGGCTGGTGCAACTGAACGATCACAGACATCCACGTCGAGATCGACATAAATTTCATGATCTCCTCTACCGGCAACTTCAAAGGCCTCTGCCATCACATCATCCATTGGACGATCGCGCAGGGCATCACGCGCAATTACGTGAATTCCATTGTCCATGGCACGCATTGCGTACTCTCGACTATTAGCAAAATCCGAGATACCAATTTGCACGACATTCTTTCCAAAGAGCCCCGATTGAATCAAGCGCCAGACCGGCGAACCATTGGAAGCGCCATCCCGTAAATCATGATGCGCATCTAGGGTAATTAATCCAACCTTGGATAAATCAGGCCACATGCCTGCAGCAACAGAGTAGGTAATTGAATTATCGCCACCCATTGCAATGAGAAGGTTGTGGTTCTCTCGAACATTAGCGACAGCCAAAGCCACTCTCTGCTCGCCTTCAGAGTGATCTGGTGCAGATACATCTCCAAGATCGGTGAGCGAAATGTCGCGCAGATCTATGCCACGAGATGCTGAATACGTTGAATAGCGCGCCAGCGCTTCGCGAATCGCTGCGGGAGTCTTATCCGCGCCAGTGGGGGACAAGGAAGTTTCGTGGGCTAGTACGCCCAACAATGCGACATCGGAGCTGGCTTTTACTTCAGAAAAGAGCGTATTAGCCCGTGTCCACTTGTCATCGTGTGACAATCCGTAACTTTCCATGCTGACCATCGTATCTGTATCCTTTGCTCACGAAGAGTCGTCTGGGTCACCGCGTTGCGTAAGCACCGAGGAAAGTCCGGACTCCGCAGAGCAAAGTGGTGGGTAACGCCCACCCGGGGTAACCCGCGGGACAGTGCCACAGAAAAGAACCGCCACTCGCAAGAGCGGTAAGGGTGAAAAGGCGGTGTAAGAGACCACCGCATTGATGGTGACATCAATGGCAAGGCAAACCCCACTTGGAGCAAGACCAAAACGATGGCGCTTAAGAGCTGCTCGCTCAAGTCATCAGGTAGGTCGCTTGACCGCGTGAGTAATTGCGCGGCTAGATGGATGGTGATCCACTCGCGAAAGCGATGGACAGGATCCGGCTTATAGGGCGACTCTTCTTTTAATCAAAGCTTTTCGGGCGGCTAAGAGCCGCTAATGATTCTTCTTCTTGACCATAGATATCGGACTGAATGGCGTCAAATCCGTAATCGCTCAAAGCCTCACGGAGATGGAAGATTGCGCACTTCGTATTTTCTCAAAGAGACACACTGCGGTTGTAGCGAATGTCTCGCTAGGCCTACAATTCCAAAATGCAATCCACAGAGAAAACAGTGGCCGCCTACATAAAATCACTTCCTCCTGAAAGAGCAGCAATAATTTTAGAAATTAGAGGGCTAGTAAACAAAAACATTAAACCCGGATTTGATGAAACCATGCGTTCAGGCATGATTTCGTGGGAGATACCACTCGAAAAGTATCCGGATACCTACAACAAGAAACCGTTAAATTATATCTCTCTAGCTGCACAGAAAAACAACATCTCATTGTATTTAATGGGTTGCTATGCCGTTAACGCTGAGGAGCGAGAAGCCTTTGAAAAAGCATATGCGGCCTCTGGAAAGCGAATGGACATCGGTAAATCCTGCGTAAGATTTAGAAAAATTGAAGACTTGCCCATGGCGCTAATTGTTAAGTGCATTAAAAGATACTCACAAAAAGAATTCATTCAAGTCTATGAAAATTCTCGAAACTGATTGAGCATAAATAAAGAAATCCGGCTTATACGGCGACTCTTCTTTCACAGGCAAAATTCAACGATAAAACTAACCTCATTAGCGATCGCACTGTACCCTCACCCTATGGAAAATGTACAAGACCACCTGCACAAAGCATTTCACGATAATCGCCTCATCGTAAAAGTTCCCCAGGTAACGGCGTTCTTCTGGATTATTAAGGTGCTTTGCACAACGGTGGGGGAGACTTTCGCCGATTATCTGAACAACACCCTTGGCTTTGGTCTCAACGGTACAACTGTCTTCACTGTTATTGTTCTTGCAATAGCGCTGTTCTTCCAATTCCGTTCCAGGACTTATACGCCTGCTCTTTACTGGATAGTGGTTGTCTTGATCAGCATCGCAGGCACACTCTTCACCGATAACCTCACAGATAACTTCAATATTTCCCTATTAACATCGAGCTTTGTCTGGGCAGTTCTTCTGGGGCTGACTTTTGCCGCTTGGTATGGATCAGAGAAGTCACTCTCTATTCATAGTATTTACACAAATAGGCGCGAAGCGTTTTACTGGCTCACCATTCTCTTCACCTTTGCACTTGGAACAGGTGTCGGTGACTTAATTGCAGAGCGCTTTAGCCTTGGCTATGGAATCTCCTTCTTTATTTTTGCTGGAGTTATCACGACATTTGCTCTGCTTTGGAAGTTCAATGTCATCAATCACGTATTCGCTTTCTGGGCGGTCTATGTCGTGACTCGTCCGTTGGGGGCTGCCATCGGTGACCAAATGGCGCAGAATGACCCTAAGTACGGCGGTTGGGGACTGGGAACAACCAAGACGAGCTTCATCTTCCTCAGTGCAATTTTGATCCTTGTTGTTTATCTTTCATTAAGCAGGAAAGACCAAATCCAGTTCGACTCAAGCCAGGTATAAAAGGGCGACTCTTCTCTTATTCATCCTTGGAAAGACGACTAGCGTGCGCGAGCAGAAGAGTTAGATGAAGATTCCCTTTATGCCTGTTTGGTACTCCATACTTGCTCCATGAGTAAAACCAAATCTTGGTTGCCGATCTTTTTTGCTCTGGCGGTCGCCTGGGGTTCTAATTTCATGTTTATTAAAGGCGGATTGCAGTTCTTAACCCCGATCGGAGTGGCCTTTGCTCGGTATGGACTTGGTGCTCTCTTCATGGTGGTTTATACAAGACGAATAAAGATAAAACTTCCGCGCGAAAGGAGCGCACTTTTTCACCTATTTATTTTGTCATTGGTCTTTAACTCGATCTATGGGGTTCTTCTTTGCGCCGCCGAGACTCGTATAAGTTCGGTATTGGCGGGAATATTCGCCGCCACTGTCCCTCTTGCAACTGTTTTCTTTGCGACTTTTGTTTTCAGATTGGAAAAACTCAAAAAAGATCAAGCGATCGGCTTAATTATTGGGTTTGTAGGGGTGATAACAATCGTGGGAATCTGGCAAGGCCTTGGGGAAAATCCGCTGTGGGCAATCCTAGCTATGTTGAGCTTTCCGCTTTGTTATGGATTTTCATCTCCGTATTCAAAGAAATACATCTTGCCATTGGGCTTAAGAACGCAAGCCGTTGTGACCACCCAGCTTTGTTTCTCTACGGTAACCTTGCTCCCTTTTTTCATTTTTACCGGCGTGAAACATGCCCCGAACACTCTGTGGCAATTTAGTTCCGTGCTCTGCCTTGGGTTATTGGGAAGCGGAATAGCATTTGTATGGAATCTGCAGATCATCGAACGGGCGGGAAGCATCGTTGCCTCGACCATCATGTATGTGACCCCGGTCGTCACCATTTTTATGGGGATCGTCTTCTTAAAAGAACACGTCACCTGGAATGAACCCATTGGCTGCGTAATAGTCTTGTTGGGGGCTGCAATTACCCAGGGGAGAGTTAGGGTTAATCTACTTAAGGGTTAGATCTCCGATTCTTTGGGTCAACTAAATGGCTAACGGAACATACCCCGAATGTAAACGACCGCAGCAATCCGGCGTATTATTTAATTATGGCTGAAGTGATTGAAGAGGGCGGGGAGTTGGTTTTACAACTTTCCAGGCTCGAGCAGATAGGTGCATTTCATAGCTCAATTCGGGCACCTAAATCGTCGCTGATCACCGTTAAAGAGATTTCAAATCCCTGGATTCAAAGTACTGGCATGCGAGGAATTCGTGCTCCTGGAACTGGCATCCCTTGGGTCATTATGTTGGGCACCTTGCGCAGAAAAAACGGGAAAGAATTTTCTGTGGTTTACGGTCGGGGTAGTGCAAAGATTTACGAATTCAAAGGACAACCTTTTAGTCGCTGGATAGTTTCGAATCCCAAATCTGCGAAGTAGACCATTAGTTTTGGCAAGTTGAGTGTCACCTCTTTTATACTCTTTTTATGGAACCAACCTATGTGACTGGAAAGCCCAAACTCTGGCTTCGTCTTGAAGGCCTAGTACTACTAATTGCGACGGTTATTCTCTTTGCCGGGCAACACCAGAAGTGGTGGCTTTACCCAGTCTTACTTCTGGCTCCAGATATCTTTATGCTCGGTTACTTGGCCAACACGAAAGTAGGGGCTTTCTTTTACAACCTAGGTCACAGTAACTTCGCACCGTCCATCCTGATTCTTTTGGCGTGGAGAGTGGATAGCAAATTAGCTTTAGCAATTGGAATCATTTGGCTGGGTCATATTGGCTGGGATCGATTCTTTGGATACGGCCTTAAATATGATTCTGGTTTTAAGCACACGCATCTCGGCGACTTGAATAGTGGCAAGAGGTAACTATTCGCCGGGGGTTTGACCGCCTTTGAGATATAGAGCGAGTGAGTCCAGGTAACTTTCCATACCGGCCTGAGCGCGCTTTTCTTCCCCTGCCGGAAGATCGCCAAATTGAGAGAACTTCACCCACGAGTTTTCGCCGCGATCTTCAAAATTGATTACAACTAGGTGGGAAGGAGTCGTGAGATCTTTTGCATCAAAATCTAACTTTGACTCGGTGTAATGCATTGTGTGTTCAATTACGGTGAACTCTTCTATTTTAATATATTTGCCGTAGAAGAAAGCAACAAAATTATGAGGTTGCACATCCACTCCACACGCCCAGATTCCGCCAAGATAGAGAGCCGAGACGGTTGCACCTTTCACTGCTGCAAAATTTGTAGGGTGATACCAATTTTCGAGCTCTTCTGCCTTTGTCCATGCCGACCAAAGGGTTGAAACTCTAACGGGGAATTCACGTTCAACGGAGTAGAGAAGTGGTTGACTCATGTGGACCACTTTAGTTGAAGAATGCAATAATCGCCCCTGCTATGGTCAAATTGATTGCATCGTTGACCGTTTCAATTAGCCAGGCCTTGAAATTCTCTCCCGAAAAAAGACGATGGCTTAGTGATGCGAACATTCCAATTCCTACACCTAAGGCGAATCCGACTCCAGCCCCATCAATTATTCCAAAATTTGAGTGACCTTTTTGTAGCGAATTAACTATTAGTCCGACGGTGAGGGTTTGGAAGAGAACTCCAACTATGGTCCCGCCGAAGAGAATAAAAGGTTTATTTTGCTTCGCCGTAAGAACGCCAGACTCGATGCCTTTCGCCTTCAACCACACTGGATAAAAGGTCTTGGGGCCAAACCATATTCCGCCACTAATAAATGAGATAGCAAAGGCGAGGAGTACGCCGCTGAAATTAAGTCCTGAAAAAGTCATGTAGAAATGTTACAGAATAAGAATGTTTACTCCAAGGTCAATGAAATCTTTCTATACAACTTTCAGAGAGATCTAGACCGAAACTTTGATCGAATGCCAGCCTGATGCTCCATTGGGGGCGACGTCGGCGACCGCTTGGGTCTGCACTTCACCGCTAACGCTAACTGCACGTACCTGAACTAAATGTTTACCGCCCGTTGTATTCCAATCGAACCACCATTGTCGCCAGGTCGTTCCGGAGAGAGATGGTCCCAGCGTCGCATCTTTCCAAACTCCATCGATTCCTAATTGCACTGCGGCGATGCCGGCGAGTGGCGCCCAAGCAACTCCTGCGAATCGGAATTTACCCGCAGGCACCGAGGCACCATCAATTGGATAATCAATTCGTGATTCCATTTTGATCGGGCCAAGTTGTGACCAGCCTCGTGAAATCCAGAAACCTTGCTTAATATCAAAACGGGTTAGTTCGATATTTGTCAGCCATTTAGTGGCTGATACATATCCATATAGTCCGGGAACTATTATCCGCGCGGGAAAGCCATGTTTAATCGGAAGCGGTTGGCCGTTCATTCCGACAGCAATCATGGCATCCCGACCATCCAGGAGATTGAGGGGGAAGCCCGCACTGAAGCCATCACTCGAGGAACTTAAAATTTGATCAGCTGAAGAGAGCGGCCCGGCTTCGCGGATAAGATCGTCGAGCCGACATCCGAGCCAGCGCGCGTTGCCAACCAAGGGTCCGCCAACCGGATTGGATACACAAGACATAGTGTCATCGAGCTCGAAGAGGGGGCGCTTAAGTAATTCGGCATACGTCAATGTAATTGGATGTTTCACCAGTCCATTGATTGTCAGAGTCCACGCCTCTACATCAAAGATTGGCGCATTGATCGCTATATCAATTTGATAGAACTCGTTATTCGGCGTGATAAGCGTCGAAAGCCCCCGGATCGATGACGCAGGATCTACCGGGAGTGCCGGAAGTGGGTGTGTGGCCTTTGGCAATTTAATTGCCAATCGTTTAATCACATTGAGGCTGTGGGTTTTTACGCCTTGCCCAGAAAGAAGCATCAGCCCACCAAGAGCACCGGCCCCACCTGCGTATTTGAGAACTTGGCGCCGGGATTTCAGTTCTGTCGCAGAATTCACTTCAGGTTGTACAACCTTTGCTCTTCCGAGAGCAATGTAAATAATCAGTGAGGTCGCCAAGCCGCTTATTAGTGAAGGGGCGATCGCCGTAATCCCCGCATGAGGCCGAGCGAGCACGGTGATAACCCCGAAGGTCGTCTCTAGTCCAATGATTGCGAAGGCAACTTCTTTCTTATTCCGTAGTGCTAAAACTCCCGCCACTCCACCGAGCAGCAGAGCTGCTAGCAAAATAGTGGCTACAAGGAAACCCTTATCGTGTGTGCTGAAGAGAGTGATCGCGATGGATTCAACCGAGCGCGGAATGACGCTGATGATCCAATTGCCGAGGGTATCGACGGGTGATTTCCATGCAGAGTGAAAATTTGAAGCTAATTCTCCGACAAAGATTCCGATTGCGACCGCGATTACTCCAAGTGCAAAAGCCTGACGCTGCGAGGCTCTAGTAGGCATGACTTTATACTTCCACACCTTGTCACAAAATTCTTTGCGAGCCGCACTTCACGGGTTACAAGACTGAATGTTTAGTATCAGTGTTTGAAAAATCTCCAGTAAAAGGCGGCGGCCACCAGCACGATGCCCACATTTGCTGCGAGTCTCTCACTTGTGTGATGTCGAAAGAAGAGAACGTCGACACCGACGATGGTAATTACCATTATCGCCGCAAAAATTGCTCCTGAACCAATCTTCCCCATGAAGGGAATATTACGCCTAAGCAAAGGGTTAGATGTAACATCTCAGTAATCACAAAAGAAAGAGGAATAGTTATGGCAAGTTGGGGATTTATAGGTAGCGGCAATATCGGAAGCACTGTTGCGCAATTGGCTGTTAACGCAGGGGATACGGTCATTCTCAGCAACAGCCGGGGACCAGAGACTCTTTCAGAGCTTGTTGCCAAATTAGGAACTGGTGCTCACGCAGCCACCCCTCGCGAGGTTGCTACAGAAGCAGATGTCGTTGTTGTAACAATTCCTTTGAAGAACTACCGCGATGTTCCCGTTGACGAATTGCGTGGCAAGGTAGTTCTCGACACCATGAACTATTACCCACAAAGAGATGGCCAAATTGCAGAGCTTGATGATGAAAGGACAACAACATCTGAGTTGTTGCAAGAGTTTTTACCAGATTCAAAGGTAGTAAAAGTTTTTAACAATATCTATTTCGAACACCTAGCGTCTTTGGCGCGTCCATCGGGCGCCCCTGATCGGTGCGCGTTAACTATCGCGGGAGATAACGCGGAGGCGAAAGCTCTCGTAACCAAACTTCTAGATCGAATCGGCTATGACACATATGACCTTGGGCCTCTGGCAGAGGGATGGCGAACTCAGAGGGATACTGCTGCTTACGGTAAACAGTATGCAGCCGATCCAGCGAATTGGTCTGCGGGTCCGCGCGCTGTAAAGGCCGACGAACTCGCTGGATTGGCGGCTGCCGCAAAGAGGTACAGAGACTCTGGCCTCTAATCTGACTTCTGTTTTACACTTAACTCGTGGCATCCGATCCCAAGTTTGTTGAGAAGACACTGGAGAGACTTCTGCCCCTAGATGTGGATGCCCGAAAAATGTTTGGCGAGTACGGCCTCTTTTATAAGGGCAAGATGTTCGGCCTCATTTGCGATAATACTTTTTTCATTCGATCCACTGAAGCCGGTGCAGAAATAGCTGGACGCATCGGAACAGGCTTTCCTTACCCAGGAGCTAAACCGGCCTTTAAGATTTCTAATATAAAAGCCAACGATGCCAAGTGGCTAAAGCGCCTCGTTGAAGTGACCTCTGATGAAATACCTGCGCCTAAGAGAAAGAAGAAGTCGCACTAAATCTATTTTTGAGGGTCCATTTAGAAGTTCCTCACTAGGATTCAGCGATGGCCTCATTCCTCGCACTTTTCTCCAGCGTCTTATGGGGGACCGCTGATTTTCTGGGAGGCAATCTCGCCAAGCGTTATAAGTCCCTCGCGGTCACAGGAGTATCACAAGCGATAGGGCTTCTTGTTGGTACGGTTGCAATCCTTCTGAGTGGTTCATGGGTGGCACCGACCTTGTCGTGGAACGGATATTTCGTTCCCGCAATCGGCGCGGGTATTGCCGGATTTTTAGGACTGACAGCTTTTTATACGGGCCTAGCAACGGGTCGCATGGGAGTTGTTTCACCCATTAGTTCACTTAGCGCAATCATCCCGCTGATTTATTCATATATTCATGGCGAACGACCACACGCCATTCAATACCTTGGAATGGCTGTTGCCTTAGCGGGGGCGTTCTGCGCTTCTGGACCCGAACTTGTGAAGAAGTTGCCGATCAAGCCGCTCTTCCTTGGACTGTGTGCGGCGGTTGGATTCGGAACGGCCCTTACCTTTATGGCTCAAGGAGCGAAGACAAGTTCATTGTTAACAATGACTTCCATGCGTTTTATCTCGGTTTCGATCTGTGTTGTAATCGCGATTCGTTATCGTACGGTCGGCGGGTTTAAGTTGACGGATTTAAAGCTCCTGGCCGTTATTGGAACCGCGGACTTTATGGCTAACTACTTATTGGGTCTGGCAACGACGAAGGGCCTTGTTTCAGTCGCGATGGTCCTGGGATCGCTCTTCCCCATCGTCACATCCATTTTGGCTTTCCGGTTCTTACACGAACGTCTCCACAAGGTTCAGTATCTAGGGATCTTTTTGGCTGTTGCCGGAGTCGCGCTGATCTCCCTAAATGGGTAGAAATTGGCGGAGTTGAGCAGCAGATAAAACTTGGAGAAGGTTTAAAATTATTTCATGGAGCAAAAACTTAGTAGGAACCCGGCAGCCTTCATAGTTGTTCTCGCCTCATTTACGTGGAATATCGCCCTATTGATTGGGGTGGTTTTGAACGCTGGCTTTGCTCATACGCGGGCGGCGGGAGGTCAATACACCGAATTTCCATCGGGGATCAGGGTGCTTTACGTCTTCCAGCTAGCGCTTGTGATCTGCCAGGTGTGGATATTTAAACTCATCTTTCACACCGTTCGTGTTAAACCCTCTTGGCTTCCAAAATTCTTCTTCGCGATAAGCATCGTGGGAGTTTTTCTCAACGCACTTTCTAAAAGCGCGCACGAACGAATTAATGTCATTCCAGCGGCAATCATTACCTGGGCTTTTTGGTACTACGGAATCAAGAAGGGAAAATAGGACTGGAAGGCGGTTCCCCAGACTATTTAACTTTTAGAGACCACGCGCCTAGGGCAAAGACGAGAACTGCAACAAAAAGGCAGAGCCACCCAAAGGAAAGCACTCCGATAATTACTCCACTGGCTGCACCACCGACTGCTCCCATGAGATTCATGACTAAGTCGCTGGCACCTTGAGAGGAAGGCTTCATTTCTACTGAGACGGCTTCTGATAAAAGGGTAGAGCCCGCGATGAGCGTGCATGACCAACCCAATCCCAACAGAAAGAGCCCTATTCCAAGCTGCACTGCGTTCATTGCAGGGGATAGTCCGGCAGTGGCGGCAGAGGCCAATAAAATTGCAACCCCGATCTGAATGACACGGATACGTCCCAATCTATCGCTGAGCGCTCCAACCACAGGGGAGAAGGCATACATGCCTAAAACATGAACGCTAATTACAAGTCCTATTACCGAGAGCGTCACATCAACATGTGACATATGTACCGGTGTCATGACCATTATGGAGACCATCGCGAGGTGGCCGATTCCTACTGCTGTTATAGCAAATAGGGCGTGTGGAATTTCTCGGATGTGCTTGAGAGCAGCTCGTGTGGTTTCGTGCTTCTTTTGCGTAACACCATCCGAAGACATATTTGCCATCAGGTATGGATCGGGTTTAAGAAAGAAGAAGATCACGATTGTTGCGAGCGTGAGGCTTGTTCCTGCGATGAAGTATGGGCCGACGAGTCGTGGCAGATGCAAGTAATGCGCGAAGTCGCCCGCTGGTTGCATCAGGTTTGGCCCGGTTACGGCACCAACTGTGGAGCCCCAAACAACAAGTGAGAGATTCTTGGAACGATTTTCTGGTGTTGCTAAATCGATTGCGGCGAAACGTGCTTGATAACCTGATGCAGAAGCCGCTCCAACCATAAATGCACCCGTTAGCATTAGAAATAAAACTTTATGAGTGCCTCCCAATATGGCGAGGATCGCCCCAATAACTCCAATGGAATAGCCACTCATGAGCGAAAGCCGGCGGCCACCCTTTTGCGTAAGTTTCGCCAACGGTAGCGCCATCATTGCAGCACCTAATACGGTGGTCGTCTGTGCAAGACCAGCTAATGATTCTGATTTAGATATTGAAGTGACTAGTAGCGATCCCGCTGCGACGGTTCCGGAGGTTCCGACGCCATTGAGGATTTGTGCGGCGCTTAATGTGCGAATTACCTTGCGCTGCTGAGTAGCCGTCTCCAATGGTCGTCCCTTCCGTTCCTTGGTCTACCCGTACTTGCAATTTTCACTTTACTGCGATGTTAACCCCTCAGCTCGGGACCGCTGTGTCTGAGCCCATACTGCGGAATCTAAATATTGAGTCTAGAGTGAATGATGTAGTTAAGTTAAATCGTCTCAGTCGAGGAGTGATTTATATGGCCAGATTGCTAGAAATTGCCCAGTGGGAAGTGCCTACAGGTCGTGAAGAGGAAATTAGAGAACTAGGGAACGCTTTTTCAAGATTTGCACTAAAAAACCTTGAAGCTGGTTTTCAGTTTGGTTTCGTTCAAACAGGGAAATATCTCGATCACGCATCTTTCGTGCTCTCCTGGGAAAACACAAGTGCCTATGAAAAGTGGCAGTTGGTGGCTCCAACAAATGTGGAGTATCAAGATTGGTTAAAAGCAGTTCAGGGTAACTGCGAAATGGAGAAAGCGGACTTTCACGAGTTAATTCAAATGGCTGAATAATTTTCAGGCACCTAGAGATTTAAGCGCGGGTAGAGCTTTTCCGGCTAAATCGACGAGAGCCGAGTTCGCCATTCCGCCATTCCAGAGATCCACGCCTGAAGTTGATCGAATGGCTGTCGCCAAACCTTCCCACCACCACATGCCAAGTCCAAGATTATTTGGTTGCTGACGCAACATTTCGGCGAGTGATTTTACGAATTTCTGTTGCCCCGCTGGTGACACCGAGAATCCATCTAATTTCGACTTTTCTGTATCCAGTACATCATTTCCAAATGGCTTAGCGATCCATGGATACGCGGTTTCTGCTATTACCACCGGTTTCTTATACTCAGTTGTAACTACGGCGAGCGCCTGTCCTAAATTCGCAAGGCTGCCCTGCCATTGGCTGTAATAACTCAATCCAATTACATCGAAATTTGTTAAACCATATGCTGTTGCGTTATCCAACCACCAACGAATTCGATTAGCATCTCCACCACATTCCAGATGCACCATGGATTTCGATTTTGGCAAGATAGTTCTCAAAGCGTGCGTTGCGGCATTATGAAGTAGCGCAAAGTTCTGCCATTCGGTCGGTGTACCCGTGGTGATTCTGCCAAGCGGCCAGAGGAAACCTCCCGCAATCTCGTTACCGATTTGCACCCACTGTGGAGGAGCCCCAGCTTTAACAAACCTTTGCAGTGTTTCCTCGGTGTACTTTGAAACTTGGTGTTCAAGGGCAGAGATCTCAGTTGGCCAGGCGACCGGCGTGGATTGGTTAGAAGGGTCTGCCCATGTATCGGAATAATGCAGATCGATGCAGATATCCATTCCATGCAATTTCAACCTTTTTGCGAGTGCAATGCCGCGATCAAGGTTGCCATTTTTAGTATCCGGATTCACGAAAACTCGAATTCGGCCAACTTTTACGCCAGTGGATTTCAAAAGTGAAATCGCGTCAATTCGCTTACTCGTGTTTGTGAAGAAGTGGCCGCCCGCTGCTTCCACATCGGGTAGCCATGAGATATCAACTCCGTTGCGCAGCGCCCTGGGCGTCGCCGCAGCCGCCTGTAAAATTGACGACATGGAGGCAACTGAGATTCCAGCGGAGATTAGTAACTCACGCCTCGTCAATTGCATAGTCCAAGTAAACAGGAAGAATGACCGTTGAGATATGAAGTTACACTCTCAACATGAGTCAACTCCCTCCTTGCCCTAACTGCCAATGTGAATACACATATGAATCAGGAGCGCTACTTACTTGTCCCGAGTGTGCGCATGAGTGGAATCCGGCCGAGGAGCAAGAAGAAGGACTGAATGTGTTAGTCATCAAAGATTCAGCGGGCAACGTGCTCGCAGATGGCGATGATGTAACTATCATCAAGGATATGAAAGTTAAGGGGAGTTCCGCGCCACTCAAAGTTGGCACCAAGGTGCGCAATATCCGCCTGGTAGATGGGCCAGATGGCCATAATATCGATGCCAAGGTAGATGGATTTGGCGCGATGAATC
>CAIZKO010000007.1 GCA_903933585.1 uncultured Actinomycetes bacterium
CCATCGGTTTCACCGTCTAACTTTTATTAAGGATATCTGATGTCAATGGGTGGCGGTGGAGGCGGAGGCGCGCACTCCGCAATGCGCTCAATGACACGGGACCCAGCAGTTAAAGATATTAAATTGAAGGCTGGTACGGTTCGACGGATCTGGGAATTTGCAAAACCCTTCAAGCTCTATCTTCTCTTCTTTCTGCTCACGGTGATCGCCGATTCTTTTCTCACGGTAGCAACCCCACTCCTTTTAAAGAATTTGATCGACAAGGGCGTAATCCCAAAAAATGGGCGAGTGGTCACCGATCTTGCCCTGATCGTCGGTGTTATTGCAGTTGTAGATACCGGCGTCAACCTGGTCTCACGTTGGTTCTCTTCGCGTATTGGCGAAGGTCTGATCTATGAGATGCGCACTCAGGTATTCACGCATATACAGAAGCAGTCCATCGCCTTCTTTACCCGTACGCAGACCGGTGCGCTGATATCGCGCATTAACTCCGATGTCATGGGCGCACAGAATGCATTTACCACCACACTCTCGGGAATCTTGAGCAATATTTTGACGCTCACTCTCGTTGCTGCCGCGATGATCACCCTCTCCTGGCAGATTACGGTCGCCTCACTATTGCTGCTTCCGCTCTTTCTCATTCCTACAAAATGGGTGGGCAAGAAGATTCAACGATTGACCCTCGCCTCCTTTAACTTAAATGCCGAGATGGCATCCACCATGACCGAGCGATTTAATGTTTCTGGAGCGCTCCTGGTCACTCTTTACGGAGAGCCGAAGAAGGAGCACGAAACATTCCGTATGAAAGCCCGCCGGGTAGCGGATATAGGAATTCAAACCGCGATGCTCAACCGCATCTTTTTCATGACGATAACAACTATCGCTTCAGTTGCAACTGCGCTGGCTTATGGAATCGGTGGCCACTTGGCGATCTCCGGAGCGATCACGGTTGGTTCTTTACTAGCAATTACAACGCTGCTGGCCCGTCTATACGGACCGCTTACCTCGCTCTCTAATGTGCGCGTTGATGTGATGACCTCGCTCGTATCTTTTGAACGTGTCTTCGAAGTTCTCGACCTACAACCTATGGTGCAAGATCATGAGAACGCAGTGCCGATTACAACTGCTCGCCCCGCCATTGAATTTGATCATGTGCAATTCGCCTACCCAAAGGCGAGTGAAATTTCCCTCGCATCTCTGGAGCTAGCCGCGAAGAAGGAGATGGTCGATTCAGGCGTTGTACTTCAAGATATTTCATTCATCTGCGAACCTGGAACTTTTACCGCGATTGTTGGTCCATCAGGCGCAGGCAAGAGCACTATTTCTGGACTAGTTCCTCGACTTTACGATGTTACTCAAGGGGGGATAAAGGTCGATGGAGTAGATATCCGTGAGATCACCTTGAGCTCTTTGCGAAATGAAATTGGAGTTGTTACTCAAGATTCTCATATGTTCCATGACACTATCGAAGCGAACTTACGTTATGCCAAATCGGATGCGACCATGCAAGAGATTCAAAGCGCCTGCGAAGCCGCGCAGATCTGGGCATTTATAGAAACTCTGCCAAATCGGTTGGATACGGTTGTGGGAGAACGCGGTCATCGACTCAGCGGTGGCGAAAAGCAACGTTTGGCTATCGCCCGACTTCTCCTCAAAGCTCCTAGCATCGTCATTCTCGATGAAGCGACCGCGCACCTGGATTCCGAAAATGAAGCGCTCGTTCAGTCTGCACTTGAGGTAGCCCTGAAGGGACGCACCAGCATCGTGATTGCGCACAGGTTGTCGACGATCCAAAAGGCGGATCAAATCTTGGTTTTGGAATCTGGACGTATCGTGGAGCGAGGAACTCACGAATATCTCGTTGGGTTACGGGGTCTTTACTTTGATCTCTATCAACGTCAGGTACTTAACACCGCGCTTTAACCTTCTGTAATTTGGCGGCGCTGGTTATTCATGATGGCGTTCTTTCCAGTAATTGTCTCGCGTCCAGCGTTAGCAATGACCACTGCGATATATGGCAGAAAGACGGCTCCTGCCATCGCAAACCAGCGGTAGGGGTTGGGAAGGAAAATGGTGGAGATAAAGCATGCGGTTCTCACCATCATCGAGATGAAATATCGGCGCTGTCTACCGCGCTGCTCTTGTGAGAGTGCTTCTTGAGCGTTAGTTATGACGATTGCAGGTGGCTTTTGCGGCGATCGATCATTTCTTCGGAGCACCAGATAAGCCTATGGGTGCGCCTGCCTTCGCGCCTCTTTTAAGTACGCGTGAGTAGTGGTTAATCTGCTCTCATGACGCAAACGCAGCAAACCCCTCGGATCGTATTTGTGACAGGTGGAAATCGAGGGATCGGGCTCGCGATTGCCAAGGCCTTCGCCACCGATGGAGATTTGGTAATCGTCTCCTATCGCTCAGGTGAAGTTCCCGAAGGCTTGGTCGGTGTCCAGATGGATGTCACCTCTGCACCGAGCGTAAAGAGCGCCTTCACCGAAATCGAAGAGAAGTACGGCGCAGTGGATGTTCTCGTAGCCAATGCTGGTGTCACTCGCGATGGGTTGACTATGCGCATGAGCGATGAAGATTTCACCGCCGTGGTAGAAACCAATCTCACGGGAGCCTTTAGGACTGCGCAACGAGCAATTTCTCCCATGATGAAGAAGCGAAGTGGTCGCGTCATCTTTATTGGATCGGTGGTTGGAATGCTAGGTTCTGCGGGTCAGGTCAACTATGCCGCTACAAAGAGCGGCTTGATTGGGATGGCGCGAGCGCTAGCGCGCGAGTATGGCTCTCGCGGGCTGACTTTCAATGTGATCGCCCCAGGCTTTGTGGAGACGGATATGACGGCAGAGCTCGGTGGTACC
>CAIZKO010000008.1 GCA_903933585.1 uncultured Actinomycetes bacterium
ATCGTCTTGCAAATTTTGATGATGCCAATCTCCGACGATCGGCGCGCGCGGCAGTGGCGGCATCTGCCCGGGTAGCCAGGGCCTTAGAGATTTTAGGTCCAGAGATTCCTGGACATTTGAAGGATGCAGGTGAACTTCGGATTAATTATGGACAGGCGAGCCTAGAAGAGTTGGGTTCATTAGCAACGCCTCCCATGACGAAGGATGCAATTGCGGGACGGATTCGCCGCCTGCTAGCGATGGCGGATAAACGTGCTCACGATCTAGGAATTCCTGATACTGAGGCGGGGCTCACACCTGATTTATTGGCTGATTAGCCCGACTGATAGGATTTAAGCATCACAATGTAGTGATGATTTACAGTGCTTAATGAGAAAACTCATTATTTATGAAGGTGGGATTATCGTGATTCGTGTTGGAATTAATGGATTTGGCCGTATTGGACGTAACTTCTTCCGGGCAGCGCTCCTCGCTGGAGCCGATTTTGAGATTGTTGGAATCAACGACCTCACAGACAATCACACTCTCGCCCACCTCTTGAAATATGACTCGATTCTTGGTCGCCTCGGCCTCCCTGTCACCTACACGGATGATTCAATCACCGTCGGCGGCAAGACCATCAAAGTTTTCGCAGAGCGCGATCCCGCAAACTTGCCTTGGGCAGCGCTCAATGCAGATATCGTCATCGAATCTACTGGCTTCTTCACTAAGGCCGCCGATGCAAAGAAGCACATCACTGCCGGCGCTAAGAAGGTCATCATCTCTGCACCTGCTACTGACGAGGACATCACCATCGTCTTGGGCGTAAACGACGAGAAGTACGACCCAGCATCTCATCACATTATCTCCAACGCATCGTGCACCACCAACTGTCTCGCTCCAATGGCAAAGGTCTTGGATGAAGAGTTCGGCATTGTTCGTGGATTGATGACCACAGTGCACGCTTATACAAATGACCAATCACTGCACGATCAGCCACATAAGGATCTTCGTCGCGCTCGCGCTGGCGCCGTTTCAATTATTCCTACATCTACTGGCGCAGCCAAGGCAATCGCGTTGGTCTTGCCTAATCTCAAGGGAAAGCTCGATGGATATGCACTACGCGTTCCAGTCCCAACGGGATCTGCTACCGACCTCACCGTTGAACTCGCTCGCGAGGTATCTGCAGCAGAGATTAACGCGGCAATGAAGAAGGCCGCTGAAGGCCCACTCAAGGGAATCTTGCAATATACCGAAGACCCAATCGTTTCCGCCGATATCGTCACCGATCCAAGTTCTTGCATCTTCGATGCTGGACTTACCAAGACGATCGGATCGACCGCAAAGGTTCTAGGTTGGTATGACAACGAATGGGGTTACTCCAACCGCCTCGTCGACCTCGTCACCTTTGTGGGTAAATCTCTCTAATGAGTTTTACTGCGCTTCAATCCCTTGATGTAGCAGGAAAGCGTGTTCTGCTCCGGTGCGACCTTAATGTCCCTATTAAAGAGGGAGTCATTCGAGATGACGGTCGCATTCGGGCATCGCTGCCTACCATTAAATATTTGGTTGACAACGGCGCCAGCGTTGTAATCACCGCTCACCTTGGACGCCCCAAGGGTGAACGCAATCCAGATATGACTCTTGCTCCGGTCGCACATCGACTGGGTGATCTACTTGGCTCTCCAGTTCTCTTTTCATCAGAGATCGTTGGAGCGGAAGTTGATGCGAAGAAGGCCGCTCTCCAAGCAGGGCAGATACTTCTCCTAGAAAATATTCGCTACGAAGCCGCTGAAACATCAAAGGATGAGGCAGAGCGCGCGGCATTGGCGGCTCAATTGGCTTCTGGAATGGATCTCTTTGTAAGCGATGGTTTTGGTGCTGTGCATCGCAAACATGCATCGGTCTATGACATCGCCAAGATTCTGCCCAGCGC
>CAIZKO010000009.1 GCA_903933585.1 uncultured Actinomycetes bacterium
CCACCAATTGGGGATTCCATCGCCGACGGTATCGATATTGTTCAATTGCGCGATCTCAGCTGCCGAGAGTGCTCGTCCATAAATCCGCACGTCGTCCATCGCGCCACTAAACATGTTGGCCATTGAGTTGACCAGGTGGGTATCCCAGCTGCTTATATTTTGATTGAAGGCAATTGCGCCTTGGAACATCCCGGCCATTGTTGTGACCTTTACGGTGCTCCAGCTAGTGCCCGAAGTAGCCATGGCGGCATTACCATTGTTAAACGCCAGCGCTCCATTAAACATGTTGGACATGTCAGTGACGTTTGCGGTATTCCAGGAGCTAATATTTTGATTAAATGTCGTGGCGTGATCGAACATATTCGCCATCGTCGTGACGTTTTGAGGAGACCACGAGGAGACAGTCGAACTGTTAAAGGACGTTGTACCAAGGAACGAGTAACTCAAATCAGTCACATTGGAGCTAGGAAGCGAATTAGGGACAGCAACCAAGTTTGTTGCTCCATAAAATGCACCAGAGAGATTTGTAATCGTCGAACCCCAGGCGGTGACTTGGCTCAGATACGCAGCACCAGAAACCCATGCGGCATTTCCATTACCAAAGTGCGTGATGCTTCCAGTCGTTGGAGGTCCCACGGTGACTTTGTACGTTCCTGCTGTCGCATACAAGTGTTGCAAGTTCTTTGCAGTATCTGTTGCGTCAACAACTGTTGTAGAGAAATTCGTACCAGTCGCATCCCAGTTGATCGTCATTCCAGTGAAGGTGTTACCCGCTGCAGTACCCATCGGTAGCGCAACTGTCTGATTTGGACCAATTGTGACAATTGTTAAATCGATAACATCTGCAGCAGCAGCTTTGCTTTGACCGAGCGAGAAAGAGAAAACCAGGCATAGCAAAGCAAACACAGAATAAATGGAATAACGCAATCCCTTTGCAAAGTGCTCGCGGGGAATGCGTGCGGCAGTCATAGGGGTCGGGGCTAGCAAGTATCGAACCCCCCGCTGAAATGACCAGTCATAGGCTTAGTTTACGCAGAGAATTGAGCGCCTGCCGCGTAAGTCCGGACTTTTAGCCAAACTGTAATGTGATAGTTACCTGGAAAGTTCCCCGTTTGTGAGGTTACAAAAGCAGTGAAAACAGTAGGTTTTTTGCCTATTTCGTAGGAGTCGGAGTTGGGGTGGCCGACCCGGTACCGCCCGCGGCGTGGGCCGTTGGAGCGATTTGAAGATTCAGAACAACGGCCCCATCGGGCACCTCTGGGCTGGCGGCCAGTAGGGTCGCCGAATTCTTGAAGTAGGGCAGATTAAACGACCCGATTGCTGCGGCATATTGCAAAGCGGTAGCGGTACCGCGATCTGAGGACTCGGTCTTGGGGTTAAATCCCCCAGCAATAACCATGCTCTCGATGGTGTATTCGGCCGGTAGGTGCGCGATCGCTCCATAATTCTGCAGCGCGATGATGAGTGCTGCTTCATCTATCGAAGTCAGTGTGATTGAAGTCTTGAGTGGACTCGCATTGCCATTCAAACTCGTCTTATTACTGAGCAAGCCCGCAAAAGTCGGCAGGCTCGCCTCTTTTGGCACGAAGGACTGCGCCGCCAAGAAGATAACCATGAGCGCTAACAGGAGATCTGCGAACATCCAGCCCGCTTGGTGAGAGGCATCTTCCAGCGCGGCCTTACGGGCGGTCATTCACCCTCGATAAAACGGGGAGCGCTATTGCCTAGGGTTCTCGGACGACCCAAAGCCTTGCTGCGTTCAGCCTCGCGCTTTTCAGCTTTCCAGTCGGTCTGCTTTAAAGCTTTTTTCTGCCGCTTCTTTAATTTTTCCTGCAATAGTTCTAAATCCGCACGGGTGTTACCAATTTCGGCTTCGACCTTCTTCAACTCTTTTCGCGCATGCGCCCGCTGAGGAAGAGATTGAACGATGATATCGACGCGCCTTGAAATCTCGTCGAGCGTGTCCGCCGCTTGGGCGACTCCGTCGGTGTCACGATCCCCAAACTCAACTTCAAGGGGTGGATTCTCTTCAGATTGGTCAAAGCGATCAAAGGGGTCAGAACTTTGAGGAGCTTCCACTTCATCTAGATCTTCTTCACCAATCTCTTGCGTGATTGGTTTCAATTGACGATATTCATCTTCATCTTCGATAGCAGTACGTTGGCTTTCGCGAAGCTCTTCGATCATGCGCGGAAGGGCCTTAAGTCCGGCCTCAATACGCTTTGAAGCAACCATCAAGTTATGCGTTGCCTCGACTACCCGTTCAAAAGATTGTGCCAAAGCAGAATCAATGGTCAGAGGAGTAAGGCGACGCTTATCAAATAAGAATGATTCAACCTCTATAACGAGCGACAAACGTTCACGGAGGGCATCTTGTTCAAAACGCGAAGCCTTCTTTACGGCGGAGCGATTCATGAAGGGAGTAATGAAGGTTAGGACGATAACAGTGCCAATAACATAAAAGTCCAATTGAGCGATATGGCTAAGCGTCCAAGTCTTGGAGAGTAATCCATAACCGTTCTGCCAGAACTGTAAGAAATTCACGATGGAAGTCGCAGCGCTTTGCGCGGTGTAAGTCGAGAATGCGGTCGTTGCCTTTCCGACGGCGAGCCAAGTCAGCGCTACCGGAACGAATACCAATACATTTCGGACGAGGACCATCGCAGAGTAGATCGGGCCCTCTATCGATTCGACATCCGGGTGTGGCATCAACGTCATGACATCGTTGGAAGCCCAGACGGCGAGGTTCTTGCCATCTTCGATGGCATTGCTTAAGCCCTCTAGATAGGGATCTTCCTCGAGACCATAATTTTCGCCGTACTCACGTAGACGCGATGCTAATTCCGGATCAGAGAATCCTTTTAAGGTTTTCTCTCTTTTCTTCTCCTTTTTTCTCTCTTTTCGAGAGAGTTCTTTCTTCTTCCGAAATGTTTCAATCTCATTTTCACTATCAAAGTCGTCATCTTCAAATTCATTTTCAAAATCATTTTCAAATTCATTGTCATCGTAGTAAATGTCCGCGCGCAAGTCATCCTTGTTCTTACGGAGGAAGCTCATGGGATAAAAGTAACAGTGAGAGCATGAAATGACCGTGATTGAGCACACAAGCTAAATGTCGTGTTGAGGGTTAGTGTCCGAATTATTCTGTTAAGCGAGCCAGCGCCATCACCACTAGCCTTCCTCGGTGTTGATACTTCTTCCTCCGAGCGAAGGAAAAACACCCCCAATCGGTCAGGTTCGCCTCGATCTTGATGCACTTACCTACAGCGATGAACTCAATATTTCTAGACTATCTGTACTAGAGAAGTATGGAACCGGAATATTTGACGAGCCAACCGCCCCTGCCATTGATATTTACTCCGGAGTTCTCTATCAAGCGCTGAACTACAGCACCCTGTCAAAGAGCGCGCAAGAGCGAGCTCAATCCCAACTTTTAATATTTTCGGCGCTCTTTGGGGTGCTAAGACCGCTCGACTCAATCCCATATTACAGAATGAAGATTAAGAGCTCTGATTGGAAGGCAGCCCTCAATATGGCGCTAGCCGGTCTAGAAAGTGAACTCATCGTCGACTGCAGATCATCGACCTATGTCAGTGCCTGGAAATCAGATCCACAAATCACCGTTGCCGTGCGCGTCTTTCAAGAGATAGCTGGTGCTCGGTCTGTCATCACGCATATGTCTAAGAAGTACCGTGGGGAACTCGTTCGAATATTGATGCAAGGGCGTGCCCCGAAAAATCCGCACGAGTTGCGAGATATTGCGGCAAAATATTTCAAAGTGGAGTTACGCGAACCTTCAGGCGCCATTCCTTGGCAGTTGGATCTAATCTATATTCAACCCCAACAGCAGAATTGATTCAGAAAAATATTCTAGGGAGTCACGATGTCAGAGCTGACGATCCGCGAATTTGCCGAGATCGATCGCATCAACCAATCGAAGAAGCGACCAGTGCTCTTTGTACATGGGCTTTGGATGCTGCCTTCAAGTTGGCGCCTTTGGCAGGCTCACTTTGAAGCGCGTGGATTTTCCACGATGGCGGCGAGCTGGCCGGGCGACACTGCCAACGTTGCCGAAGCGCGCGCCAATCCTCTTCTCTTTGCTGGCCACTCAGTCACCGATATTGAGGAGCGAATAAATCGGGTAATTGAAAAACTTACATTGAAACCCATTCTGGTCGGACACTCATTCGGAGGATTACTTGTTCAGAAATTGGCCGGTGCGGGATTGTCCATCTGCACCATTGCCATCGACCCAGCTCCGATGAAAGGCGTGTTGCAACTTCCCGGTTCAGTGCTTAAGGCAAATCTTCCCATTCTTCTTAAGCCTTCCAATCGAGATAGCGCAGTCACTTTGACGCAAGAGAAGTTTCGATATCTCTTTGGTAATGCCATCTCCGCCGCTGAATCAAACTCTCTCCATAGTGAATACGCGGTTCCAACGCCAGGTAAACCACTTTTTGAGGCTGCCTTCGCAAATTTCAATCCGAAGGCCGGCACAAAAGTGAATTTCAATAATCCACTGCGCGGCCCATTACTGATCATCTCTGGTGAGTTGGATAACGCCGTTCCTCGCGCTCTGACCACAGCGGCATTTAAGCTACAAGGCAGGAACGAGAACAAGACTGAATTTATCGAGATCACGGGCCGCGGTCATTCGCTTGTGATTGATAGTGGCTGGCAGGAAGTTGCAGATACCGCCCTCAAATTTATCCACGAGAATCTTTCGGTTTAATATCTGACAATGGAACTAAAGCTCTCCGCGGAAATTTGGTACTGGCGCGGACCATCTCCCTTTTACTTTGTCACTGTCCCCGCCAAGCAATCGGGGCAAATAAAGGCGATCGCGGCTCGCGTTACCTATGGCTGGGGAGTCATCCCGGTGCAAGTAACTATAGGAAAAACTTCATGGAGCACATCACTATTTCCTAAAGATGGACTCTATGCGGTGCCGATTAAGAACGTTATAAGAGAAAAAGAGAAACTTGATGCCGGCGTGAAAGTAACTCTCACTTTGACGATAGACGAAAGTATTTAGCAGGAAATTAGAGTATCTCGCTCAGCAAGGCTTCAACGCGGGATTTAATGTCATCACGAACTCTGCGCACGAACTCAATATCTTGGCCTGCAGGGTCTTCCAGAACCCAATCTTCATAACGCTTGCCCGGAAATATCGGACAGGCATCGCCGCATCCCATAGTGATTACCGCATCAGATTCAAATACAGCATCCGTAGTTAGGATCTTGGGCTCTTGATTGGAAATATCAATACCGACCTCCTGCATCGCGGCGACTGCAACGGGATTTATCGAAGCCTTAGGCTCGGATCCGGCGGAAAGAACCTCTACGCGATCACCTCCAAGTTCGCGCATAAATCCGGCAGCCATCTGTGAACGCCCCGCATTATGGACACACACAAATAGCACCGTTGGCTTCTTATTTTCCATTATCTTCTCCTGGTTGAAATATCTTTGCGGTGAGAACTCCTAAGGTTGCACCGATCAATTGAGCCAGCACAAAGAGTGGAACTGATTGAAGTGCAATTCCGCTGAAAGTATCGGTAAATCCCCGCGCCAATGTGACAGCAGGGTTAGCGAAGGATGTCGAAGATGTGAAGAAATATGCGCTACCGATCCAACCCGCTAAAACAACGGGAGCGAGCGCCAGCTTTCCTTGGCCGCGCAGCATCTGAATGAGGAATAAGAGCCCAGCAGTAGCGACAACTTCCCCGAGCCATAGGTTGAGGCCGGTACGTAGGTGATGAGATTGAAAGAGCGCTGGATTTTTAAACATCAAATTTGCGAGCGCTACGCCCGCGATACCGCCCGAGAATTGCGCAATCAAATAACCCAGTGTGCTTACTGCAGATAAGCGCTTCTGCGCCCACTCGCTGAGAGTCACTGCTGGGTTTAAGTGCGCGCCGCTCACAGGTCCTAAGATTAAAATCAAAATACCAAGAGCCAGGACCGTTGAAATAGTGTTGATGAATAGCTCGACTCCGCGATCCGAACTCATATTGGTCGCCATCGTGCCGGAACCGACAACGACTGCGACCAATATTCCAGTGCCGAGAAACTCGGCTAGGTAGCTAGATCTGCGCAATTAGCAGCAGGGGGTGGCGCAGCAGCAGGGATCGCACTTACAGACCTGACACTTGCAACCGATTTCGATATCTTGAGCCA
>CAIZKO010000010.1 GCA_903933585.1 uncultured Actinomycetes bacterium
AATCACTACCGACATCATTGTGGGATTTCCGGGCGAGAGTGAAGAGGATTTCACCGCCACGCTAGAGGTTGCCAAGCAGGCTCGATTTACCGCTGCGTACACCTTCCAATATTCAAAGCGCCCCGGTACCCCTGCGGCCACCATGCCCGATCAAATACCTGATGATGTGATGGCCGAGCGGTACACCCGACTGCATAAATTACAACAAGTAATTTCTGGAGAGATCAATCGAGGCTCTGTTGGAAAGAGTTACGAGGTCTTGGTTTCTGATCACGAAGGCCGCCACGATGCCGATCGTGCGCGGATGAACGGCCGCACTCCAGATTTTCGCCTGGTCCATATCGATACCGATCAGGCTCGCCCCGGCGATATTGCACGTGTGACCATTACCGAGAGTTCGCCTAATTTCATGGTCGGCACTGTTAATTCAATTCGTAAGACTCGTGGTGGAGATGCCCACGATGCACGCCTGGCAGAAGTTGGTTCGACCGCCATCATGATCGGCATGCCCACCTTGGCGAAGCTTAAATCGCTATGACCCTGATAGTTATAGGGGGAGCAACCGCCACCGGTAAGAGTGATTTAGCAGTCGATTTAGCCGAACGAATTGGTGCGCAGATCGTTAATGCTGACTCCATGCAGCTCTATCGCGGAATGGATATTGGAACCGCGAAGATGACGATGGAAGAACGCCGCGGAGTTGCCCATCACATGCTCGATCTCATTGAAGTTTCTACCGATGCCAACGTCTCTTGGTACCAAGGGGAAGCGCGGGCAAAGATTGATGAACTGCTTGCAGAATCTATCCCCGTCATTGTTGTCGGTGGCACGGGCCTCTACATCAAAGCAATACTCGATGATTTGAATTTTCCCGACACCGATCCAGTTGTGCGCGCGAGATTAGAAGTAGAAGCCGAAAATATCGGTGGCGACGCTCTGCATCGACGGCTGGGGATCCTCGACCCTGCCGCCGCTGCGGCAATCCCAAAGGAAAATATTCGCCGTGTGGTGAGGGCACTTGAAGTTATCGAAATTACCGGCAAACCATTTACAGCGAACCTCCCGCGAGAAAATTCGACGCGCTATCCCAAGGCTTTGCAATTTGGACTTGAGATGGATCGTGACCAACTCGACCTGCGCGTTGATCTCAGGGTAGATCGCATGTTTGAACGCGGACTCATCGACGAGGTCGATGCTCTCATTAAGCAAGGGATCCTGGAAGCTCGCACCGCACGAGCAGCACTCGGCTACGCCCAAGTGATTGCAATGCGGGCTGGCGATATTTCAGAAGGCGATGCCATTACTCTGACTAAATTAGCCACGCGCCAATACATCCGTCGCCAAGAGACCTGGTTTCGCAGAGATCAGCGCATAACCTGGCTAGAAGCAGACTCCGATCGCCTCGGCGCTATCGAAAAGGCTATTCTGAACGCATGATCGCAACCTATGGGCACGGCACTCACAACGACTTTGTGCTGCTCTACGATCCAGATGATCAGATCACCATCTCTGCCGATCAGGTTGCCCGAATCTGCAATCGCACTGCGGGTATCGGAAGCGATGGCTTTATCCGTATTACTAAGCGCGATGGCAAGTGGTTCATGGATTACCGCAACCAAGATGGCTCGATTGCAGAGATGTGCGGCAACGGAATTCGCGTGATGGCGCGCTATCTGGTGGAACGGGGTCACCAAGGCGAAGGTATCTTCGCCATTAATACCCGCGCAGGCATGAAGTATTTGGCGGTGCCGGCAGTTGACGATATCTCTGTGAATATGGGCGGCGTGGTCGAAGTCTATGACGAAGTGATTGTCACTATCGGTGATCAGAGTTGGAAGGCAATCCACGTCGATGTGGGTAATCCACATGCTGTGGTCTTCGTCGATGACCTAAGTGCAATCGGCGATCTCAAAGTCGCTCCAGAAGTTGATGGAGATTATCCTGATGGAGTCAACGTCGAATTTGTAACCTTCTTGCCAAATGGTGAACTCGCGATGCGCGTTTTCGAAAGAGGAGTCGGCGAAACTCAATCATGCGGTACTGGCACCTGTGCCGTTGCGCTCGCCGCCACCCTGCATAAAGGAATGAAATTACCCTCGCGGTGGATTATCACCCCGCCGGGTGGCCGCTTAATCGTTGACACCGACGGACATAGCAATGCCACGCTTACTGGACCTGCTGTACTCGTGAAGGATGTAGAACTGGATAAATATCTGTGAGCCAAGGCCAAGATCCCCTCGATATTGATATCGATCAACTCCTTCGCGAGAGCGCCCGCGCCGCCGCTGAATATGATTCGAGCGAGAGTAACGAGGGCAATCAACAAGATCTGCAGGATCGCCAAGCGCTCCGTCGTGTTGCCGGGCTTTCCACCGAATTGCAAGATGTTAACGATGCCGAATATCGCCAATTGCGTTTGGAAAAAGTCGTATTAGTTGGTGTGTGGACAGAAGGCACCGCACAAGATGCCGAGAACTCTATGAAAGAACTCGCTGCACTGGCCGAAACCGCTGGCTCAGAAGTCATGGAAGGTTTTGTGCAGCGCCGCGACAAGCCGGATCCCGCGACTTTTATCGGATCTGGAAAAGTTGAAGAGGTTAAGCAATCAGTCATCGCTACGGGGGCAGATACCGTTGTATGCGATGGAGAACTTTCGCCAGCGCAATTGCGTACCTTGGAATCGAAACTTAGGGTGAAGGTGATTGATCGCACCGCGCTGATCCTCGATATCTTCGCCCAACATGCCAAATCTCGCGAAGGTAAAGCGCAAGTAGAGCTAGCCCAGATGAGTTATATGTTGCCGCGGCTGCGTGGTTGGGGAGATTCACTCTCGCGCCAAGCCGGTGGCATTGGTGGACGTGGCCCTGGTGAAACCAAGATCGAAACCGATCGCCGTCGCATCAATGACAAGATGGCGAAGTTACGCAAAGAGATTAAGGAGATGAAGGTAGCGCGCGACACAAAGCGACAAGAGCGCACTAAATACAACGTTCCGTCGGTTGCCATTGCCGGATATACCAATGCGGGTAAATCATCTCTCATGAATCGACTCACTAATGCTGGGGTGTTGGTAGAGAATGCTCTCTTCGCAACCCTTGATCCGACAGTTCGCCAAACCAAAAGTTCTGATGGTCGCATTTATACCTTGGCAGATACCGTGGGATTTGTGCGCCATCTACCGCACCAACTGATCGAAGCCTTTAAATCCACTCTCGAAGAGGTAGCCGCGGCAGATCTCATCGTCCACGTGGTCGATGGTTCGCATCCCAATCCACAAGAGCAGATCCGTGCAGTTCGAGAGGTGCTCAAAGATGTGGGTGGCGGTGACATTCCAGAGATTATTGCGATCAACAAAGCCGATATTGCAGCACCCGAAGTTTTAATGCAGCTTCTGCGCGAAGAGCCCAATAGCTTCGCCTTCTCAGCTCGCACCGGGTTCGGCCTGGAGACTCTTATCAAGGCCATCGAAACATCACTGCCTCGACCACGCGTTGAGATAACTGCAGTCATTCCATTTAGCCGTGGAGAATTAGTATCAGCAATTCACGAACGCGGTGAGGTACTCTCTGAAACTTATTCGGAGGATGGAACGCGAATTCATGCAATGGTCGATGCACATATCGCTCAACGCATTGCCGAGATGATCGAAGTGGGAGTCTTGAAGAAGTGAGCAACATTGTTAAATTAACTGCGCGCAATAAGACTGCCTTACGAGACCGCGCTTTGGTAGCGCTCCTGCAAGGAGAAGTAATCGTGGTTGCAGCCGAGCATGGTTATTTCTATCTTTGTGATGCTTTCAATCAGATAGCGGTTAACCGCATTCACGAACTGCGCGGAGATCAACCAGGTACCGCGGCTCAAGTGCTGATCGGCAAGGTAACCGCTGTCAGTGGTCTTGCTACCGACTTCGATTCAGATTGGCAGAAGGTCGTTGGTGCTTTTTGGCCCGGACTCTTAACGATCCAACTCGCGCCACAGGCCGCTCTCAGTTGGGATCTTGGGGATGGGCGGGCGCTCGCCGAATTCGCGGTCCGAGTACCAGAACGCGATTTCCTGCTCTCGCTCCTTGGTAAGAGTGGCCCTTTGGCCGCCGCTAGCGCTTCGATCGCAGGTCAAGCCCCCAATCGAGATATGACATATATCCCGGCGATGCCAAATGAGGTGGGCTTGATGATCGATGAGGGCGTACTCCCCGAAGGGCCGGCTTCAACGGTCCTCCGTCGCGAAAAGAAGGGCGGCCCCATAGTTGCACAGCGCTTGGGAGCGATCTCCTTGGAGCAGTTACAGGCGGTCTTGCCCACGATAGTGGCACACAAGCCATAGGGTTCGGTTATGTCTACAGATACCTTTTTCGGACCAGATTTCGCTGCGATGCAAGCAGAAGATCCAGATATTGCAGCAGTCTTGCTCAGTGAATTAGAGCGACAACGTGATCACCTGCAATTAATTGCCAGCGAAAACTTCACCTCACCCGCAGTTTTAGCGGCGCTAGGTTCAACGCTCTCGAATAAATATGCGGAAGGGTATCCCGGCAAGCGCTACTACGGCGGCTGCGAAGAGGTCGATAAGGTCGAGATAATCGGGATCGAAAGAGCTAAAGCGCTCTTCGGCGCCGAACATGCCAACTTGCAACCTCACTCTGGTGCCAGCGCCAACGTTGCGGTTTACCAAGCATTCACTAAGCCAGGAGATACCGTCCTAGCGATGTCGCTGCCCCACGGTGGACACCTCACGCACGGTTCAAAGGTAAATTTCTCAGGCAAGTGGTTCAACATTGTCTCCTACGGCGTGCGCGCAGATAACGAACTTATCGATTACGACGAGTTGCGCGACCTCGCCCTGAAGAACGCACCTCGCATGATCGTTACCGGAGCCACGGCTTACCCAAGTCTTATTGATTTTGAGAAGGTGCGCTCGATCTGCGATGAGGTCGGAGCCATCATGTGGGTTGATGCTGCTCACTTCATCGGTTTGGTCGCCGGCAAGGCGATTCCATCGCCAGTTCCCTATGCAGATGTCGTCTCCTTTACAACGCACAAAGTCTTGCGCGGCCCACGCGGCGGCATGATCGTCTCTAAAGCGGAGCATGCAGCGGCGATTGATAAGGCGGTTTTCCCTGGAATGCAGGGTGGACCAATTATGAGCGCAGTCGCAGGAAAAGCTGTTGCCTTGCGCGAGTGCGCGACACCTGAATATCAGGCCTACGCCAAAAATGTCATTTCTAATTGTCAGGTCTTGGCTAAAGGGCTAGAGGACCACGGAATGCGCGCGGTATCTGGTGGAACTCAAACTCACTTGGCGTTGATCGATGTACGTACGACCGGAGTTACCGGCAAGGTTGCAGATGAGCGTTGCGGTCTCTCTGGAATAACTCT
>CAIZKO010000011.1 GCA_903933585.1 uncultured Actinomycetes bacterium
CGGTTTGAATAGGAAATGGGGCAGTCTTGCCTTCGGCTTCAAGAGCCTCGCAGAGCGCAGGGGTAACACCTAAATTGCGGAACGTAGACATAGCTATACCAATCGAGACATAGATGCGTGTCTCGTGGTGATTATCAGTTAAGACTGATGTAAGACTCGCAAACGAACTTGTTTATGGTGACAAACAGAGGTTCTGTGAGTTGTGTTGCGGATGCAACACCTAATTGTAACCTACTAAATCAGCTCTCTTCGCCACTTCGCATAACGCTGGGCGAGCTCATCATCTATCGGAGAAATACGCTCACCAACGGCTCGTTCTATGAGTAAATCCGCAAATTCGGGGTTACGCGCCAGTATTGGTCCATGTAAATACGTTCCAAATACATTCCCATTGATTGCACCATCGAGAGCATCGACGCCATTGCCGTTACCTTGCAAGACTTTTCCAAAAGCTCGAGCATCTGCGCCGAGCGTTGTGATACTGCTGTGGTTTTCGAATCCTGTTAGCGGAAAGTCAAAGAGCTCTGTTTGCACCGCGATATCTCCAACTAATCGCTTGACTCCTGGTGTTGTAACTACATCGAGTAACCCGAGGCCGGCAAACTCTTCATCTCTCGTGGCGTACTTGGTTCCTAGCAATTGGAATCCGGCACAGATCGCAAGAACAACAGCGCCTTTATTCGCAGCACGAGCAAGTATCGATCCTTTACGAAGCGCGGTAAGGGAGAGCAATTGCGCGGCATCTTCCGCCCCACCTAAGAGATAAATATCGCCGCTCCTTGGGAGAACGTCTAAGTATGAGATGTCGGTGATCCGTGTCTTTAACTTCCGTTGCGCGGCGCGGAATTTAAGAACATCGGCATTTCCTCGGTCTCCATATGTTCCTAAAAGTTCATTGTGAATCCGGATGATTTCTAGCATCACATCACCAACTCAAAGAAGGCTGTATACGCAGATAAAACCGTAACATCGGCTCCTTGCGAGAGGGCGATCGCCTCATCAAAATTCTCCACGACCGCAGACTCAATTCCTTCCACATGAATTCGATAAGCCATATCTAGCGCACGTTCACCGCACACAATGACGCGGTGGCCTTTTAAGGCGTCGAATGAAACGTCCCAGAGCCACGAAGTGTCAATACCATCTACCTGCCTGGCGTTAAGAACTAAAATGACATCTCTATGTAAATCAGATTGCAGCGCTTCGGTCCACGAGGCTGGGTTTTTAGTTAATCTAAAGTGGGCGCTCTTACCCGCAATCTCTTTAGTGATGCTGCGTTCTAGATCTGATTCTGAAAATTCAATAGGGGCTGCTCCTACGACTTCGCCAACGACATTTGCTAAAACTGCGTTGCGATAAGCCGCGGAGCCCTTCTTTAATTTAATTTCACTAATTTTGTTGGTAAGTCCGCAGGTGCACGAATATTTCCCGCCGTGCCAAGATAAATACGAACCACAGCGGGGACAGACAGCACCATCTGGGTGCCTGCGCCCACCAAATGAGACGCGAACAACGTTGGTAGCGTTAACGATTGCGTAATTAATAAAGGGATCATCGATATCTGCGACAAAGACGGTATTCGTTGCTTCAGAACATTCAACATGCCAACGATCTGCAACGCGCTTCACTTCGTGCATGCGATGTAGCTGATCCCTGGTTAAATTTAGAAGTAAGACCACGGTTGGATCGGTCTGCGCGATAATCCCGGGTAGGTGAAGTTCATCAATCTCAAGGACGGCGTAGGGTGCTCGTGACATGAGTGCATTTGCAGCTCCCCAAGCGAGATTAGAACCGGAACCACTTGTGGCAACCGGACCCAATTGCGAGACGATGGCTGCGACTGCTCTAGTGGTCGAGGTCTTCCCGTTAGTTCCGGAGACCAGAATTACCTCTTTATCCTGCGCCAAAAGCGAGATCGCTTCAGGCTCTATCGCGAGCAAGATTCGACCAGGAAGAGTTTCGCCCTTATTTCCCAGAAGTCTAGAGGCAGCTCCAGCGCTCTTTGCGATCAGGATGGCGAAGCGGAGTCTTGGGCTAAGCACGCGCTAAGAGTACGCCTATTTGCGCAGTGAGTCCCCTGCGGTGCTAGGCAGTGCGATGACGCTCCAGAGAGATATCACCAGCACGGCCACAGCGACTGAAAATGTAAAGATGAACTGATTCTGGATCCCGACTAATACTCGACCGAGGTTGAGCGATATGACTGCGGCGGCAACGGCGATAACCGAGGCGAGCTGCTGCACCATATTCGAAAGGGTATTTGCATGCGCCATGATCTCTTGGTCGGTATCAGCGAAGGTGATGGTGTTATAGAAAGTCATTCCCAAGGAGCGAATCCCGCCGGTAATCAATAACAAGATCGCTATCCAAGCAAATGGGAGCGAGGAGCGCGTAAGACCAATCGCAAGTGTTAATGGGATGCTGGTGAGCGTGGCGAAAAGAATGAGAGGTTTAAACCGAAATTTGTTCATGAGGGGAGTTGTAAATATTTTAAAAGTTAAATTTCCGAGCATGTAAAAGAAGAGAACTCCACCGGCTCGCTCTGCGCTCCACCCAAACTTATCTTGGAAGAGCAACGGTAGGAGAAAGGGGGCGGTATTTTGCGAGACTCTAAATAGTAAGCCGCTCGTACTATTCAGGTGAAAAGTACGGATCTTCAGCACCGATAGGTCAATTAAAGGCATATCTGTATTTTTCAAATGGCGGATTGTAGGAGTACCAATACCGAGCCCTAGCGCGAACAAGAGAATAGTAGGGACTACGTTGATATGGGGTGAACCCAAATTGGCTGCTGCAAAGACCAATATCCCTAAACTTAAGGTGCTCCCGTAAAAACCGGTCCAATCAAGCCGCTCAACTTTGCCGCCTGGAATTCGAGGAACAATTCTTATCCCGATCAAGAGCGCGATTAATCCGATCGGCAGATTAACGAGAAAGATCCAGTGCCAAGAGGCGTGCGCAATGAGAAAGCCGCCGAGAACAGGTGCTACAACAGGCGCTGCCAACGCTGGCCAG
>CAIZKO010000012.1 GCA_903933585.1 uncultured Actinomycetes bacterium
CCGATCGTCGCGTCGAGCGCGGTGGTTGGCTCATCGGCGATCAACAACTTTGGTCGAGATAACAACGCCATGGCAATCATGCATCGCTGCAGCATGCCCCCCGAGAGTTCATGGGGGTAAGACTTGAGGACTCTAGAAATTTCGACGAGACCAACTTGTTTCAAACGTTCTGGGAAGAGAGAGCGAGCTTCATCATTTGAGAAGCCCTTAGCTCTTGCGACATACAGGAGTTGGTGCTCAATGGTGAATACCGGGTTAAAAGCGGAGTGTGGATTCTGAAAGATCATAGAGATGCTCTCTCCGCGTGCTTTCTGAATATTACTTGCGTTCAACTCTCCAATCGCACCGAGCGAAATGGAGCCTGACCTAACGGCATTTGCTGGAAGCATCCCCATTATCGCCAGTGCCGTGAGCGATTTTCCGCACCCAGTTTCGCCCACGATTCCCTGGGTCTCTCCAGAATTTATCGAAAGGTCGATTCCTCGGATAGGCGAGGAGATCTTGCTTCCCTTGTGGACAAAATCAACTTTCAACCCTTTGATATCCAATACGGCATTCATTTATTGAGACCTCCGGGGATCGAAGTGATCGCGAAGGACATCGCCTATGGAATTGAAAGCCAATACCACTAAGAAAATAGCCAAACCGGCAAAGGTGGAGATCCACCATTGATCAAAGATCACGCTTCTCCCTTGGGCTACTAGTAAGCCCCAGTCTGCGGCTGGTGGCTGTGCGCCGAGGCCAATGAATGCCAACGAGCCAGCCGCCAGAATCACGGTTCCCAAATCCGCTGCGAATTGAATAATCAGCGGCGAAGTTACATTGGGCAACAAATGGCGGAAGATGATCCGCCTTCTGGAAATCCCCATTGATTCCGCAATTTCCACAAAAGGTCTCAATTTTACGAAGCGTGCTTCGTTCCTTATTAATCGCGCGTACCAAGGCCACCAAGAGATCATCAAGGCTATGAGTGAATTTTTGAGACCAGGACCAAGAAGTGAAACAGCAACAAGGGAGAGAAGAAGGGGAGGGAAGGACAAGAAAAGAGAACTGATATTCATTATGGCGTTGTCGATCCAGCCCCCAAAGAATGCGGCTAGCAAGCCAAGTACGGTGCCAACGAGGGCTGCGACGATAACGACAAGCAATGAAGTAAAGAGAACAGATCTCGCGCCGTACATCAGACGACTCAAGAGATCGCGGCCCAACTCATCGGTGCCGAGCCAGTGTGCAGCCCCCGGTCCGATGTGAACGTGATCTACGTTGGGAGTCCCTGAGCCTTCACTGGGGTAAGGCAGTATCCACTTCCCAAGAATTGCTACCAGAGCAAAGATGGTCAGGATAAAAGTTGAAAGCGCAGTCCAGAAATCCTTGGTGACAAAACTGTAAATCTTGCGCACTTTGAGTTTCACAATTTCACCCGGGGATCTAATTTCGCATAGATGATGTCAACGAGGAAGTTAATGACTAGATAGCCAACAGCTCCTAGGATGGTGATTCCCATGATCGCGGGGTAGTCGACACTGATGAG
>CAIZKO010000013.1 GCA_903933585.1 uncultured Actinomycetes bacterium
AATTAACAATTTCGTGTCAGGCAAAGTTGTAGTTGTCTCAACCGGTTTTTACTCCAATCGAGTTGCAGACCTCGCTCGGGCATTCGGTGATCTTTACGGGATTGTCACAGAAGTTGTAGAAGTTGATTGGAAAGAGCTGGATTCCTTCTCGGGTTCCTATGACTGGGTGCTCGCTTGTCCAACTGAGACCAGTGTTGGACTCCTAGTTCCTATCGCAGAGTTGAATGAGTTCGCCCAGAAGTGCGGCGCAAAACTATTTCTAGATGCTACGGCATCGATAGGTCTCGAAGAGGGCCATGAACTCGCCGAGGTTGTGACCTTTAGTTCATGCAAGGGTCTATTCGGGATAACCGGCGGAAGTTTCATTTCTCATAACGACGAGCCCACATTTGAGCCTAAGAATTTCTACATGAAATTGGGAACTCACGCTAACAAGCGCACCACAGGTGCCTATCACGCGATTCAATCTCTATTCCATACCCTCAATAACCATGCGGAATTGAAGCAGACAGTTATAACGAACAAGAAGGTTTTCACCACCCGATTTGCAGATTTACTCATTTACCCAGAGAAGAACCAGCCATTGTTATGCACGCAAATTTCGGGTCAAATTCGCACCGATAATCCCAGCGTTGTTCTTTACGAATCACGGCATCCCATTGAAGGTAGCGTTGTATGCCATATCGGCGAGTTGCACTTGGGCTCCAAGGCTGAGGGCAAGATCATCGAAGAGCTTTACGTGGGAGACGCCCTGTAACTAGCCTGTAGACTCTGCTTTCCATTGCGCCCCGATAGCCCAATGGCAGAGGCAGAGGACTTAAAATCCTCCAAGTGTGGGTTCGACCCCCACTCGGGGCACTCCTAATACATCACCAATCCACCTGAAATATTGAGATCTTCACCAGTCGTAGAACCAGATCGATCTGATGCCAGAAATAGGACGCCTTGTGCGATCTCTTCTGGAGTTACAAATTTCCCAGTTGGCACCATTTCCAACCAATCAGCCGTTACCTCTTCTAGCGTTCTATTTTCGCGGCTAGCGACCTGCGCCATAACGCTATCCAACCGGGGGCCAGCGACGAAGCCGGGCGAGATGATATTTGCGCGTACCCCGTGTCTTCCCAGATCGAGAGCTAAAGAGCGCACCATTCCAACGAGGCCTAGTTTGGAGGCGGCATAAACACTGCGATTTATCAGCGGCCGCTTTCCTGTTATCGATCCGATGAAAACAATGGAGCCCGACTGTTGCGAAATCATCGAAGGGATGACCGCTTTTGAAACTAGAAATGCACCTTTGAGATTTGTGTCGATCGCTTCATCCCATTCGGTCTCATCCAACTCCCATAGCGGGGCAGCCTTTCCGGCGATGCCACTGTTATTTACCAAGATATCAATCTGGCCAAAAGTTTCTAAAGATTGCGCGACAGAGTTTTGGATAGTGGCGAGGTCGAGCAAATCTAGCCGACAGACCAGCGGGGTTGGCCCAACTTTTAATGCGGCAACCAAGTCTGCAGTTTCATTCAAGGCTGGAATATCTCTACCCGCCAGAATGAGTTGTGCGCCTTCGCGCGCCAGAGCCAAACTGATCGCGCGGCCGATTCCCTTACCAGCGCCGGTGACAAGGGCGACCTTATTTTCAAATTCCTTCACTTTCATCCTCAATTCTCGATGGAAAGTTACGATGTCAGCCTAATTGGCCCCCGCCCACTCAGCCAATAGGCGAGGAGGTAAACTTCCCGCATGAATTTGCCGGCTGGTCGATTACTCTCCATCAACATTGCCCGCGAGAGCCAGCCGCATAATTGGACTGGATCAAACAATCACACGGGTATCAATAAAACTGGAGTTGAAGGTCCGGTCCTTTTTACTGGTGATGCAGTCGCGGGAGACACCGTTGTCGACAAAGTAAATCACGGCGGTTATAACAAAGCGGTTTATGCCTATGCTTACGAAGATGCCCAATGGTGGGAAGAGAAGATTGGGAGGCCAATCTCGTCCGGTCAATTTGGCGAAAATCTCACGACGCTCGATCTCAACCTCTCTGCAGCTGTTATAGGTGAGCGATGGAGAATCGGCGAGTTAATCCTCGAAGTTTCCGAGCCGCGTATTCCCTGCAGAATCTTTGCCGGCTTCTGGGATCGGCCCACTCTCATTAAAGAATTCACTGAAGCAAACCGCTCAGGTGCTTATCTACGAATCATTGAAGAAGGATCCATCGAGCAAGGTGCGCAAATCCAAGTTACGAGCCGCCCAGCGCATGGGATCACGATCGCTGATGTCTTTGCCGCCCGTTCAGGGGCACGAGATAAGATCACCGCAATTGCAGCGGTCACGGAACTTTCCGAGGATTATCGTGACTGGGCAAAACGAGTAAGCAATTCAACCTCTTCTAGCGATTAGGATTCTTGAATGATTGTTGACGTTGCGCTCTACCAAAATGGTGCCAGAGTTGAAGGCCCAGAAGATATATCCGACCTGGTCGATGTTGCTAGACGCGACGGCGGCTTCGTCTGGCTGGGGCTAGCCGAACCCTCGCAAGCCGAATTCGATATGGTCGTTGGAGAACTTAACTTTCACCCGCTGGCAGTCGAAGATGCCATCAGCGCTAATCAAAGGCCGAAGATCGAAGACTATGACGGCCTAACTTTCTTTGTTCTGAAGACCGTCTTCTTTGATCAAAAGGCTCAAGAGATCACGACTGGTGAACTCATGTGCTTTATCGACTCCCATTTCATCGTGACAGTAAGACATGGTGAAGGTCATCCCTTGTCGAAGATTCGCCATGAGCTAGAAGATAAGCCCGATCTACTCAAGCTTGGACCATTTTCAGTATTACACGCCGTTGTCGACCGCATTATTGATGGCTATACGAATATTGCAACGCAGTTAGAGCAAGAGGTTGTCGCCGTCGAAAATAAGGTTTTTACTGGCAAGCGACAAACTTATTCGGAAGAGATTTACTTCCTCAAGCGCGAAATAATCGAATTCAAACATGCCATTGAACCGTTGGTGGTTCCGGTTAGTCGATTATTTAGCGGATTTGTACATGCAGTTCCAGAGCGGTTAAAACCATTCTTTCGCGACACTTCAGACCACTTGTTACAAGCATGTGAGCAAGCATCCGGATTGGACTCGCTCATCACATCGGTATTGCAAGCGGATTTGGCTCATATTCAAGTCCAACAAAATATCGATGTCAGGCGAATTTCGGCTTGGGTTGCACTGGCCTCTGGACCAACCATGCTGGCAGGCATATATGGAATGAACTTCCACCATATGCCTGAACTCAGCACTAGATATGGTTATTACGTAGTACTCGGAGTTATGGTAACTCTGACGGGATTCCTCTTTAGGACCTTTAAGAAATCTGGATGGCTGTAATCACCCACAAGTTACCCAAGTCAGGTGACCCCAGAGATCTACTTAGTTAAAGGCTTTCGCGATTTCTAAGTAGAGCGGAATTCCCACGATGAGATTAAATGGGAAGGTAACTCCGATACTGGACATCAGTGCCAGTGAAGCATTGGCTTTGGGAAGTCCGACTGATACTGCAGCTGGAGCTGCGATATAGGAGCCGCTGGCACAGAGGACACCTAGGATTGTTGCGCCACCGATTGATAGCCCAACCCAGTGACCAACGCTGACTCCAAGAGCTCCGGCCGCTATTGGGAAAATTATTCCGAAGAGCGCGACCGATGCTCCAACTTTTCTGATCTCGCCCCAGTTGCTGCCGGCGAGATAGCCAAGATGGAGTAAGAAGAGCGCCAAGAAACCGCTCTGCAGATCGATAAAGAAAGGCGTTACCTTGAGGAAGCCTGCCTGTGTTGTCGTGGCTCCTATGGCAAGTCCGCCGACAAGGAGAAGAACGGTCTTACCCGTGAGGACTTCTAGGAGGGTCTTGCCCCATTGCACCTCTTGTTGAAGTTTGCGTGAGCCAAGATAAACGCCGACAACCACCCCAGGAATTTCAAGGAGCGTAAGCAGAGCGGTAGCGAATCCTTCAACGTGGATTTTGCTGTTATCTAGGTAGAGCAGGGCAGCAGAGAAGGTCACCAGCGAGGTGGAGCCGTAGTGAGCCGCAATGGCTCCGCGGTCCATATCGTTGAGCTTGCGAATTAGTTTGAGGACGAAGAAAGCCATCAATGGGATAGCTATTCCTAGGGCCAGGGTGGCTACTGCTGGCTTCACGAAGCTGTCAGCGGTAACGGATTTGAGGGCATGACCACCCTTGAGCCCGATGCCGAAGAGCAGGTAGATAGAGATCATTTGGTAGATGGGTTCGGGGATTCGGACATCGCTCTTTATACGGGCACCTATAAACCCGAGAACGAAGACGAGAACTGCTACGGATGTGAGGTTAGCGCTCGCTAACGACCATGAATTGGACATATTGCCTCCTTTGTCAGAAGTACAATACATGAAATAGAATTCATGTGTCAAACTACTGCTATGCTAAATTCATGAAACCCTCCGAAATCAGCCGGGAATGGACCTTCTTGTCCAACCATGGCCATGTCCTGATTCACCTCAGCCGATATCCAGATTCGCGGGTCCGAGATATAGCTGACACTGTGGGCATTACCGAGCGCAGCGCTCAGGCGATACTGGCAGATTTAGAGGAGTCAGGCTACGTCACGATTTCCAGAGTGGGTCGCCGCAATAGCTACAAGGTAAATCCCGGACTCAAATTTCGCCATCCATCAGAGGCAGGCAAGCCGATTAGTTCGCTGTTAAAGATATTCTCGAAGAGCGAATAGTACGAAAACTATTACTTTCTTCGGTCTATCTGATAAAGCACGGCAGATATTGCATCCTGCGGATCATCTCCATTGGGATAATCACTGAGTTTTACGACAACGGTATTGGTAGCGGGGTCCATAAATATTTGTTGGCCATGTAAACCCTCGGCTAGGTCGATTCCAGGATACGGGTGCCAGACTTGGGCGCCATAGCCCCAGCCGTAATCTAACTTCACAACTGGTGTAGAAATTCGCTTCATCCAGGCGGGGCTAATGAGTTCTTGTCCACCTGCTTTGCCTTTGTTAAGAACTAATTGGCCGATGAGCGCGTAATCCCGCGCGGTGGCGTTAAAGCAGCAGAAGGTCTTCTCGTGGCCATTGATATGGTCAACATTCCAAGTCGCTGCGGTTGTCGCTCCGATAGGTTGCCAGAAGTTCTTACTGAAATAGTTCGAGACGGTTCCGCCGGTTACCTTTTGAATGATCAACCCCAGCATTTGAGTATCCACGCTGCGGTAATCGGGCTTCGTGTCTGGCGCTTCTAACATCATGCGATTGTGAGACATAAACCAGTTCATGTCAGTGGTGGCATACATTTGAGCAATCGCTACACCCCAACCGGTTGGTCCGTCCGGGTAGTTATCTGTAACACCGACGCCGGCTTCCATATCAAGCAGGCTCTGAATGGTGACCTTGTCGAAAGAGGTGCCTGTCTTCCATTGTGGAAAGAATGAGACGAAGGTGTCCGACTCTTGGATCTTTCCTTGGGTTACCAATTGACCAATAACCAACGAAGTTAATGTTTTTGCCATGGAGTACGAAGGCAATAGGGAAGTCTTAGTCATTCCACCTTTGGTGTTGTAGTACTCATAAGTGATGACGCCATTTCGAACGACCAGAAAGGCATTGGTGTAGGACTTCTGCAGGAATTGATCCCAAGAGATGTCCTGCCCTTTGTACTTCACCGTGGTGGGCATCTGTTCGGTCCCAGTTGGCCAGACAATGGGGGTCGTAGAGGGTGTCACCGTGTGCCAAGGCATGAGCGTTGGAGTTTTAGAAGCAGGGGCTAGACCCAGGCGAACTGCCGCTATGACGTTGGGATAGTGGACGAAGTGGAAGAAGGCGGAGAGTCCGACGAAGAGGGCTACGACGACGATGACAAAGTTGCGTAGGACCTTGATCAAGATTCTCATCCCCGAAGGGTATATCCCTATTTAACGGAGGCGGTGTAAATCTGCTTGATGGAGCGATCTAGGGCATTGTTGAATTCGCTCTCGCTCTGCTGCTGCCTCAGCCCTTCTGTGAGAGCTCTAGAGAAGCTGGCAATTAACCCCTCGTTCTGCGCTAATAATTCATCGGCATGAACTTGGGTGTATCCGCCGGAGAGAGCGACAACTCTGATTACCCGAGGATGGTGCACTAACTCGGCGTAATAGTTCTTCTCATCGGGGAGGGTTAACTTGAGCATGACATTCTGCGAACTATCGAGAGAATCCAGTGCTTCAATGAGTTCACGCTTCAAGATATGTTCAATCCAGTTCTTTTCTGGGCTCTTGATATCTACCTCTGGCTCGATGATCGGGATGAGATCAACTGCTGAAACTCTGTGGGCGATCTCAAATTGTTGCTCGACGCAGGCGCTTATCCCAGCCGCGTTGGACTCGTGAATTACAGAACGCGCCTTGGTTCCAAAGATTCCATAACCAACTGCCTTCTTTAACCGAGTGGTCAGTTCAGGAATCGGTTTCATGAGCGAAGCCCCATTAATCGAGGGCTGCAGTCCATTGTCAATCTTAAGGAAGGGCACAATTCCTTTGCGGTGCCAGAGATATTCCGCCGTCGGAATTCCTTCGATGAGCCGTTCCATCGTCATTTCGAAGAGTATCGCCGCAAGAATCCGCTCACTATTGAAAACCGGGCTAGTAATTATTCGAGTTCTCATTTGATGCACCAGGTCAAACATCTGCTCTTCCGTGGAGTACTGAGATTCATCGATACCGTAGAGATGTAGCGCCTTCGGGGTGCTGCCTCCGCTTTGATCCAGTGCCGCGACAAATCCCCTGCCGACTCTCATCCGTTCAAACTGTTCTATATTCATTTCAACCTACCTTTGTCTCGTTCAGCGCTTGCAGTTGATCAAATAATTGTTGAACGCGGATCGGATCGACGTCTCCCGAGCGACCCATCTCGCAGGCCGCAGATGCAGTAGCTGTTCCATATTGCAAAGAGAGTTCCCAGTTGATCGAATCCAATTGCGTGACATCGCCCTGCTCTTCACTCTTGATGATGAAGCCAGCAGCGAGCGAATCCCCGGCACCGACAACGCTTGCAACCACTACATCTACGGTGGGAACCCAGATCGATTGGCCGGCAAATGCGAGAGCGGAGCCCAAATCCCCCGCATGAACGATCGCAATTTTTGCCCCCAAGACGCATAGCGAGAGGGCTGCACTTTCGGCGCGTGCTCTCCCATTGGAGTCTTCTCCTCGGAAGAGATCTTCAGATAAACCCTTAATGACGGCTTCGGCTTCATCAAGATTGGGGGAGACGATATCGGCGCCGTGTCGTAGCGCCCATTGCAGAAAGTGGGGAGCGGCATCGAAAAATATCAAACTCTCATTCTTATGAACGAGTGCGATCAACTCCGCCAGATTCGCTTCAGTTACCCCGTGCGGAAAACTACCCATGCTGGCAACTATTTCTCGCGGTCTCATTTCGTTTTGAATTGTTGCGAGGTATACATCCCACTCGCGTTGCGAAATGGTTGGACCATCTTCGTTTACGATCGTGGTTGTTAAGGAGCGCTCTTCGCGATACATCGTGGCGACCCTGATATTCCCGTGGTAACTGGCGGTTTTGAAATCAAAGCCTTCTTCTGCAAGGAAGCGACAATATTGATCTCCATCTAAATCACCAATCAAAACCAGCAATGGGGATCTCTTCTTGAGTGATTTCCCAACTCGCGCCGCATCAATCCCTTTGCCACCAGCGCGCACTTCTGCGGAAGGGGCACGCATTATCGCGCCACGTTCAAAGTGCGACATCTGCAAAGTCCTTGAAAAACAAGGGTTTGGGTTACAGATCAACATGTAATCAATGTATACCTGCCTTCGGAGCGCAGGTATGACTTACTTAATAAATAACGAGTGTAAGCACTCAACGTTTTCGGAGAGTGTGTAAAGGGTCTAGTAAACCAACTCTTTAGCGAAAGAAGGTGCTACCGGTTGTGGTTATTGCGGTTTGAATGCTTTGATAATTGAGGCGGCGGCGCCGGAGAGTTCTGCTGGAATTATCCAGAGTTTGCTCGCGGTGCCGTTGGCAATGATTGGTAGTTGCTCGAGGTACTTGTAGGCCAAGACTTTTTCATCTGGATTTGCCTTATGGATTGCATCGAAGACCCTTGCGATTGCAGTTGCCTCACCCTCGGCATTAATCACTCGGGCTTGTGCTTCACCTTCGGCACGCAGGATATCAGCCTGTCGATTTCCTTCTGCGCGAAGAATCTGACTCTGCTTTTCACCTTCGGCGGTCAAGATTGCGGCACGCTTGTCACGATCGGCACGCATCTGCTTCTCCATCGACTCTTGAACGCTGGGAGGTGGCTCAATTGCCTTGATCTCAACTCGATTAACGCGAACGCCCCATTTGCTGGTGGCTTCATCGAGCACTCCACGCAAGATCGCATTGATATGGTCGCGCGACGTTAGTGCTTTTTCTAAATCTAATCCACCTACAGAGTTACGGAGCGTTGTTACTACTAACTGTTCGATACCTTGGATGTAATTTTCGATTTCGTAGGTAGCGGACTTGGGATTTGTAACTTGAAAATAAATAACGGTGTCAATACTTACTACTAAGTTATCTTCTGTAATAACTGGTTGTGGCGGAAAAGAAACAA
>CAIZKO010000014.1 GCA_903933585.1 uncultured Actinomycetes bacterium
ATCAGATTTGGGGGCCTTTCTGTTTTTCTCCGATGGTGGATGGCTCTTCAAGCGACGGTCGCGAGATTCCCTACAATGACTTGAAGCTCGGGGATGAATGTAGGTTCCAACTTCAGCGAGTTTCAGCTCCAGCTTGGAATCAAACAGGGGGACTGAAATGGTGGAAAGAGCAGGGAATTATTCCCTGGCTGAAGATTTCAATTCTTTGCCAGAACTCGGATATGGAATCTTGGACGATTCCGTGGGAAATTGAGACACCTTTGGAGAAAGTAGAAATTCAGTAGAATGTTTAGTTGTAATGTTCGATTTTTTCCTATTTTGAGCGTGTAAAACAGAGGGTATTGGATTCCCGGCACCTCCACCAGTGGATGCGTTCGGCAGAGAAGGTGTTTACATCTCCTCTGCTGCACCATCGAAGAACGGAAAACGTGCATGGACAACGTGCACGGAAACGTGCAGGGAAACAAGCAGGGAAACAAGCACGGAATCCAGCACGGACAACGTGCACGGAATCCAGCACGGAATTCAGCACGGAATCCAGCACGGAATCCAGCACGGAATCCAGCACGGAATCCAGCACGGAAAAGCCCGAACAGTCTCATTGAGACTATTCGGGCCTTCCTTTCTTACTTGGCCTTCTCTACTTGTACTTCCCCGACGTGCTTACCGCCTACTCGCTACTAGCGAGAGATTGCGACCTTGAGGGCCTTTGTCTCAGCTGCCCTACCGAAGGTGTCATATGCCTCGATGAACTGATCGAATTTAAATCGATGAGTAACCATCTTGTGCGCAGGCAACTTCTTGCTTTCGATCAATTTCAAGAGCATTGGAGTGGTGTTTGTATTGACCAATCCCATACTGATGAAGATGTTTTGAATCCAGAGGCTTTCCAGATGTAACGGAACTTCTTTGCCGTGGACACCAACGTTTGCGACGTGGCCGCCAGGGCGAACAATTTCGGTTGCCATGGTGAAGGTGGTAGGAACTCCTACGGCTTCAATTGCAACATCGACGCCTGCTCCATCTGTTAAGGCCATGACCTCCTTTTTCCAACTTGCCGTTCCGGATAGGACGGTATCGGTTGCACCAAACTCGCGAGATTTTTCCAGGCGATTGGCATCGAGGTCGATGGCAATGATCTTCGCAGCGCCATAGAGGCCAGCCGTTGCAATCGCGGCAAGCCCAACAGGGCCAGCGCCAATCACGGCTACAACGTCGCCAGGCTTTACTCCACCGTACTGAACTCCAATTTCAAAGCCAGTTGGGAAGATATCGGAGAGCATGACGCCCTCTTCATCGGTGACGCTGGCAGGGAGCTTGTATAAGGAGTTCTCTGCGTATGGAACTCGAACGTACTCGGCTTGGGTTCCATCAATGAGATGGCCAAAGACCCATCCGATTCCAGAAGCGCCTTCGCCACCAAGACAGTGGGAATAGAGTCCCATCTTGCAATTGACACACGAGCCACACGACTTAATACAAGAAATAATTACCCGATCCCCAACCTTCAGATTGGTAACAGAGGATCCGACTTCGGTGATTTTTCCTACGCCTTCATGACCCAGGATTCGACCAGGGGTAACCGCAGGAACATCGCCCTTGAGAATGTGTAAATCTGTTCCGCAAATAGTTGTTGTATCCAGACGTACAATCACATCTGTTGGACTTTGAATAACTGGATCTGGGACATCAGTCCATGATTTGATACCGGGTCCACCGTAAACGAGTGCTTTCATTTTGGGTACTTGCCCCTCATTAGTTGCGCAAAAGTCTTTTGCAACTCCATGCTTCGCTCTCCGACACCCGAAGTAAATAGCATCGGGGGCGTACGGGGTGTGATGTTGGAATTGAAGTGTTAACTCTCGGATGGTGACTACGATCACGCTAATGAGCGGGAGTGCCAGTGAGCGGGAGTGCTAGTGAGCGGGAGTGCTAGTGAGTCGGAGTGCTAGTGAGCGGGAGTACAGGTGAGCGGGGGCATTAATTTGTCAGGCGTCAAGCCTTGGGATGTGCCAATAGAAAATTGACCAATCTCGTTGCAAAATCTGGAGCGAGCGTTGGCACGTGGTGGCCTCCGGCAATCGACCAAAGCTCTACTGTGGTTTTAGAGGCACATCCCGCATAGTCACTGACCGTTGTTTCATTACCGGGGATGCTACTTTCGATATTAATTTTGGTAGGGGATGTAATGATCTTTGCGCTGCACTTATCTAACTTCGCCCAGTCAGCGATAGTTTCTGCCGCTCCAGGGTATGGGGCAAGGAGCGCCCCTCCCGTGTAGGAAATCGTCTCATCAGCGGTTCCCCATATTTGGAGAACGGTGATGGGTTGGCCTGGTTTACACATCGATTGATCTTTGTAGGTGGCTCCCGCGAAACTAGCGATGGCGGCGATGCGATTGGAGTCGCTACATGCCATGTGATGGGACATAAAACCACCATTGGAATGTCCAACTACATAAATGCGCTTCTGGTCGACGTTGTATTTCTTCGAGACTGCGTTGATGATGCTCATGATGTAAGCCTCATCATTCACTTTGGAGCCGGAAAAATTGCAACAAGAAGGAGTCGCGTTCCAGAATTGGAGACCGTTATTATCCAACGAGCCATCAGGCGCTACGTAGAGAATTCCCCGGGTGTCAGCAACTGGCCCTAACTTTAAATACTTCTCAGTCTCGGCTCCCGAAGATGTGTAACCGTGAAGGGCGATGATTAATGGTGCGGATTTTCCCTTGGTGTAAGAGGTGGGTACCTGCAGCTTAAATGGACGCGAACCTGGGAATGCCACAACAGTGGCTTTCCCCGCCGATGGAGCGGTCTTCAGAACTGATTTCTGCAGATGATTTGGTACTGCACTCGCCATGGCTACACCTGAGACCCATGAGACCCCCGAGAGCGCGACGAGGACGGCGCTTAACATTGTGGCAACAGAGGAGCGGTGCAGCATGCCTTTGAGTTTAATGCGTACCGGCTAAGCCGACAATTTAGAATAATGGGAGTCACCTGCTAAGCAGGATCTGGCGAATATCTCGATCCAACTTTAGATATCTACGGTAACTCCCGCGAAGTCTTGCCGCTAATTTTTCTTGAGCAGATCCCTAATCTCACGAAGCAGTACTACATCTTCTGAATCTGGCGCTGGGGCAGCTTCTGACTCCAAGTGGCGGCGATGCGCGGTAATTCGATTCACAGGAAGAACGATGATGAAGTAGAGGCCAGCAGCAACAATTAGGAAATTGATGATGGCGTTTACGAAGGCAGCCCAATCAAAGGCCACACCGTGAATGATGAAAGCGCCACCGTGAATGCCTCCGCCACCAAAGACTTGGATGAGCGGTTGAATAAATGATTTAGTCAATTGAGTAACGATTCCAGTGAAGGCAGCACCCACCACCACCGCGATGGCGAGGTCGATGACATTTCCACGAAGAATGAACTCTTTGAAACCTTTTAGCATTTTTACTCCTTTAGCTCTGGTTCAAGACATAAATAATTAGGACATTAAATGTATGCAAGAGCAAAATTCCGTGTCGACCCAAGTGAAACAGACTTTTACCTTGGAAATATTAACGGCAAATTCTGGGGTTTTAACTCTGAATGGTGCTTCGGTTGGTGGCGAAGGCAGGTGCTTCGGTTGGTGGCGAAGGCAGGTTCTTCGGAAGGCGGCGAAGGCAGGTTCTTCGGAAGGTGGCTAGGAGAGTCGGCGGCTCAGGCAACCTCGTCGATCCGCCTGGCCTCCCCTCGGAATTGTTTTCCTTCGGGTGAAGTCCAATCGCAGGAGCCATCAGGGTGAGAGAGTAATTTCCAACCTCCGTGAGTCTTCATTCGATGGTGGCGACGGCAGAGGAGCCCTAGATTTTCGTGAGAAGTCCTGCCGCCTTCTTCCCATGGAATTGCATGGTCGATGTCGCAGACACGTGCGGGCTGCCTGCATCCGGGGAATCTGCATCTTCGATCTCGAGCAACAATAAAGTCGACCAGGGCTTGTGGGGGCTCGTAAGTGAGCCGCCCATAATCGAGGAGATTTCCAGAGATCGGATCGGTGATAAATCGTCGCCACTTAGCATCTCCAGCGAGAGTTCGGGCAACTGAGGCGGGAATCTCCCCATAACCCGCCAAAATTCCTGGGTTCTCGTTGAGCCCAAGGAAGGTGGGCAGATCGAGGGTTAAGTTGAGGGTGACGGGGCGACCATGTGCCAGATTCTGATCGGATGAATTGGATAGAAATTGTTCTGCGATTGTGGCTAGCGCATCGGCACGGAGTTGATCGAGGGTCAGGGGTTCGAGATTGGCGAGAATGAAATCGGGGAGATCATCGTCATCACCGGAGATGGTTCGCCCAGATTCAGATCTTTCGGAGATGGTTCGCCCAGATTCAGATCTTTCGGAGATGGTTCGCCCAGATTCAGATCTTTCGGAGATGGTTCGCCC
>CAIZKO010000015.1 GCA_903933585.1 uncultured Actinomycetes bacterium
AAGATCGTTTCGGTATAGCCCTTGGCGCGCGCCTCCTCCACCACAATTTTCAAGTAATCTTGAATACCACAAAAGCGCTTAAAGTATTGATGCATCAACTCTTGGGCGTCGCCTGGAGATAAATTGAGCTGCTGCGCTAGTCCGTATGCAGATAACCCGTAGGCAAGACCATACGACATCGCCTTGATCTGCCTACGCATCTCTGGGTTTACTTCATCTACGGGCACACCAAAGACTTGAGCGCCTACTGTGCTGTGCAGGTCTTCCCCGCTCTTGAATGCTGCAATCAGACCTGCATCCTTGGAGAGGTGAGCCATGATGCGCATCTCAATCTGACTGTAGTCGGCCGTCATAAGGTTGACGTAAGGAGCTGCCGCTATAAAACAATCGCGAATGCGCCGACCCTCTTCGGTGCGGACTGGAATATTTTGCAGATTGGGATCGGTAGAAGAGAGACGACCGGTTGCGGCAACCGTCTGCTGAAATGTTGTGTGGATTCGACCATCGGATCCGATGGCGCTGCGCAAGCCATCGACCGTAGTCAGCAATTTACTGGTCTCACGAATGCGAAGGAGGTGAGCCAGAATCGGATGGCCTGTCTTCGCACCAAGCCACTCCAGACTTTCGGCATCGGTGGTAAAACCAGTCTTAATCTTCTTTGTCTTAGGAAGCTGCAGCTCATCAAAGAGGACTACTTGTAGTTGCTTCGGAGATCCAATATTGAATTCATGGCCCGCTACCTTGTGCGCAGCGGCGGTCTCACGCTCTACCTCTTTCATGAAGAAGGTACGCAGCTCTTCAAGTTTCGACTTATCGACGGCTATTCCCAGACGTTCCATTTCCGCAAGCTCAAAGGCGGTAGGCATCTCAAGATTGTTGTACAAATCGATGAGCTGTCGGTCAGACATCTCTTGTCGCAGCACCGGGACTAATTGGTAGATAGTTCCCGCCAGCACGGGGTTAAAGGTGGAGAAGAGATCGTCGCTCATCTCGGGGATAGAAACTTCAAGGAAGCGCTGTGCCAAATCTGTAAGTTCTAGATTCCTGCCGCCCGGATTGATTAAGTAGGCGGCCAACTCAGTGTCAAAAACGATGCCGGCGATCTCCTCGCTACGCAGCGCTTGCTTTGCTCCATGCACCCATTTAGGGAGCGCTGCTTCAATGAGCCAATCTCCCGCTGCCTCAACCACTTGGTAAATCTCGGTTGCAGATAATGCAATCGCGAATCCGCCATCCCTGAAGCTGCCAGTCGAAAAGAGGGCGATCGGTTCGGTGCGATCTTTCAACTTTGCCGCTAGTTCTTCTCCAGATATGGTCGTAATCTCCGAGGCAACTTGTACAGGCGAGGCCTTAGGTGCGCTTCCGCCCAACGCATGAATTCGATCCTTTAAAGCCTTAATCTCCAAAGTATCGAGCAGAGTGTCGACCTGAGCAAATTCGGGACCAGACCAGGTTAGATCATCGATGGAGGTATCGATGGCTAAGTCATGGCGCAACGAGGTAAGTTCTCGATTGAGCAGAACCAGTGCAATGTTAGATCGGAGCGAATCTCCGACCTTCCCGGGGATGGAATCAATAGCGTCGGTTAGCGCAGTTAATGATCCGAAATCCGCAATCCACTTCGTTGCTGTCTTCTCGCCGACTCCCGGTACGGATGGCAAATTATCACTGGGGTCACCACGCAATGCCGCGAAGTCTGGGTACTGCAGTGGTGTGAGACCATATTTTTCAAAGACCGCCTCTGGGGTCATTCGATTCATCTCGGTTACGCCCTTTTTGGGGTAGAGAACCGTTATCTCTGATGTAACGAGTTGGAACGAGTCTCTATCACCAGAGCAGATAAGAACTTCACAGCCATTCGCTACCGCTCTTGTAGAGAGCGTCGCCAAAATGTCATCGGCCTCAAAGCCTTCTATCACAAAGCGCTTAATTCCTAGCGCGTCAACCATCTCATTGATGTAGGAAAGCTGCGAGCGAAACTCATCGGGCGTTGCCGCGCGCGTAGCTTTGTACTCGGGAAACAGTTCGGTGCGAAATGTCTTTCGCGAGACATCAAAGGCAACGGCGATGTGCGTGGGTTTCTCGTTAGAGATGAGGTTGACCAACATGGAACCAAAGCCGTAAACCGCATTGGTTGGCTGACCTTTGCTACTACGAAAGTTCTCGACGGGAAGCGCGTAGAAAGCGCGGTAGGCCATGGAATGGCCATCGATAAGTAGTAACCGTTTCATTCCTATGATTCTAGGGTGAATTTGCAGATGCGGCGTTAAGATAACGCCATGACCGACTATCTAAAAATGATCAACGAACGCGGCATCGGAGCCCTCGATCACAAGATGGGCATCGAAATTATCGAAGCTTCCCCAGAACGCATAGTCGGCACCATGCCCGTCGAAACAAACACCCAAGCCTTTGGCCTGCTTCACGGTGGAGCAAATGTCGTACTTGCAGAGTTATTGGGATCTCTCGGAGCCTGGCTCCATGCTGGTGGCAACAGACGCACCGTCGGTGTTGACATCAACGCCACGCATCACAAATCGGCGCAAAACGGCAAGGTGACTGGAGTAGCAACTCCTGTCTCCTTAGGACGCACCTTGGCTTGCTACGAGATCGTTATAACAAATGAGGCCGGCGAGCGAACCTGTACGGCGCGCATCACCAGCCTCATTCTTAACGATAAGTAGTTCTTAACCTCCGAGGTAAGCCTTTGTTACTGCTGGATCAGAGATCAAATCCTTTGCATTTCCACTGAGTTTGATATTGCCCGATTCCAAGACATAGGCGCGGTGCGCAACGTTTAACGCAGCTAGCGCATTCTGCTCGACCAGCAAAATTGTCGTACCCTGCTGATTGATCTTGGTAATCGTTTCGAAGATCATATCCACCAAGACTGGAGCTAGACCCATAGAAGGCTCATCGAGCAGGAGCAAGGTTGGATTACCCATAAGAGCGCGACCAACTGCCAACATCTGTTGTTCGCCGCCACTCATGGTTCCCGCCTTCTGAGTGATGCGTTCGGCTAACCGGGGAAAGAGCTCGAGAACGCGTTCGCGATCCGTTGCAATTCCCTCTTTATCGTTACGGAGGAATGCGCCGAGATCAAGATTTTCAGAGACCGTCATGCGAGGGAAGATGCGTCGACCTTCTGGTGACTGACATATGCCCTTGGCGACGACTTCGTGCCCCTCTTTGCCATCGATACGCTCTCCTTCAAAGGTAATAGACCCACCTTTGAGTTTAAGAAGACCGGAGATGGCGCGCAGCGTTGTAGATTTTCCAGCGCCGTTAGATCCGATCAAGGTAACAATCTCGCCTTTATTTACCTCAAGTGAGATTCCCTTGATGGCCTTGATATTTCCATAGGAGACTTGAATATTTTCTACTTTAAGCATTATTTGTTGACCTCCGCAGATTTACCGAGATAGGCCTCGATCACGCGAGGGTTAGACTTGATGTCGGCTGGCGATCCTTCTGCGATCTTCATCCCGCGATCCAAAACTGTGATGCGCTCAGAGACCTTCATGACAACAGACATATCGTGCTCAATCAACAAGATAGCTAGATTCTTCTCATCGCGTACCTTGTGTACGAAATCAACGAATACTGCAGATTCTTGTGGGTTCATGCCGGCAGTTGGCTCATCGAGAAGGAGCACCTTTGGACGGAGCGCAAGTGCACGCGCTACTTCAAGGCGACGCTGATCACCGTAGGAGAGATTGCGCGCAAACTCCATCGCTGTCTTTCCGATTCCCACGAAAGTGAGTAGGGCGCGAGCTTCTTCACGCGCTTCGCGCTCTTCGCGGCGTTGCAAAGGGGAACCAATGATCGTGCCGATGATCCCTGCTTTGAGGTGCGAGTGCATAGCTACCATGACATTCTCTTCCGCGGTCATAAGACCGAAGAGGCGGATGTTCTGGAAGGTACGTGCGACTCCCTTTTCGGCAATCTTATGCGGAACAACTCCAGTGATGTCTTCGCCATTGTAGATAACGAAACCTGAAGTTGGCTTATAGAGACCGGTAAGCACATTGAAAAATGTGGTCTTGCCGGCGCCATTGGGTCCGATAAGGCTTACCACGCTCCGGTCTGGAATATCGAAAGAGACATCTTCAACGGCTTTAAGGCCACCGAACTCAACCGAGATATTTTTTGCCTCAAGTACTGGGGCTGAATCGAGTGCCATTACAAAGCCTCCTCTTCGCTTATATTTCTATGAGGCGCTTCATTTTCAACATCATCATCGTTCTCATGCAGAACCATCTTCAAACGCGACTCCGGCAGGATGCCCTCGCGTCGGAAGAGCATCATCAAAATGAGCAATCCTCCGAAGATCAAAAATGTGTAGGACGGGAAGTTGATGTTGGTGTTAAAGGTGCTGTTGATCTCATTACCCAGGGCTGGTAAACCGGTTGAATTCACCCATGCAATAAGCAGGGCACCAACCATGACGCCCCAGACGTTACCCATTCCGCCCAATACAACCATCGCTAGCAGGATGATAGAGATTGAGAACTGGAAGCGTTCTGCGAAGATGCCGTTAACGTGAGTTGCGTATGCAACGCCAGCCAATCCTCCTGAAATAGCGCCAACAGCATAAGCGGAGAGTTTGGTCTTCATAAGCGGAACACCCATCATGCTGGCGGCGAGCTCATCTTCACGAATCGCAAGCCAAGCACGTCCCAAGCGTCCACTGCGTAGGCGCAACGAAATAAAGACCATGAGGCCCGCCATAAATACAAAGATCATGTACTTATAGTTGAGATCGAAAGGTCCCAGGCGTTTTCCGAAGAGACCGATATTGTCTACAGGCGAAATGCCCTTAGTTCCATTTGAAAGATTGAAACCGTGGATATTTTCGCCGTTAACAAAGACCTGCGGAATGATCTCACCAAAACCGAGAGTCACAATTGCGAGGTAATCGCTCTTTAAGCGCAGAGTTGGTGCGCCGATCAGAATTCCAAAGAAGGCGCAGATGAGCGCACCAAGCAGGAGAACGATCCAGAAGGATAGGTGAATTCCTGGAAAGCTCTTTGCACTTTCAGAACCAAAGTGGAGATTTATTTGATAGAAGAAGCCTGACATGAACCATCCAGCGGTGTAGCCGCCGATCGCCCAGAAGGCTACAAATCCTAGGTCAAGCAAACCGGCATAGCCCACGACGATGTTGAGGCCAAGGGCTGCAATCACCCAGACCAGCGCTTCGTTCAGTGCAGATGGTGGGAACCAGGTTTGAATCTGATTCTGGAAGCCATCAGGAGTATGGGGAACGATATAGGTGTAGAAGATGTAGACCGCGACGGCGAGCGTGAGAAAACCAATCGACCAAGTTCGTTGAGAAGCTGGAGCCTTCTTCTTGGAGGCTCCCTTTTTACGCGTGATAATGGACATGGATTTACACCTTCTCCGTCGTTGGCTTACCGAGTAGGCCGGTCGGTTTAAATACCATCAAGAGGATCAAGATTGAAAAGACAACGGTGTTCGACCATTGCTGACCGAGCCCTATTGGAAGTCCATCGTTCAACCCTTGGATTACTCCAATAATGATCGCTCCAAGTACTGCGCCTTGCAGATTTCCGATACCGCCCATAACGGCGGCGGTGAATGCAATCAGACCTAATTGGAATCCAAGATTGTAAGAAGTTAATCCACGAGTCTGTTCAAAGAGCAATCCTGCCGCGCCGGCAAGAGCACCACCGAGGCCGAAGGTAAAGGAGATAGTGCGGTCTACGTTAATTCCCATGAGACGTGAGGCATCTTGATCTTGTGCGGTAGCGCGCATCGCCTTGCCCTGCTTGGTGCGGGTCACGATGTAGGTCAGAACTAAGAGGACCGGAATGGTGATCGCGAAAGAGATAATGGTCGTATATGGCAACCTCACACCAAATATTGAGAGATTACCGGTCGGAAGCAAGCTAGGCCAGATCTTCTGCCCTGAACCATTCCAGCGCAACCCCACAAATTGCAGAATGAAAGACATTCCAACGGCGGTAATGAGTGGAGCCAACTTAGGAGCGCGACGCAAACGTCGGTACGCAAATCGTTCAATGGCAACGTTAATCGTCGCGCAGAAAACCATGACCGCTATCAGACAGAGGGCGAGTACTCCCCAGCCCACCGCTGAAGGCACCGACTGACCGAACCACAAGGTAATGAAATGGGCCGAAAAGAGACCGCCGAGCATGAAGAGATCGCCATGGGCAAAGTTAATGAGTTCGATGATTCCGTAAACCAAGGTGTATCCGAGCGCAATGAGCGCATACAGGATTCCATTACTGAGCCCGGTAAATGTCACTTCGAAGAACTGAGTTGGGGATTTAATTAAATTGGCAATCAGCCAGAAGGCTGCGCCAACCACCGCTATCGTCGCGAAGGCTCTCTCGATATAACGCCTGCGTAATTGGCGAGTCTTGTAGGTAACGCCTGCCACGTGTTTCTCCTCTATATGGGTGTGGGTTCGTACAGAATTAAATGGGGCCTGTTTCCAAGCCCCATTTAATCAACAAACTATTGAACTAGTAGTTGAGTAGAACGAGTTCTACTACTTAACTGTCCAAGCCTTCAGAGTCTTCTCAACTCCACCAATAACTTGCTCGATGGTGATGTCCTTAGCAGTGGTATCTCCAGTAACTGTATCGATTTGGAGTGCCTTACCAAGAACTGACTTGTTGGCAGGAATGTTGATTCCGTCGCCACCGAAGACAGCTGAAGTTACGCTCTTACGAGTTCCATCTGACTTCGCAATTGCAGCCAAGATAACTTGGAGAGCAGCTACGCCGTAGATTGGGTAAGAACCGACTGGATCCTTCTTGTAAGTCGCCTTGTATGACTTCAAGAACTTAGCGCCAGCACCGTTTGGAGCAGCCTTCACGAGGAGCTCATTAGAGAGACCTGCGAAGCTGAGGTAAGCACCAGCAGCATTTGGATCTGCATTGAATTGTGGATATCCAGTAAAGCCATCTGGAGCCATCAACTTGACCTTCTTGTTATCTCCGAGAACTGCAACCTTAGCCTTGAGGAGCTGGCCGCCGTTGTTGTCGTAGATACCTGCGAAGTAGACCATATCTGGGTGAAGAGGTGCGATCTTCTGGAATAGAGCGGTGTAGTCAGATTGCAGAGTATCCCAACCTTGACCAGTAGCTCCACTTGAAAGAACCTTCAACCCTTGCTTCTTTGCTTCGGTTGTGAATGCTTGTGCAACACCTTGACCGTAGGTCTGGGTATCGTTCAAGACATAAACGCTCTTCACGCCAATTGACTTAGCGAACTGAGCAGCAGCAGAACCTTGGTTATCATCGGTTGTGCAAACACGTGCATAGTTACGAGCACCTGTTGGGTAATAAACTTCTGGCTCGCCTGGGTTCCATGCCTTTGTGAGACCTGGGTTGGTGTTAGCTTGTGAAACCATCAACATTGGGCCCTTAGGATCTTGGTTCAAAATTGGAACCTCAATCTTGGCGCAACCTGAGTTGTATGTACCGATAACGGCGATCTCAGCCTTGTTAGCAACG
>CAIZKO010000016.1 GCA_903933585.1 uncultured Actinomycetes bacterium
ATCCCTGGCACCAAAAAACTCCCGATTGGTGGCGAGTATCAGTGGCGGCGCGAAGGCGAGCCACACCTCTTCAATCCCGAAACGGTATTTAAGTTGCAGCACGCAACTCGCGCGAAGCGTTACGACATCTTCAAGCAGTACACCAATTTGGTGGATGATCAATCAAAGAATCTCATGACCTTGCGTGGACTCTTTACCTTCAAAGATGGGTATCGCAAGGCGATCTCGATCGAGGAAGTCGAACCAGCGCTATCGATTATTAAGAGATTTGCCACCGGCGCCATGTCATATGGTTCTATCTCGCAAGAGGCACATGAAACCTTGGCGATCGCGATGAATCGGATCGGCGGTAAGTCCAACACGGGTGAGGGTGGCGAAGATCCCGCCCGCAACACCCCCGACGCGAACGGAGATTCGCGCCGTTCCGCCATTAAACAGGTTGCCTCTGGCCGCTTCGGAGTAACCAGCGAATACTTGGTGAGCGCCGATGATATTCAAATCAAGATGGCGCAAGGTGCTAAGCCGGGTGAAGGCGGACAACTTCCGGGAAATAAGGTTTATCCGTGGATCGCACAAGTGCGATATTCAACACCTGGGGTTGGTTTGATTTCACCGCCACCCCATCACGATATTTACTCCATCGAAGATTTAGCGCAATTGATTCACGATCTTAAGAACGCGAATAAGAATGCGCGCATCCATGTGAAGCTGGTCGCCGAAGTCGGAGTGGGAACAGTCGCCGCCGGCGTCTCGAAGGCACATGCAGATGTTGTCTTGATCTCGGGCCATGACGGTGGCACGGGCGCTTCTCCATTGACCTCGCTCAAACACGCGGGTGCTCCTTGGGAGCTCGGTCTAGCCGAAACGCAACAAACTCTGATGCTCAACGGCTTGCGCGATCGCATCGTCGTTCAAGTTGACGGTCAGATGAAGACAGGTCGCGATGTTGTTATTGCCGCTCTGCTAGGCGCGGAGGAGTTTGGTTTTGCGACGGCGCCGCTTGTTGTCTCGGGGTGCGTCATGATGCGGGTCTGCCATCTAGATACCTGCCCAGTCGGAGTAGCAACGCAAAATCCAGAGCTGCGAGAGCGATTCTCTGGAAAGCCAGAATTCGTTGAAACATTCTTTGAATATATCGCGGAAGAGGTTCGCGAATGGTTAGCGCAATTGGGCTTCCGAACCCTCGAAGAGGCGATCGGACAAGTGGAACTTCTCGATACTCGAGATGCTGTTGCGCATTGGAAGGCGAGCGGTCTTGATCTGGCACCATTGCTCAAGGCGCCGCTCTTCGCCGGTTCTCGAAAAAATACTGAGGTGCAAGACCACGGTCTCGCCGCGGCGCTCGACAATTCATTAATCGCGCGCTCCTACGCTGCGTTGACGAAGGGCGAATCGGTTTCCTTCGAAATCCCAGTTCGCAATGTCAATCGAACCGTCGGCACTATGTTGGGTGCAGAAATTACGCGTGCCTATGGAAGTGTCGGTCTACCGGAAAACACCATCGATATCACGCTTCGTGGTTCGGCGGGACAGTCCCTGGGAGCATTTATTCCAAAAGGTCTCACGCTGCGCCTTTATGGTGACACCAATGATTACGTTGGAAAGGGACTCTCGGGTGGACGCATCGTTGTCCGTCCGGACGAGAGTGCAACATTTGCATCTCACGAAAATGTAATTGCCGGAAATGTAATTGGCTATGGAGCCACGAGTGGCGAGATCTTCATTCGCGGAGTTGTTGGTGAGCGCTTCTGTGTTCGTAACTCAGGTGCCACTGCAGTTGTTGAAGGCGTTGGCGATCACGGATGTGAATACATGACAGGTGGCGTCGCCATGGTTCTTGGGACTACTGGCAGGAACTTCGGCGCTGGCATGTCGGGTGGCGTAGCTTTTGTGCTCGATCTCGATCCGCGATTGATAAATCCAGATATGGTCGATGTCATGACGCTGAGTCCGGCTCGCTCCAAGCAGGCTCACGAACTCGTCAGGAGATTTGCGGCAGAAACCGGGTCACCAATTGCTTCAGCGCTTCTTGAAGATTGGGAGATAGAGAGTCTGCGGATATCGCTCGTCATGCCGCGTGACTACGCCAAGGTTTTAGCAATTATGGAGAAAGCAGAACGTGAAGGTCTAAATGTTGACGATGCAATTATGGAGGCGACCCGTGGCTGATCCAAAGGGATTTTTAACGACGCAGCGGGAGACGCCGACACGTCGTCCCGTCGATGTGCGCATTAAAGATTGGAAAGAAGTGTATGAAGAACAGTCTTTTGGTGATCTCCAAAAGCAGGCCGGACGCTGCATGGATTGTGGAATTCCATTTTGCCATCAGGGTTGCCCACTCGGAAATTTAATCCCCGAGTGGAACGATCTCATCTGGCGGGGAGAGCGTGCAGAGGCCATAGATCGCCTCCATGCAACAAATAATTTTCCAGAATTTACCGGACGGCTATGTCCCGCACCTTGTGAGACCGCCTGCGTTGTAGCCATCAACACCGAAGCGGTGACGATCAAACAGGTTGAGCTTCGCACCATTGAAGAAGCATTCAACAGAGGCTTTGTTGTACCGCTTCCGCCAGATCGACTTACTGGCAAAACAATCGCCGTTGTCGGTTCAGGTCCGGCCGGCCTTGCTGCTGCACAACAATTAACGCGCGCGGGACATACGGTTGCGGTTTACGAGCGCGCCAACCGCATAGGTGGCCTCCTGCGCTATGGAATTCCAGAGTTCAAAATGGAGAAGTCGATTGTCGATCGGCGAATTAGGCAGATGGAGGCCGAAGGTACTCGTTTCCGTGCCGGGGTAAATATTGGTGTCGATATCACCGGATCAGAGTTACGTAACCGCTACGACGCGGTTGTTCTTGCTATCGGCGCAACACAATGGCGCGATCTGCGCGTTCCGGGACGAGAGAACATTGGGATCTATCAAGCGATGGAGTATCTCCCTTGGGGAAATCACCAAGGACTCGGTGAGTTAGCGGGAGATCCTCCCATCAACGCACACGGCAAGCACGTCGTGATTCTTGGAGGTGGAGACACTGGCGCAGATTGCTTAGGTACCGCGATTCGTCAAGGCGCCGCCAGTGTCACTCAACTTGAAATTCTTCCACGCCCCACTGAGGAGCGGCCATCGAATCAACCGTGGCCGACCTACCCAATGATCTATCGCGTCAGTAGCGCGCACGAAGAGGCGGGTGAAAGATTATTTGCAGTCTCTACTGAAGAGTTCATCGGTGATGGTGCTGGAAATGTGAAGGCGCTCAAACTCGTTGAGACCGAATTCATCGATGGAAAATTTGAAAAGGTCGTAGGTTCCGAACGAGAGATTCCAGCAGACCTAGTATTTCTTGCGATGGGTTTCCTTGGGCCAGAGAAATCTGAGCTCATCACTCAACTTGAGGTTCAACTCGATCAACGTGGCAATGTGCTGCGCGATGAGAAATTTGCAACCACCGAAGAGGGTATTTTTGTTTGCGGTGATGCTGGTCGTGGCCAATCTCTCATCGTCTGGGCGATCGCCGAAGGGCGAAGCGCTGCAGCTGCGGTAGATGAATATCTGCTGGGGGAGACCGGGCTACCAGCGCCGATACTTCCGACCACGCGCTCTCTGACCGTCTAACTTCTGAATTACCGATAAAATAGCGGCTTGAGTACCGACCGTACGACTAATTTGGAGCCAATCTTGGCTCCCCGAAGAGATAGCTTAGGCTGAATAAATGCGCAGAGCGAAAATAGTATGCACGATGGGTCCCGCCGTTGAATCTCCAGAGAAGGTTGCGGAGTTGATTGCTGCTGGCATGAATATGGCTCGGCTCAACCTCTCCCATGGCGGATATGAGGAACATCAAAATCGCCTCGATTTGGTGCGTGCTGCGGCCGCGGCTGCAAAGGTTCCCGTTGCCATCTTGGTAGATCTGCAAGGTCCGAAGATTCGTCTTGGACGATTTAAAGATGGCCCTCACGAATTGGCTCGCGGAGATATCTTCACAATCACCACCGATGAAGTCGAAGGTACTAAAGATAAATGTGGCACCACCTACAAGGGTTTAGCTGGAGATTGCCGGCCCGGAGATCGTATTTTGATCGATGATGGCAAGGTGACTTTAGAAGTAGTCGAAGTTAAGGGAAATGACGTTGTCACTACCGTCATTCAGCCCGGATTTGTCAGCAATAATAAAGGTATCAACCTGCCAGGAGTCGCTGTGTCTGTTCCGGCACTCTCCGAAAAAGATATGGATGATCTTCGGTGGGGGCTTCGAGCTGGAGCGGATTTCATTGCACTCTCCTTTGTCCGCAGCGCCAAAGATATCGATGATGTGCATCGCATCATGAACGAGGAGGGAATTTTCCGTCCGGTCATAGCCAAGATCGAGAAGCCCCAAGCGGTAGATAATCTAGAAGAGATCGTTGCAGCATTCGACGGCATCATGGTTGCCCGCGGTGATCTTGGCGTAGAAATGCCGATCGAGGAGGTGCCATTGGTTCAGAAGCGTTGTATTTCTTTAGCACGCAGTCAGGCCAAGCCGGTAATTGTCGCTACTCAGATGCTCGATTCCATGATCACCAATTCAACTCCCACACGCGCCGAAGCCACCGACTGTGCAAATGCGGTCTTAGATGGCGCTGATGCGTTGATGCTGAGCGGTGAGACCTCGGTTGGTGCATTTGCTATTGAGGCAGTTGCAACTATGGCTCGCATCATTGCGCGTACCGAAGAGGCGATGCTGGACCAGATCGCCCCTCTCGGACATAACCCTGCTACCAAGGGTGGCGCAATTACCAAGGCGGCCAAGGAGGTCGGCGAGATCGTCGGCGCCAAGTACCTTGTTGCCTTCACGCAGAGTGGAGATTCCGCGCGTCGAATCTCGCGATTGCGTTCTGTAATTCCTATCCTTGCCTTAACCCCGGAAATACCGGTTTACAACCAACTTGCCCTCTCATGGGGAGTCGAATCCCAGATAATCGCCGTAGTTAGTCACACCGACGAGATGGTGAAGCAGGTAGATGTTCTCTTGACCGAATCTGGGCGGGTCGCAAAAGGGGAGCCGGTCGTAATTATTGCGGGTGCCCCTCCGGGAATCCCAGGCTCAACGAATGCGCTGCGCGTCCATATTGTTGGAGATGCCATAGATGGCGTGGCTCCTGCATATCGGAGCTAATTTCAGGCAGTTATACTCTGTTCTTCCTGGCTTCCTAAAAGTCTCCAGGAGAGAGCCTCGGTACTCCAACGGTAGAGAGGGCAGACTCAAAATCTGCACAGTGTCGGTTCAAATCCGACTCGAGGCACATGACAAAGTCAGAAGCTAACTCACACGCGCCGCTACGCATTCTCGTTGCGGAAGATGAGGCGATCATTCGTCTCGACCTCGTCGAGATGCTGACCGACGCTGGTTATCAAGTCGTTGCCGAAGCCACTAATGGCGTAGAAGCAATCGCGCTCGCCAAGGAGCACCTACCTGACATTGCGATCTTAGATGTCAAGATGCCAGAACTCGATGGGATCTCCGCCGCAGAACAGATCATCGAGATTTCAGCGGTTCTGATGCTTACTGCATTTAGTCAACGAGAACTTGTGGAGCGGGCGCGTGATGCGGGCGCGATGGCATACGTGGTCAAACCTTTTAGCATCTCCGACTTAGTTCCTGCGATTGAAATTGCGGTGGGTCGCCACCGTGAACAGCAAGTGTTGCGAGGTGAAGTTACTGATCTGCAGGAGCGCCTGGAAACTCGGAAAGTCATTGATCGCGCCAAGGGGATCCTTATGAAGACCCTCAACCTCTCGGAGCCTGACTCCTTTAGCTGGATTCAGCGAACAGCTATGGATCGGCGAATCTCTATGAAGGCGGTGGCGCTGGCCGTCATCTCGCCGGATGCCGTCCCAGAGCAGTAGTAGTTGGTAAAGCGTTACCCAATATTTATATTAGCCCCCTACTTCTCTCTGGCTCCACGCTCATTTTGAAATTAAAGCGCGCCCGTTTTGTGGCGATAAGTCTTGATCTAGCCTCCTGCCACGGGTAGCCTTCACTCCTCCCTGTCCCGGGACAAAGTAAACAGGAAGGTAACAATGACAAAACTCACTCGCGTAGTCAGTGTCGTTGCCGCCGTCTCAATGGTTGCAACTGCTTTCGTAGCAGCAGCAGTTCCATCACAGGCAGCAGCAGTCAAGACACTTGTAATCGCAACTGACCTACCGCTTCAAGGTTCGTCTTTCGATTCCAACGACTCAACGAACAAGGCAATTGCTCTCTATTTGAAGTCTGTCGGCGGAATGGCTGGCAAGTACAAGATCGTTCTAAAGTATTACGACGATGCAACAGCAACAGCTG
>CAIZKO010000017.1 GCA_903933585.1 uncultured Actinomycetes bacterium
AGTAAGAGCGCGGATGTCCGCCCTAAGATCACTATGGCCTGTGTCGAGTGCAAAGAGCGTAATTACATTACAAAGAAGAACCGTCGTAACGACCCAGACCGCCTTGAGCTCAAGAAGTTCTGCCCACGTTGCAAACTTTCAACGGTTCACCGCGAAACTCGTTAATTAATGCTTAACCCCGACCTCGTCGGGCGCACCTTTGCCGGTGCCACTAGCACGACCATCACTGCAGAATCGATAGCCGCATTTGCGCTCGCTCTAGGTGAGCCGGAAACCCATTTAGCGCCTCCCACCTTTGCCATCACGATCTCACTGGAGCAGTCTCAATCTGTGCTCGTTGAATCTGGTCTGGACTGGAGCCGCGTGGTTCATGGCGATCAAAGATTTAGCATTTATAAACAGTTGGTAGCCGGGATGCAGATTCAGTGCGATTCGACGATCGAGAGCGCTCGCGTCATGGCAGGAAATGAAATTATCACCGTTCGCTCCGACCTTATTGAGTCTGGCGAAACCGCTGTTTCAAGCTGGTCAACCTTGGTATTTCGCGCATGAGCATCTTCAAAGTTGGCGAAGTTTTGCCAAGTAAGACCTACATTATTAATCGGGCGTCACTGGTGACATATGCCAATGCGAGCGGGGATCAAAATCCAATCCACCAGGACGAGGCATTTGCCAAATCAGTTGGACTAGAAAATGTCATCGCACATGGCATGTACACGATGGGGCTTGTTGGGCAGTATGTCAGCAGCATGGCAGGCAGCAGTTCCAAGGTAAGAGAATTTTCGGCTCGCTTCACAAAGCCTGTTGTCGTGCCCGCCGGAGTTAATGTTGAACTCGTCGTTAGTGCGACCGTCGTGGAACTGACCGATGAAGTGGCTCGCTTGGAAATTACAGCGACGTGCAACGAGGTAAAAGTTTTGGGAATGGCTAAAGCCGTTATTTTACTATGAGCGCCCCCGAAGCCGTCGTTGAGTTAGCGCGAGCCCGGTTAGCCGCTCGCGCAGGAAAAGATTGGGCGTTAGCCGACCAGCTCCGAAATAAGATTGCCGAGTTGGGCTTCGAAGTTCTTGATGTGGCAGATGGTTTCGAGTTCAAGCTCAAATCTCCTTTTCCCATTGTTTCTCGGGTAGGAGATTTGCGGAAATTCACCGATAAGACCTTTGAGAGCGCGATTGCAATAATTGCCGATGGATATATCGACGACCTAGGCGCTGCTATCGAAACCATTAAAGAATTTGCGCCTGCGAACTGTGCGATCTTGGTTTTAATTTCCGGAAAACCCGAACTGGGATCTATCGCCGCTGCGTTAGATTCGCGAACCTTTATCACGCAGATTCAAGAGGGAGTCGGCTGGGGAGAAGCGGCAAATGCCTTATTGAAGTTTGCACCTGCACCCTATTTAATCATTATGGATCCTTCCACTCGACTCGTGGGAGATGCGGTTACCCCTACCGTCGCACAACTTGCAACAGGAGATTGGGCTGCAGTTGGTTGGCGTGGTGGGTTGATCAACATCGCAGATGAGTGGCGCAGCGTTGAGGATAAGGGCGACGGACCTGTTGATGTGCTTTTTAGTTATTTCCTTGGACTCAATCGCGAGAGCGCTATCGAAAGCGGTGGATTCAACAACCGAGCCATTTATTACCGCAATGCCGATATCGAGTTCTCGCTTCGCTTACGCCAATCCCGCGGGAATCTGCTCCAGATCAATCTTCCACTCGAACAGGCGCGCCATCACGGCTATTACGACGCAGATCCCGCTTATAGAGATGAGCAATCCAAGAAGAATTACGATCGAATTTTGGAGCGATTCCGCGGTAAGAATGAGATCTTGGTAGAGCGCCGCTAGCCTTAACCCATGACCAACCTCTCCGAGCTCACCACTCTTCACGTGGGTGGTCCAGCACAACAGGTGGTCCGCGCAAAAACTGAGGATCAATTGATCCAGGCCATCAACAAGGCAGATGAGAGCGGTACACCTCTCCTAATTATTGGTCGCGGTTCAAATCTCTTGGTCGGCGATGTGGGCTTTAATGGCACCGTCATTGTCGTGGAGACAGAAGGTAACTCTTATGAAATCGATGCCTGCAGTGGCGGCATGTTACAAGTGGCTGCTGGCGTTGATTGGGATGAATTTGTTGCATTCACGATTGCAAAGAATTTGGCCAACTTGGAATCACTGAGTGGAATTCCTGGCACCGTGGGAGCCGCGCCTATTCAAAATATTGGCGCCTATGGCCACGAAGTCTCTGAAGTAATCGCGCGATTGCGCACCTATGACAGAACTACCAAATCGGTGAAGACTTTTACCGCCGATCAATGTGAGTTCGGATATCGAGATTCGCTCTTCAAGCGTGACCCTGAAAGATATGTAATTCTCGATGTCACCTTTCAACTCCGTCGCGGCGAACATTCGCTCCCTATTAAATACCAAGAACTCGCTGATCAATTGGGAGTTGCACTTGAATCTCGCGTTCCGACAGTCGATCTCCGCGCCGCCGTACTCGCTTTGCGCGCCAAAAAAGGGATGTTGTATAACTCCGAATCCCACAACTGGTCGGCGGGGTCTTTCTTCGTAAATCCGATTGTTCCAACAGCGCAAGCACAAACACTTCCTGCAAACGCACCGCGCTGGCCACAAGAAGATGGCTCAGTAAAACTTTCGGCAGCTTGGTTGATGGAGCACGCGGGAGTAAATAAGGGAGAATCTCTCAACGGCGCCAAGATCTCTGATGCTCATGTATTAGCTCTGACCAATGGGGGAGATGCAACGACTGCTGACATTCTTGCACTTGCTCGGAGCGCCCGCGCCAGAGTTCAAGAGAAGTTTGGTATCACTTTAAAGCCCGAAGTTCGTTTTGTTGGAGTCGAACTTTAAATCGCTTCAGACAATAACTTTTTAACCCGAGCGATTCCTTCAACGATATCTGCATCACTCAAAGCATATGAAAAGCGCAGGTATCCAGATGGGCCAAAAGCCTCACCCGGAACAGCTGCGACCTCTACCTCATCCAGAATAAGGGTTGCGAGCTCTGCAGAAGTCTGCGGACGCTTTCCGCGGATCTCTTTCCCAAGCACGCCCTTAACCGATGGATAAACATAAAAAGCACCCGTTGGTGTTGGGCAAACAACTCCAGGAATCTCGTTGAGCAGTCCGACTATCAATTTGCGGCGACGATCGAAAGCAACTCCCATTTCATGAACGGCAGTTAAGTCACCCGTAAGCGCTGCTATCGCTGCTCGCTGCGAAACGTTGGAGACGTTAGAAGAAAGGTGTGATTGCAAGTTGGTCGCGGCCTTGATGACATCCTTTGGGCCAACCATCCAACCGACGCGCCACCCCGTCATTGCATAGGTCTTAGCAACACCGTTGAGGATGATGGTGTGATTAGCAAGCTCAGGAACAACGACAGGCATGCTCGGAGCAGTAGCACCGTCGTAGAGAAGGTGTTCGTAGATCTCGTCAGAGATTATCCAGATGCCATGTTCTAAAGCCCACTCGCCGATTGCCTTAACTTGGTCATAGGAATAAACCGAACCCGTGGGATTAGAAGGAGAGCAGAATAAAATCGCCTTGGTCTTCTCGGTTCGCGCCGCTTCTAGCTGTTCCACCGAAACTAAATAATTTTGACTCTCGTCGGCAAATACTTCGACAGCCTTGCCGCCCGCCAATTTGATGCATTCGGGATAGGTCGTCCAATAGGGCGCTGGCAGAATTACTTCATCGCCCGGATTAATAATTGTGGCGAAGGCTTGATAGACAGCCTGCTTACCTCCATTGGTTACCAAAACTTGATCCGCAGTAATTACATAATTGGAATCGCGCAGCGTCTTGGCGACGATCGCATCCCGTAACTCGGGAAGGCCCGGGGTTGGGGTGTAGCGATGATTTGCCGGCTTGGCAGCAGCATCAATAGCGGCTTGAACGATGTAGTCAGGAGTTGGGAAGTCAGGCTCGCCCGCGCCGAATCCAATGACTGGCTTTCCGGCCGCTTTTAGCGCCTTCGCCTTGGCATCCACTGCGAGGGTGGCCGATTCAGCGATCGCTGCGATGCGGGTTGAGATTCTTGGCTTTTCCAGCTTTTCCATCTTTTCAGCGCTCATAAGGGGAAGTATGCCAAACCTGGCTCGGGTCTGGCTCCGCGGCTGCCGCTCGGTTTTACTCCCACCGCGTTGGGCTCTAGACTCCTCGTTCTGGCGCTTGCATTAGGTCACGATTAGTCGTGTCTAAACAACGCTCGAAGGGCAGTAGCTCAACTGGCCAGAGTTCCGGTCTCCAACACCGGCGGTTGGGGGTTCAAGTCCCTCCTGCCCTGCAAGACAGGTCTATGTAATAAGAGAGGTAAGACACGTGGTCGACGAGAAGCTAGATACTGAAGAAGGCAATGGTGCAAGAGGCCTCTTTGGTCGCATCAACCTGTTCTATCGTCAGGTTGTTGCCGAACTTCGCAAGGTTGTCTGGCCTACCCAGAAGCAACTCACCACATACACGGCTGTTGTATTCGTATTCGTGGGATTCATCATCGCCGTTGTATCTATTCTCGACGTCGCACTCACAAAAATCGTTTTCTGGATCTTTGGGTAAAGGCGCACAATGACAATAGAGAATCCATTTTTTGAAGCGTCAGTTGCTCCTGAGACTGCGCCGGCTCCCGTTGACGCTTTCGAAGCTGCGCTGAGCGCGACTTCTGTAGTCGAACCTGTAGTTGAAGCCGTTGTAGCCGATGAAGAGATCGGTACCCCGGAAGCGCTAGAAGCGATTGATGAAGAAGTTGCTCTAGAAGCTGAAGATGAAAACGATCCAAACGCTGAATTCCGCCGTGCGCTTCGCACTGCCGCTGGTGATTGGTATGTCGTTCACTCGTATGCCGGTTATGAGAAGAAGGTTAAGGGAAACCTAGCCAACCGCATCCAGGCTCTTAACATGGAAGATTTCATCTTCCAGGTAGAAGTTCCTGAAGAAGAGGTCACAGAAATCAAGAACGGACAGCGCAAGCAGGTTAAGCGCAATGTTTTCCCTGGTTATGTTCTCGTTCGCATGGATCTCACCGATGAGTCTTGGTCGTGTATCCGAAACACCCCTGGTGTTACCGGATTCGTGGGCAACGCTCACCACCCTTCACCCTTGAGCTTGCAAGAGGTTGAAAATATCCTTGCACCGCGTCCAGCGAAGAAGGGCGACAAAGCTGAGATCAAGGTTGTTGACTTCGAAATTGGCGAGTCGGTCACCGTTATGGATGGCCCATTTGCGACCTTGCCTGCATCGATCTCCGAGATCATGCCGGAGCAAGCAAAACTCAAGGTACTTGTTTCGATCTTCGGACGCGAAACTCCTGTAGAGCTTTCATTCCATCAAGTACAGAAAATATAGAAAAAACGTTAGTCCCAGCTAATACAAAAAGGAAACCAAAAAAATGGCACCAAAGAAGAAGGTCACTGCACTTATTAAGTTGCAGATTCAGGCAGGCGCTGCCA
>CAIZKO010000018.1 GCA_903933585.1 uncultured Actinomycetes bacterium
CCGTCGAACCGTACCAGCCTTCAATTTAATATCTTTAACAGCAGGATCGCGCGTCATGGAGCGCATGGCAGAGTGCGCACCACCGCCTCCGCCGCCACCCATAGACATTAGCTATCCTTAATAAAAGTTAGACGGTGAAACCGATGGCGCGCAGTTGCTCGCGTCCATCATCAGTGATCTTATTAGGACCCCAAGGTGGCATCCAAACCCAGTTGATTATGACATCGGAGGTGAGGTCAGCTAAAACTTGGCGGGCCTGATCCTCAATCACATCCTGCAGCGGACAAGCAGCTGAAGTGAGGGTCATCTGGAGCACGGCGACATTGCCCTCTTCGATGCTCATGTCGTAGACCAATCCCAAGTCGACCACATTGATCCCAAGTTCGGGATCGATAACATCTTTAAGCGCCTCGGTGACTTCATCGAGAGTAGCTTCTTGTTGACTCATAGTTCTGCTCCATTCTGAATTGCCGCATCTTTGAAAGCCATCCACCCCAGTAGGGCACACTTTACCCGCGCTGGAAACTTCGAGACACCTGCCAAAGCGACGGCATCTTCCAGTATCTCTTCGTTACCCAGAAAATTGCCTTTGCTCTGCATCATCTCGGTAAATTCTTTTAGGGCGACCTGCGCTTCCGCGACTGTCTTGCCACTCACCAACTCGCTCATGATGGAAGCGCTAGCCTGCGAAATCGAGCATCCGACTCCATCCCAGACAAGGTCTTCCACTTTCCCATCGCGAATAGCGAGGCTAAGAGTTATCTCATCGCCACAATTGGGATTCACATGGTGGACTTGAATCTCGCCAGTTGGCAAGCCTTTGTGGTGTGGCTTCTTATAGTGATCCAGGATCACCTCTTGATAGAGCGAATCGAGTTCCATTAGCGCTTCCTAAAATAGTCGCGCGCACCTTGAACAGATTCCAGGAGTACATCCACATCGGAAAAATCATTGTAAAGATAGAAGGATGCACGTGTAGTTCCGGTTAATCCCAGCTTGCGAATTAACGGCCAAGCGCAGTGGTGTCCGGTGCGAACCGCCACTCCATATTGATCCATCACCTGCCCGACATCGTGGGGGTGAAGGCCATCAACGGTAAAAGATATGACTCCTCCTCGGTTTGCTAATCCTTGGGGTCCAACCACCGAAACTCCATCGATAGCTTGCAGCCCTTTAAGCGCATACTCGGTGAGCTGCATCTCCCAAGAGTGAATATTCGCCAATCCAACCGTTGATAGATAATCGAGAGCCGCAGCCAATCCGACGGCCTGCGCCATATTGGGAACGCCTGCTTCAAATCGCTTTGGTGAGGGAGCCCAGGTTGCATCGGTCATCGTTACCGTCTCGATCATAGAGCCGCCATATAAAAACGGTTCCATCAGATCGAGAAGCTCTGCACGGCCCCAGAGCACGCCTATCCCAGTTGGGCCCAGTGCCTTGTGACCTGAAAAAGTTAGAAAATCAATATCCAGCTCCTTGATATTAATCGGTTGGTGCGGAACAGATTGGCAACTATCGAGCACAAAGACTGCTCCTACCGCATGGGCCGCGTCAATTATTGGTCCCAGATTCGGAACAGAGCCGAGCACATTCGATTGATGGGTTATGGCGACAACTTTGCACTTTGGAGTAATGACCTCGTCAATGCGCGAAAGGTCAAGTGAGCCATCAGGATTCATTTCAAACCACTTGAGGACCGCGCCAGTGCGCTTTGCTAACTGCTGCCATGGCAAGAGATTTGCATGGTGCTCGAGCTCTGACACGACGATCTCATCCCCTGCTTTGATCCCTAAGCCTCCATTGCTGCGTTCAAATGAGACTGCAAGCAGGTTAAGACTTTCGGTCGCGCTCTTGGTGAAGATAATCTCTTCGCTCTTTACCTGTAAGAATTGTGCAACGCTGGCGCGCGCACCTTCGTACGCTTCACTCGCCTGCTCGGCTAGGTAGTAGCTTCCGCGATGGACGGCCGCATTCTGGGTGCTGTAAAAATGGCGCTCTGCATCCATAACCTGAATCGGTTTCTGACTCGTGGCACCACTATCTAAAAAGACCAGCCGCTTTCCCCCGCGCATTGGCTTTCTGAAGATCGGGAAATCACTTTTAATCGCGGCTACATCCAGTGTTGATTTCATATTTAGGCGGTGGCGTACTCCGCATAACCATTCTCTTCCAACTTGGTAGCAAGTTCTGGGCCACCCTCTTCGACGATACGTCCGCCAGCGAATACGTGAACGAAATCTGGTTTGATGTAGCGCAAGATGCGGGTGTAATGCGTGATCAGCATGATGCCGAGATCTTGATTCTCTTTCACGCGATTAACGCCTTCCGAGACTATGCGAAGTGCATCGACATCGAGCCCGGAGTCGGTCTCATCTAAGATGGCAATCTTCGGCTTTAAAAGCTCCATTTGCAGAATTTCGTGACGCTTCTTCTCACCACCAGAGAATCCTTCATTGACATTGCGTTCGGAGAAGGCGGGATCCATCGAGAGAGCAGTCATCGCCTCTTTTACTTCGCCAACCCACGTACGCACCTTAGGCGCTTCACCGCGAATAGCAGTAACCGCGGTACGCAAAAAGTTCGAAACAGATACTCCGGGAACTTCAACTGGGTATTGCATCGCCAGGAAGAGTCCGGCCTTGGCTCGCTCGTCGACTGTCATTTCGAGGACATCGACTCCATCGAGAGTCACTGAGCCTGAAGTAATTGTGTACTTAGGATGCCCAGCGATCGAGTAAGCAAGCGTAGATTTGCCAGAACCGTTCGGTCCCATGATGGCATGAGTTTCACCAGAGTTGATGGTCAGGTCTACCCCACGAAGAATCTCTTTTGCGCCCTCTTCTGTAATAACCGAGACATGCAGTCCCTTAATCTCTAATGTGCTCACTTACATCTCCTTAGTCTTGGGGCTAATAGTTAATACATTTCCTGAGCGATCTACCTGAAAGGTTTCTAAAGCTTCCGTAGCCGGCAGAGTAACTGCCGCACCAGTTCTAAGATCAAAGTCAGCTCCGTGCAACCAGCACTCGATGACAAAACCCTTAACTTCCCCATCAGATAACTCTGCATGGGAGTGCGTGCAGATGTTCGAGACGGCAAAGACTTCGTCGCCCACGCGAGTAACGCAGACTGGCTTTCCCGCTACATCTACTTGAATTGGCTTTCCAGCGATGAGCGAATCAAAATCTATCTGTGTCATATTTTGACCACCGATAACTCGCTATCAATACGGTTCATGATGCGCTCTTCAATCGCCTCGATTTTGAGCTTGGAAACGATATCGGAGAAGAATCCCCGGATCACCAGGCGTCGCGCCTGTTCAGATGGAATACCCCGGGACATGAGATAAAAGAGTTGTTCGTCATCGAATCGGCCGGTCGTGCTGGCATGTCCTGCTCCGACAATGTCGCCGGTCTCGATCTCTAAATTTGGAACCGAATCTGCACGCGCTCCATGGGAGAGCAATAGATTGCGGTTCAATTCATAGGTATCGGTTCCCTGCGCAGCCGCCTTGATAAAGACATCACCAATCCAGACAGTGTGTGCAGAATTTCCGTTGAGCGCTCCTTTGTAATTAACGCGGGATCGCGCTCCGGGTACGCCATGTTCAACATGTACCCGGTGTTCGAGATGTTGGCCATCGGTAGCGAAGTACAAACCGAATAGTTCGGCGCTAGAACCTGGTCCAGTGTATTCAACGGTTGGTGAGATACGAACGACGGAGCCACCGATGCTGACGACGTAAGAAGTGAACGTTGCATCCTTACCGATAATGGCGTGATGTCTGGCAACGTGCACTGCCCGCGCAGACCATTCCTGCAGCGTAACAAAACGTAGATTTGCACCAGGAGCGAGATTGAACTCAATCTCCTCCGCCAAAACGCCTTCACCGATATTTTCAATCACGATAGTCGCGTGACTATTTATCCCGGCGTTCACTTGAACGCGAGATATCTCAGGAGTCATATCCACCATTGTTCGAATAAGAAAAATCGGAAGTGCAATTTCAGCGTTCTTCTCGATAGAGACGAGCAGAACCTTTGAGACCCCATCGCGAACTCGGCGAACAATGTGATCATCGGTCGTTGAGAGCGGAGGAAATGCCTCGGCATCTTCGACGGTGATAACTACCCCCGCAGGAATATCTGACGGCTCCAGTGAAATTCGATCATGAAGCTCAACAGAGGTCTCGTGTAGTCCAGCCAGACGGTTTAGCGGTGTAAAGCGCCATGGCTCTTCCCGACCCGTTGGAACCATGTAATTTGTAGTTGTTGCAAGTGACATTAGCCAACAGCGCCTTCCATTTGGAGTTCGATAAGACGATTGAGCTCGAGGGCGTACTCCATCGGTAACTCGCGGGCGATTGGTTCGATAAAGCCCCGGACGATCATCGCCATAGCCTCATCTTCCGATAGCCCTCGTGACATGAGGTAGAAGAGTTGGTCATCGCTAATCTTTGAGACGGTCGCTTCATGTCCCATCGAAACGTCATCTTCGCGAATATCTACATAAGGATATGTATCAGAGCGTGAGATGGTGTCGATCAGGAGCGCATCGCACTTCACGGTCGATTTCGAGTGATGCGCGCCAGGAAGAATTTGAACGAGTCCACGATATGAAGTTCGTCCTCCCCCTCGAGCAACAGATTTAGAGATAATCGTTGAAGAGGTATGCGGAGCGGCATGGACCATCTTGGAACCAGCATCCTGATGTTGTCCCTCGCCCGCAAAAGCGATCGAAAGCGTTTCACCCTTGGCATGCTCGCCCATCAAAAATACTGCGGGATATTTCATGGTCACCTTGGATCCAATATTTCCATCGATCCATTCCATCGTTGCGCCTTCGGCACACGTGGCGCGCTTGGTGACGAGGTTATAAACGTTGTTTGACCAATTTTGAATCGTTGTGTAACGCACGCGGGCGCCCTTCTTCACGATGATCTCTACAACTGCTGAGTGCAGGGAGTCAGATGAATAAATGGGAGCAGTACAACCCTCGACGTAATGAATATATGAACCTTCGTCGGCGATGATTAACGTGCGCTCGAATTGACCCATATTCTCGGTATTAATTCGAAAGTAGGCCTGCAACGGAATATCAACGTGTACGCCTTTTGGCACATAGATGAATGATCCGCCCGACCAGACCGAAGTATTGAGAGCAGCAAACTTATTGTCTCCAACTGGTATCACGGTACCGAAGTACTCGCGGAAGAGTTCTTCATGTTCGCGGAGTGCGGTATCGGTATCAACGAAAATAACGCCGAGCTTCTCTAGATCTTCGCGAATCGAGTGATAGACCACTTCGGACTCATATTGTGCTGCTACTCCCGAGACTAAACGATTTCGTTCTGCATCGGGGATTCCCAAACGATCGTAGGTATTGCGAATATCTTCTGGTAGATCTTCCCAACTCGTGGCTTGCTTTTCGGTAGATCGCACGAAGTACTTAATGGTGTCAAAGAAAATTCCTGAAAGATCAGAACCCCAAGAAGGCATTGGCTTCTTCTCGAAGAGCGACAAACCTTTCAGACGGAGATCGAGCATCCATTGTGGTTCCGACTTCTTAGCCGAAATATCGCGCACAACATCCTCGTTAAGGCCGCGTCTAGAATTCGCGCCCGCTACATCTGAATCAGACCAACCATATTCGTAGGTACCGATTCCATCGAGTTCGGGATGGAGGGTTGTATCAGTCATGCGAGTGCTCCCTTTTTAGACTGTGTGGCGCCGAGTGGGGTAAGAGTGCTTGTTGGAATAAAGGTGGTGCAGATTCCGTCGCCGTGAGCAATCGTTGCGAGGCGCTGAACATGCGTTCCCAGTACGCGTGAGATTGCTTCGGTCTCGGCTTCGCAGAGCTGCGGGAATTCGGAGGCTACGTGAGCGATCGGACAATGATGTTGACAGAGTTCGATTCCCGGAGCGGTCTCTTTGCTCTCTGCGGCATATCCCTCTGCCGTGAGGAAGTTGGCGAGCGCAGCTGCCTTCTTCTCACTTGTGTGGGCGCCAGTAATCGCCTTACCAACACGTCGTTCAATATCCGCGGCACGGCTTGCAGCAAATTCATTGACCGCATCATGTTCTTTAAAGGTAGCCATAAAGCGCAGCGCTGATAAGGCCAGGTCGTCATAGGAATGTTCGAACTTTTCGCGGCCTAGATCGGTGATTACAAATACCTTTGAAGGGCGGCCCCTACCTCGCAGCGAGGTGGTAACCCGATGCGGATCGCGAGCCTCTAAAAGACCCAGGGAGAGGAGAAGATCCAGGTGACGTCTAATGCCAGCGGGAGTGAGTTGAAGTCGGGCGGCTAAATCAACTGCGCTCTGCGGCCCATTTTCTAGAATGGAGCGTGCTACGAGATCCCTCGTCTTATCCTCGCTCTTTTTCACAACAATAGTGTTGCGTAATTCCCCCTTTTGCGCCAATCGAAGCCCTATGGCTCGCCCAGCGAGCTGGCCAAGCGGCAATAGCCCCAGAGGGCAATAGGCTACGAGCGTGAATTTAGCCAGCCTGATCTATACGGCGCTTGTTGTCTTGCAGATAGGAATTATCGTCACTGGCGGAGCCGTTCGACTCACAGGATCTGGTTTGGGATGTCCGACCTGGCCGCAGTGCGTCTCCGGTTCTATCGCACCTGTCCCCCATCAGGCCCAGGGCACCCTCCACTCGTGGATCGAGTTCGGCAATCGCCTCCTCACATTTGTCTTGATCATTGCCATCATCGCCGCGGTCATCGGAGCCTTCCGCTGGGGCCGCGGCCGCAGTGACTGGAAGATAATTCGCTTGCTCGCCCTTACCCAACTCGGTGGAATCGTTGCCCAGATCGTTCTAGGCGGTATCACCGTGCTCACCAAATTAAATCCTTTCTCGGTCTCTGCGCACTTCCTATTATCTATCGCACTCATTCCTCCAACTCTCTCGTTGCGAGAGCGGATCTTTGCCAAGGCGCGGACCACAGTTCTGCCCACAACTAAATTTTTGATTCAGATCCTCACGCTACTTAGCCTCATTGTCATAACGCTCGGCACGATCGTAACTGGAAGCGGCCCGCACGCTGGAGATATCCAAGCCAAGCGATATCACATCGACCCACGCCAGATCTCATGGATGCACGCAGATGCCGTCATCGCTTTGATCTGTCTCACCATTGCGCTCTACTTAGTCATCAAGGTTTCCGAACCGGTCGAGGTTCGATCCTTTATCGGAAAGAAAGTTCTCCTCTTCTTGGCAGTGTGTCTCAGTCAAGGAGCCATTGGATATATTCAATACTTCACTCATCTTCCCGAAGCTCTCGTCGCCGCGCACCTGCTAGGAGCGGGGTTAATGTGGTTAACGATGTGGAATATCGGGTTTAAAGCAAACGCCTTTAGCCGTTCAAAGCCATAAACAGGGAGATAGGTCGATATGGATCGCACTACATGGAATCAGACTGACGATAGTGCAGTAATAGTCGCACGAGCCCTCGCTATGGATAGCGTGCAGAAGGTCGGCAATGGCCATCCGGGCACCGCAATGTCTCTTGCGCCGGTTGCATACACGCTCTTCCAGCGCTTCCTTAAGCACGATCCCTCAGATTCCGCTTGGCTCGGTCGCGATCGCTTTGTGCTCTCTTGCGGTCACTCCTCGCTCACTCTCTATATTCAGTTATTCCTCTCGGGTTACGGACTCTCACTCGATGACCTCAAAGCATTTCGTATCCACAACTCACTCACGCCAGGCCATCCTGAGTACGGCCACACCAATGGCGTTGAAACAACGACCGGACCGCTCGGTGCAGGTGTATCAAATGCGGTAGGCATGGCGATGGCCGCTCGCTTTGAAAAAGGTCTTCTCGACCCCGAGAGCGCAACTTCGCTCTTTGATCACAATATTTGGGTGATCTGCTCCGATGGAGATTTAGAAGAGGGTGTCAGCGGTGAGGCCTCTTCACTAGCAGGTACGCAAGCTCTTGGTAATCTCAAGATGATTTACGATGACAATCGCATCTCTATTGAAGGAGATACGCATGTCGCATTTACCGAGGATGTCGCTGCTCGCTATCGCTCCTATGGATGGAACGTCATTGAAGTATCTGCCCTCGCCGATGGCAACATTGACCGTGAATCGCTAGAAAAGGCCATGATCAACGCTGAATCTACTAACGATCGCCCCACCTTGATTCGCCTCCACAGCGTTATTGCCTGGCCCGCTCCTCTTGCCCGCGGAACAGCAGAGTCACATGGATCTGCCCTCGGCGCCGATGAGATCGCTGCAACAAAGGTTCTGTTAGGTCTTGACCCAACGCAAAGTTTTATCGTTCCTGATGAAGTCCTTTCGCATGCGCGCCAAGTAATTACACGCGGACAGAGTGCACATGCAGCATGGAATGCGGAATTCGCCTCCTGGGCACTTGCCCATCCAGAGCGCGCTCTCCTACTCGAACGCCTGCGCAATAAGTCACTTCCCCTTGGTTGGGAATCTGCGATCCCTACTTTTCCAGCCGGTAAAGATGTCGCCACGCGCGCGGCCTCAGGCAAGATCATCTCCGCCATCGCATCTGTTCTGCCCGAGTTCTGGGGCGGATCGGCTGACCTCGCCGGTAGCAACAACACCACTATCGCAGGAAGCAAGTCCTTCTTGCCAGTCAGCAGTGCGATGGAGAATTCTGACCCTTACGGTCGCTTGATCCACTTTGGAATTCGCGAACATGCGATGGGCGGAATCCTCAATGGAATTGCGTTGCACGGCTTAAGTAAACCATTTGGTGGAACCTTCTTAGTGTTCAGTGATTACATGCGCGGTGCGGTTCGACTCACCGCTCTTATGAATCTACCCGTCACATATGTATGGACGCATGACTCAATTGGTTTAGGTGAAGATGGTCCAACTCATCAACCGGTTGAGCATGTTGCCTCACTGCGTTTAATTCCTAACTTGGCGGTAATTCGTCCAGCAGATGCTAACGAAACCGCAATTGCGTGGCGCGAAATAATTACCCGCGCCAAACCAGCCGGCTTCGCTCTCTCTCGACAGAATCTCCCCGTGATTGACCGCACTCTCTTCGGGAGCGCCGAGGGCGTCGCCCGGGGTGCATACGTTGTGAGTGATGTTGATGGAGTTGCTGATGTCATTGTGATTGCAACTGGTTCTGAAGTCGCTTTGGCGATCGCGGCGCAAGAAGCTCTTAAGAGTGATGGAATCCGCGCCCGCGTTGTAAGCGCGCCATGCTTGGAATGGTATGAAGAGAATGACGCTGCCTACAAAGAATCAGTGTTACCCAGCGCAGTCAGAGCGCGTGTCAGCGTAGAGGCCGGCGTAACTGCAGGTTGGCGTGAGTACGTGGGAGATGCTGGCGTATCAATTGGGCTCAACCACTTTGGAGCATCAGCTTCCGCAGGAGTGCTCTTCAAGGAATTTGGTTTTACCGTTGAAGCAATCGTCGCCGCGGCTAAAGAGTCGATCGCAAAGGCTGGTAAGTGATGTCCACAAATCTGCAAGCGGTGAGCGACGCTGGAGTTTCAATATGGCTGGATGACCTCTCACGCGACCGCCTGCAAAGTGGCAGCCTGGCAGGACTAATTTCCACCTCTAACGTTGTCGGCGTCACCACCAATCCCAGCATCTTCTCCGCGGCGATTAAGGGGTCTGCGCTCTACAAGGCGGATGTATTAGCCCTGAAGACCCAAGGTGCTGATACCGCTGCAATTGTTACCGCATTAACCACCGCAGATGTAATGGCAGCCTGTGATCTCTTCGCAGATATTTTTGATTCCACGAAGCACGTTGATGGGCGCGTCAGTATCGAAGTCGATCCCTTTTTGGCGCACGAGACGCAACCCACTATCGCAGAGGGCAAATCTCTCTGGAATTTAATTAACCGACCAAATCTCTTGGTAAAAGTTCCTGCGACCCTCGCTGGGCTACCCGCGATTCGCGAACTTACCGCCGCTGGCATTAGCGTCAATGTAACCTTGATCTTCTCCGTAGAACGCTACAAACTGGTCATGGACGAATATCTCGCTGGCTTGGAAGACCGCCTCGCTGCCAACTTAGCTATCAACGATATTCACTCCGTGGCATCTTTCTTTGTATCCCGGCTCGATACCGAAATTGATAAGCGCCTTGATGCGATTGCCCCACACTCACCGCTGCGTGGAGCCTCGGCCATTGCAAATGCAGTTCTCGCGTATGAGGCATTCCTCGCAGTTGTATCTACGCCGCGTTGGAAAGCTCTGGTAGAACATGGAGCCAATCAACAGCGCCCACTCTGGGCATCAACTGGGGTGAAAGATAAGGCATATGACTCCACCCGCTATGTGATTGAGCTCATCGCTCCACATTGCGTAAACACCATGCCAGAAGCAACGCTGAACGAGGTTCGCGCACATGGTGCTGTTCGCGGTGACACAATTACCCCAGCTATCGCTGGGGCACACGCTCACTTCGCAGCGCTCGATACCGCCGGAATAGATGTTGCTGATGTTGTCGATTTTCTTGAGAAAGATGGAGTAAAGAAATTTGCCGATGCCTGGCAAGAACTACTAGACAATGTAAGCGCGGTCTCCTAAATGATTACTGTTTCCGGTCCTGCTTTAGAACTGGCCACCACGGCCACAAAGAATTCTCTAAACGAGATACTGCTTCGATTAGCCAGCAAAGATCACACCCTGTGGGGGCCAGAGGCCGAAGCCGAAGCGGCCGTTCGCTTAAACTGGATCGATCTACCAACAACATCTCGCGCCTTACTTCCAGAGCTCGATGCGCTTACTGCCTGGGCGCGTACCAAAGAAATCTCAACAATCGTCCTGGCGGGAATGGGCGGCTCCTCACTTGCTCCTGAAGTGATCGCCAAGACCTACGAGAAGCGCCTCACCGTTCTCGATACAACGGACCCAGATCAGATCAAAGCTGCGATTCCCACGGATCTCGCTCACAGTCTCATCGTTGTGGGTTCTAAATCTGGATCTACCATCGAGACCGCATCCCATAAGGCCTTCTTCACCAAGACATTTCAGGACGCTGGCCTCAACCCAGCGGAACACTTTGTAATAGTCACAGACCCAGGTTCTCCGTTAGATAAATCAGCGCGCGCCGATGGCCTGCGCGTAATCAATGCAGATCCCAACGTCGGTGGCCGTTACAGCGCGCTCTCTGCCTTTGGCTTAGTGCCCGCTGCATTGATTGGTGTAGATGTTTCCATTTTGATCGATGATGCTGCAGCAGCCGCCGCCACCCTTGTTGAGGCTAACTCTGTTGCAGTGCAGATTGCCGCCACAATATTCGATAAGGGTGAGCAGAACGTTGCCTTCTTTGATCATGGTTCGGATCTGCCTGGGATATCCGATTGGATTGAGCAACTTGTTGCCGAATCCACCGGAAAGAATCAGACCGGTCGACTTCCCATCGCTATTGAATCTGCCGGTGCAGCGATCGCTGGCGTTGGCTTAAAGATTGGTTTTCAGAGTGGAAGCGCGGCCGATCTAATAATTCTGGGCTCCATTGGTGAACAATTTATCCTCTGGGAGTGGGTCACCGCGCTCTTGAGTTACAGCCTAAGCGTCGATCCATTTAACCAACCAAATGTCACCGAGGCGAAAGAGCGCACCGGAGCTTTACTTTCAACATGGAATGATGGAAAGGTGCCACCGTTAAAGGCCGCCTTCGAAGATGATTTATTCGCTGTCTACAGTTCATCGAAGGCGAAGGATCTCACGGGCCAACTCCATGACTTTTTCGCCCACCCTAGTCATTACATCGCGATCATGGCTTACCTATCCCGCGGAATAGATGACCAAGCGCCTGAACTTCGTGAAGTAGTGGCACGAATAAGTGGAAAAGGAACAACCTTTGGATGGGGTCCGCGCTTTTTACACTCCACCGGCCAATTCCATAAGGGTGGCCAACATAATGGAGCATTTCTACAAATCACGGGAGAGAACGAGAACGATCTAGCGATCCCACATCAGAATTTCTCATTCCATACCTTGCTTATGGCACAGGCACTGGGTGATGGTCAGGCGTTATCGGATCGTAAATTCCCGCTGCTGCGCATCCATCTCAAAGATCGAGAAGTTGGATTGACCGCCTTGCTGAAAGAGCTGGGGCAGATTTAGTCGTCGCCGCGCAATTTAGCTAAAGCGTCGCCGAGAATCTTTGCGGCTTCTGCCTCGCTCCGGCGCTCTTTAACGTATGCCAAGTGAGTCTTGTATGGCTCATTTTTGACAGGTAGAGGTGGCTTATCTTTATCTAATCCGGCTGGATAACCACAACGTGGACAATCCCACTCGTTGGGGATGGTAACCGTGCCATCTTCAGCAAATGAGGGACGAGTCTCGTGGCCATTGGCGCACCAGTAAGAAACCCGAAAGCGAGCTATCGCCTCGCCACGCTCCGCCTCGCCCATTGGGCCGGCACCGACGCGACTTCCGCGGATTGCACTTCCTGCCATTTTTGCTCCCTCTAAATTTTCTTATCTGACAATATAAATTGTTACTTGAGGTAAAGACTCAGGGTTACTACCCCTGCGAACCAGAGACCACCGACGACGATCGTAATGCGATCGAGATTCTTCTCAACGACAGAGGAACCGCCATAGTTGGAGGAGATTCCGCCGCCAAAGAGGTCCGAAAGTCCGCTGCCCTTGCCCTTGTGGAGCAGAACGAGAAGGATCATCAGCACGCTGGTAATCACCAGAAGGATTGATAACGCTAAAACCACGGTCAGGCTCCTTTTATTTCCTACTAATCCAAGCCTGCAAGTGGCAGGGTTAGATGAACTCGATAAGGGTCATTTTAGACTCTTTCGAGCCAGGCGCTAAGGATAGCGTCTAATTAGGCGGTCACTGCGCGGTGGTACTTGGCGATTCGGGCAAATTCCTCAGGATCGAGGCTCGCTCCCCCAACTAGGACGCCATCCACATCGATTTCGCGCATAATGTCAATGATATTTGCCGACTTCACAGAGCCACCATAGAGAATGCGAGCTGCCGCTGCGATCTCGTCGCTGCCGATAGAGCGGAGCGCTTCGCGAATCGCTGCGCAGACCTCTTGGGCATCTGCAGGGGTTGCGGTCTTGCCCGTTCCAATAGCCCAAACGGGTTCATAGGCGAAGACAACCTTCTTAAGATCTGGTTTGTGTAGTCCATGGAGTGACTCGGTTAATTGGTTAACCACAAATTCAACGTGCTGGCCTGATTCGCGAACCGCGAGATCTTCACCGATGCAGAGAATCGGAATCATCTCATTGGTCAATGCTGCCTTGGCTTTGGCCGCGACAACGGCGCTACTTTCGTTGTGAATGGTACGGCGCTCAGAGTGGCCCACGAGAACATAGGTACAACCTAATTTGCTCAACATTGCGCCAGAGATATCGCCGGTAAATGCACCCGAAACCTCTGGTGATAGATCTTGTGCTCCGTACGTTAGACGCAAGCGGTCGCCATCGATCAAGGTCTGCACCGAACGAATATCGGTAAAAGGAGGGAATATTGCAACATCTACAGCGTCGTAATCCTTCTCCTCAAGAGAGTATGAAAGTTTCTGAGTAACTGCTATCGCCTCGAGATGATTGAGATTCATCTTCCAGTTTCCCGCGATCAGTGGCTTACGCATGATTTAGAACCTCAATCCCTGGAAGTGGTTTTCCTTCTAAGTACTCGAGTGACGCGCCGCCACCGGTTGAGATGTATCCAAATTGGTCATCGCTAAATCCAAGGGCGCGAACCGCGGCGGCCGAGTCTCCCCCGCCGACGACAGAGATTCCCTGCACCTTTGTCAGACTCTCCGCAACGACCTTCGTGCCATGAGCGAAGTTGGGAAATTCAAAGACTCCCATGGGGCCATTCCAAAATACGGTATGGCACTTTTCGATCGCGGCACCAAATGCAGCAGCGCTATCTGGACCAATATCAAGACCAATTTGATCGGCTGGAATTGCATAGGCGCTCACGAGAGTTGGAGTGGAATCGGCTGCGAAGGTTGGTGCAACAACGATATCTGTTGGAAGCAGGAGTTCGACTCCAAGTTCTTTGGCTTCCTTCATCAACTTCTTGACATCATCTAACATTTCAACCTCAACAAGTGACTTTCCAATTTCGTGCCCTTCGGCAGCTAGGAATGTAAAGAGCATTCCTCCACCTATTGCGAGGAGATTTACCTTACCGAGCAGGTTTTTGATAACTCCAATTTTGTCGGAGACCTTTGCACCACCGAGTACGACTCCATACGGACGTTGTGGATTCTCGGTGAGCTTCCTCAGAATATCAATCTCCGCGGCGACGAGAAAACCAGCCGCGCTGGGCAGA
>CAIZKO010000019.1 GCA_903933585.1 uncultured Actinomycetes bacterium
AAGCCTCGGCCTTGGCCCGGTTGTAACGCTTTGGACCGGTAATTGCCGCCGCCAGCACGGAAATTGCTGCGAATCCGAAGCCAATCCCGCCAATGGCAAGAATCGGAACATATGGATTCATGCGGTGAGCATACGGCCGCAAAAGCCGTAAGAATAGGAGGTGTGCTGACAGTCACAATTTCTCATGAGGCTATTTAAGGAGCTCTGCGACCTTAGAACCCAGGGTAAATGGGTCGACCGGATGGGAAATAACTGCCTCGGCGCCAGACCATTTGGCGAGCCAACTATCTTGCGGCCTTTGGATAATGACCATAATCGGAGGACAGCCGACAATCTCGTCCTTGAGCGCATGAGCTAAGCCCAGACCACCCTCGGGAACCGCCTCGCCATCGAGGATAAAGAGGTCAACCTTCCGCTTTTCCGCCAAATAGAGGCGCAGGGCATCGGCGGTAGCGAAATCCACAACCTTGTGGTCACGCTTCGCACCAGGTAGTTGCTTGCCCAAAGCAGCAGTTACAGCAGCACGCACGCTCTGATCGTCAGAATAGACAAGTATTACAGGAGAGAGGGTCGACCCATGTGGCTCCCCATAAACGGGAGTCGCGTTGATGGAGTCGTAAACATTTACTTCCATATTTATCAGTGTAGTGCCAACCTCAGGGTTAACAAAGACGACTTCAGCAACCACTTTGTTATCTAAATCTACGAATGAGCGAGCAGGTCGATGAGCACTTTAAAGTCTTTAAGCGCTGAAGTGGGCTTATCTCGTACCTTTGCGAGATCGTCCCAGAGGCGGACGTGGACGGCATCCTCGGCGCCTTCGCGCGAGATGAACTCGATCACCTCATCTTGATTGAGTGGTCCCCCTTGCATATGGAGGGTCTGCACGCTGGCGTACGAGAGTTTGGAGAGGTAATCCTGATTCGTTGTAACGAGGTAGCGCTTGGCAGCCACATGTAAGCGCACCGGTTCACTCACCTGGGCGGGGAAGCGGGCTTCGAGCCATTTGGCACCTACTACATCATGCTGCAGATCTATGCCAGCGCCTTGTGCCCCAACTGCATCGTCTACCAATAAGTGTCCGATGTCGTGCAGTAGGGAGGCCACCACTAAATAATCCGGCGCACCCGCCGCGCGCGCGAGATCCCCACACTGCAACATGTGTTCCACCAGTTTTACATCTTCGCCCAAATACTCTTCGCCGATACGCGTTGTAAAAATCTTTTCGATCTCGACGTAGACCTCGCTCATTGCAGGCTCTGAACTCGATTATTCAATCTCAGGATGCGATTGCGATCCATGGGTTCACCAGCGGCTAGCTCCACGTGAAATTCATTTGCTTTGCGCCTTTGCCAATGGTTGGCGGAAAGAATTCGGGAGAGCCCGCCCAGGTTAACGGGATTATGAATATCGCGCAGCGCCTCTTCAAGTTCAAGCGGGCTCTGATGATCAAAGAGTGATGTTGCGATCACTACATCGGTATCTTCTTCTAAAATTTCAACGACCCTACCCTGCTGCGGCCAATCAATGAGTGAAGAAGTCATCACCTGCCAAAATCCATTCACACCTTCTTCGCCGATATATTTCACGCGGTTATCGTGATCATGTCCAGCGAGCCACAGAACAATGCGATCGTGCTTGAGAAGTTCTTGGGTAAGTTCTTCAATTGCAACTCGGCGCTCTGCACCCTCTGGTGCATAATCATTGAATAGTCCATGCAGCGGATGGTGTGAGAGCAGAACGAAGTAGCGTGGCTCTGGATCCGAAAGTAGCGCCTTTAACCATTCAAATTGTGGCTCATCAAGAGATCCCATCCACCCGCCATGAATATTCACCGTATCGAGCGATACCAATCGCACCTTTTCGATATCACGGAACCAGTGCTTCGTACCAGCTTCAGCATTAGCGGTGGTCAGCCCATGTCCATCGTGGTCGCAAGAAAGATGCAACTTTGCCCAATCACCAGGCTCATTAAATCGACGCCGCGCATCCGCGCTCTGCTCACGATAAGTACCGCCACTGGGATCGGCATAGCTGGCCGGCCCAACCATGTTCCAGCCGGCAAAAGTTTTCTGCAGATCAATATCTGCGGAGAGGCCGACCAATCTCTTATCGCCGATGGCGATCGCATCCAATACTGAATCGTGGGGAACGGTTCCTTGTAGCAGCGCATCGTGATTTCCATGTGTTGCATACCAAGTGTGCTGCAAACCTGTGGCAACGAAGGGGGTGCGCACCGCAGTCGTTAAGCCGGGGACGGTAGGAAAACCGTATAAAGACCGTGGGTAATCATCTATGCATCCCGCTGGAGTGCCCTCGGGATTCCAGTAGAAGGGGTCATACATCGCAGGATCTTCTTGTGCAACGCCTTCCCACTTTGTCAGATCTCCACTATCTGGATGAACTAGCCCACCATCCATCAAGGTGAGGTACCAATCCAACTCATTGGCTTGCGCATTATCTGTGACATCGCCAGTGGCAACAACTGCATCAATAGGGCGGTCAGAAAAGAGACCGCTCTTAATAGTGTTCACGGTCTGCACTACGGTTTCCAAAGTTTGCGCGGTCATAATTTCTTGCGCGCGATACGCGCCAACAAAGGGTACGTACTCAGACATCGGATGGTGTGGGTCTGCAAATCTATCCATGAGTTCAACGCGCGCCGGAGATTGCGCATCACATATATGAAGATCTGAAATATGGATCAGGCTCAAAATTGGTTTTGCACTGGGTAGCGGGGTGGTGCCGATCAACTCTTCGCCGGCACCAAAATACAAAGATGCCCAGCCCTTTTCATCTGGCTCACCACGTACAACGCGCTTCTCGTGTGAACTAGACACGCTCGGCCATCACCTCATCACTAGAAATTTTGAAGGCAATTCTGTCACCAATCTCCAACTTTCGAACCTCGCGACTTGAAATATTGAGATGGATCAATGGTGCTCCCTCGACTGCTATCCCAACTTTAGTCATCGGTCCAAGGAATGACTTAAGCGCCACAATTCCTCGAGTCGCTTCATCATCACTCTCGCTCACCAACTCCAGAGACTCTGGACGTATGATCACATTGACCTGCGATCCCTCTTCAAACGATTCCGCGCTATCTAGAATGTTGACCTTCTGGTTAAGCACCCGAGCCTTTCCTTTAGCGGTAATTTCTGCGGGAATACGGTTTGCTAAGCCTACAAAAGTTGCAACAAAGGATGTTGCGGGTGAGTTGTAGAGAACGATTGGCTTATCGATCTGTTCCAACCGGCCATGGCTCATTACGCCTACGCGGTCAGAGATCGCCATCGCCTCCTCTTGATCGTGGGTGACAAAGAGCGTGGTGATCCCTAGATCAAGTTGAATCCGTCGAATCTCTTCACGAATCTGTCCGCGGACCTGTGCATCAAGCGCTGACAAGGGTTCATCGAGGAGAAGAACACGGGGTTGAATGGCAAGGGCGCGGGCGAGAGCTACGCGCTGCTGTTGTCCGCCAGAGAGTTGGTGAGGGAAGGATTTTGCCTTGCTCTCCAGGGCTACGAGTTCTAGCATTTCAGTAACGCGCTTTTGACGCTTATCGCTATCAACCTTGCGGGCGCGCAGACCATAATCAATATTTTCAGAGACAGTCAGATTTGGAAAGAGCGAGTAGGACTGGAAGACCATTCCCATATCGCGATGATTGGCTGGGGTTTCGTTATAACGATCGCCATTTAAAAGTAATTCACCGGATGTTGCAACTTCCAGACCAGCCACAATACGAAGTGCAGTGGTTTTACCGCAACCCGATGGTCCGAGGAGGGCTACTAGCTCGCCAGGCTGAACGGTCAGGTTGAGACCATCGAGCGCCTTGACTGGGCCGAAATGGCGGCTCATCGCCTTGAGTTCGAGGGTACAGCTATCGCGATTGTTCTTGCTCATTCATCCACCTCTACACGTTGTGCGCTTCTCTTGGGAAGGAGCGCGATAACAGACAAGAGCGCAATTGCGCCAACAAAACTAAAGACAGAGATTGCAATCGCACCCAAAATATTCTGTTGTGCCGCGACCACAGTCCACGTTGGAAAGGTCTCCCAATGCAAAAGTGATGTAATCGTGTACTCGCCGATTGACAGAGCAAAGGTCAGGAAGAGGGCTCCGGTAATACCGCTTCGAATCGCTGGAACGATGACGAGAATGATCGTGCTGGTCCATGATGCTCCCAAACTTCTCGATGCCTCTACCAAGGTCTTTAAAGCGATTGTCTGCAGAGAAGTATCAAGCGCACGATATGTATAGGGAAGTGCGATGATGACAAAGAAAAATACCAGTTCATATTCTGAGTTCTGCAAGATTTTTGGCATCGCAACCTGCGCTCCGATTGCAAGTGAGACGACGGGAATGATGAGCGGAAGGATGCAGAGAAAATCTACGAGAGACTTATATTTCTGCCCCTTCAAATTGAGATAGACCATCGTGGGAACCATGAGCGCAAGGGTGAGAAGAGCCGCAAGCACCGCAAGTTTGAGCGAGGTGAGCAGACTGGGATAGAAGCCATCTTGGTGTATAAGCCACTGATAATTTGTCCAAGAGTGACCTTTCCCACCGTTGCCCTTGAAACTATAAACCGCCGCACCGTAGAGCGGAACAACGAAGATTAAGAGCGCTAGGACTGATGAGGAGATGACGAGAGGCCACTTGAGAGTGAATCGCTTCATTAGCTTCTCCACTTCGCCGCACGGCGCTGCGCCCATATATAACCGGCCATGACGATCGTTGCGACAACAATCATTCCCACAGCTAGCGAATCACCGAGATTGGTTTGATCCGAGATCACATTGCCGTCAACCAAGGTGCCGATGATGATCGGTACCAGGGGAACTGTTCCAACCGTTAACGCTCGAGCCGTTGCATATGCCGAGAAACCTCCAGCAAATAATAAGAAGAAGGCTCCAACGAAAGATGGGATCAAAATTGGAATTCCAACGCGGCGCCAGTAAGTGAATGCAGATGCGCCGAGGCTAATACTCGCCTCTTCCCATTCACGGCGAAGTCCAGCGATGGCAGGTTTAAAGACCAAGACCATGAGCGGTACTTGGAAAAATGAGTAGACCATGACTACTCCTGTGAAGGAGAAGATGGTGAAATGGCCGGCGTAAATATCCCAGCCCAGGTCTTTCAAAACTTTAGTTACGATTCCCTCGGTACCAAACGCCGCTACGAACATAAATGCGAGCGGTACACCACCCGAGTTAGCAAATACTGCAGAGATCGAATCTACAACGGCACCAAATTTACCGCGCGCATATTTCACGATGACGTAGGCGAAGAATGCTCCGAGAAGTGACCCGATAAGCGCGGTGATAAGTGAGAGTTTTAGCGAGACCATAAAGGCGTGAAGGTATGGACCCGAATGAAGAATCGGGCGATAGTTTGCCAACGTCCACTCATTTTTATTTCCTTGGAAGCTTCGCAGAGTTACTGCGACCACCGGCCAGATGAGGAAGAAGCCAGTAAATAGAAAGAATGGGAGTAGTGGTAGCACACCGGAACCCCGGCCGCTCGAACGAATTCGAGGTTGTGCTCTCACTACTCCCATGTAACTCAGTTATTAGTAACTAGTCAGCAGACTTAGTTACCAGCGATTGCTGGCCACTGTGCCTTGAGAAGAGCCTTCGCCGCATCCTGATCTGCAGGACTTGGTGTCACGATCTTTGCTCCTGCTGGAATTCCATATCCAGCTGGTGCTGCTGCATTTGTACCCTTAGCAACCATTGCGTCGTATTCGATTGGAAGTGCGCCGCCTGCGATCCAGATGTTCTGTCCGCCGTTGATTGATGCGAAGATCTTTGTTCCGGTAAGACCCTTTACGGAACCGAGGTTCGCAGAACCCTTGCCCTTGTTCTCTGAGTAGAGGAATTCAGTCCAGAGACGAGCTGCTGCTGGGTGTGGAGCGTTGAATGGGATAGCCATGATGTATGGGGTTCCCTTGATGACTGCATCGGAAGGAATAACATACTTAAGGGTCTTTCCAGCCTTAGCAGCTGTTGCTACAGCTCCTGGACCGTTGAATGACCATGAGAATGAAACCTTGTATGCGCCGGCAAGGAAGTTCTGTCCGTTAGCCAGAGCGGTAACGAAGTTGCCGGAAGTCTTCAAAGCCTTGAAGTAATCGATACCGTTTTGAGCATTAGCAGTTGTTCCGCCGTTAGCGAGGTTGGCTGCGAATACAGACATCAAAGCTTCTTGTGCGCCTGATGGATCTCCACCGATAGCGACTTGATTCTTAAATGCTGGATCCTTGAGATCGTTGAAAGATGTTGGAGCCTTTGCGATTGATGTGTCATATGACAGTGCGATTACGCCTGCATAGTCACCGTACCAGCGACCTGAAGCATCCTTGTATGTAGGTGTGATGTCTTTCCAGTTCACAACTTTGTAAGGAGAGAAGAGGTTTGAGTTATCTGCGCCGTAGGTGATACCGACGTCAACTGCATCTGGAACCTTTGATGCTGGAGCGGTCTTTACAGTCTGAATTTCATAAGCAGATGATCCATCTGGATTGTCATCTGTGATCTTGATTCCAAAGGCCTTTGTGAAGAGATCCATGGCTTCGCCGTAGTTAGCCCAGTCGCGAGGAAGGGTAATTACGTTGAGCTTTCCCTCTTTTTGAGCTGCCTTGACGAGGGCATCCATGCCACCGCAAGAAACAAGACTTGTGCACTTTGAGTAATCAATCTTAGCTGTTGCAGCTGTTGAAGCTGCAGTTGTTGAAACCAATGAAGCTGCAGCCATTGTGGCTACAAGCACTCCAGTGAATAAACGCTTGCGCATATGTCCCCCTTAAGGATCAGTGGGGCAAGCCAATCCCTCCTTGTTTACCAAGAAGGGATTTTTAGGAGAGCGGTAGATGTACGAAAAGTTAATAATTGACTCTGCGCGGTGGTGACCCCTCTTAATGAATGAGTGTGAGTAGTGACAGCACAGTGGGAGAGATTTGCGTTGCGCCGGTAGCGCGCAATTCTGATTCAGAGTGCTGACCGCTTGTTACTCCAAGCACTATTGCCGCCCCCGCACTAACACCTGCCTTCATATCAGACTCGGTATCTCCAGCAATTGCCACTTGATCAGGATGTAGGTCTAGACCCGTTGCCTTGTTATAAATATCGATGGCACGGAAGATCAT
>CAIZKO010000020.1 GCA_903933585.1 uncultured Actinomycetes bacterium
CTCTAAAGCGGAGCATGCAGCGGCGATTGATAAGGCGGTTTTCCCTGGAATGCAGGGTGGACCAATTATGAGTGCGGTTGCGGGCAAAGCAGTTGCACTTCGCGAGTGCGCCACGCCTGAATATCAGGCCTACGCTAAAAATGTCATTTCTAATTGTCAGGTCTTGGCTAAAGGGCTGGAAGACCACGGAATGCGCGCGGTATCCGGTGGAACCCAAACTCACTTGGCGCTCATAGATGTGCGTGCGACCGGAGTTTCCGGCAAGGTTGCAGATGAGCGTTGCGGTCTCTCTGGAATAACTCTTAACAAGAATGCAATTCCATACGATCCCGAGTCACCTGCTGTCACCAGCGGTATTCGCGTAGGTTCGGCAGCGACAACCACCCAGGGTATGGGCGCACCCGAGATGACGCAGATCGCCGGGTTAATAGCGCGCGCGATCAAAGATGGCGCCGAACCTGCAAAGGCGGCCGATATCAAGAACGATGTCAAAACTCTAACCGCACAGTTCCCTGTTTATCCCCGTTAATTTAATTATCGATCATGCGTGAATATCTCCTAACTGCGGCGCTAGCGGCCACATTTTGTTTCATGCTAACTCCGCTGGTTCGCAAGTTGGCGATGGCCTCCGGGGCTTATATGGACCTGCGCTCGCGCGATTTGCATACCGATACAACACCGCGCTGGGGTGGTCTGGCAATGTGGGGATCGATGTCGATCACATTCGTGATCGTCGATCATCTGCGCTTGGTTGGAACCGCCTTCGGTCGCGAACTCACGGGAATATTCCTCGCTGGCACATTCATCATGTTGCTCGGCGCACTGGATGATCGCTTCGATTTAGATTCACTCACAAAATTTGCGGGGCAAGCGCTGGCGGCAGGAATTTTACTCTTGCATGGCGTGCAGATTTTATGGCTGCCGATTAATGGAATTTTGACGCTCCCATCAAATATCGGAGCGGTACTAACAGTTGTCTTCGTCATGCTGGTTATTAACGCCGTCAACTTTGTCGATGGCCTCGATGGTTTGGCATCTGGCATCGTTGCAGTTTGCGCCATGGCCTTCTTTGCATTTTCTTACATCCTTGCAGTGAATAATGGTTTTAGTCGCGCCGGTGCCCCTTCACTGGTTATGGCAGTTGTTGTGGGATTGTGCGTTGGCTTCCTGCCACACAATTACCACCCCGCAAAGATATTCATGGGGGACTCGGGAGCTATGTTCCTTGGGCTCTTACTCTCTGCATCTGCGATCACTTTGACCGGCCAGATTGACGTCAACGCCATTTCAAATCAAAATTCTCGATCCACTCTAGTGCCGCTGATCCTGCCCTTCACCGTCCTGGCAATTCCATTGCTTGATCTGGGAATGGCGATTGTTCGTCGGTTGAGAGCGGGTCGCTCTCCATTTTCTGCCGACCGCGAACACTTGCATCATCGCCTCTTGCGCATGGGAAATTCACAACGCGAAGTCGCTCTCATCATGTATTTGTGGACCGCGATGTTCGCCTTCCCAACGGTCGCTGCCGCCTTTGCCCCGCTCTGGCAGGCGCTCTTGATGGGGCTTGTAATCGGGCTAATCTCCCTCTATTTGATGCGTAGATCGCATGGAAATAGGCAACTGGCCGCTCGTGAAGTACTCTCTGAGAACGCTGTGACCCGGAAGATGATGTGAAAGGCAGGACGCAACGTGTCAGAAAACAACGAAAGAGCGCTCTGGTCGATACTCGCTTATCTTCTCTCTGGCCTGGTAATTTGGGGCGGAATTGGATTTGGCATTGATCACTGGATTGGAAAGAATCACTACGGATTTATAACTGGAATTGTTCTAGGAATTGGTTCCTCGATGTATCTCGCCTGGCTTCGCTTTGGGGGCAAGTAAGCAAATGAGTAATGCGATTGAGGCCAAGCTCGGCAAGGGAGCTTTGATACCTGCGAGCGTTGTCGGGTTAATAGGCTTGATAATCGCAACAAGCGTAAAAGGCAGCTCTGGATTTTTAGGTGGCCTCTTGGCGCAAGCGCTAGTCGTCATCTTCTTCGCGGTTCACCTGCTGGTATCGAAATATTCGGCAAAGATGGATCCCATCATGGTGATGGCGATGGCCATGCTCTCCTATTTTGTAAAGATCGTTATTTTAGGAGCTCTCTTCTTCCTGGTGCTCAACAACATCAGTGCCCAGCGGCTAGATCGGACCTCCTTTGGCATAATCGCCATCTCGGTGACGATCGCTTGGTTGGCCGGTGAGGTGAGAGCCTTTTTCAAGCTTCGCGCCCAAATGCCGCTTCCCGCGCCAACAGTTACCGAGGATTAGGGAGCCCCAAAATGGCCACCACAGACGACGGCGCCTTCTGGACGATTATTGCCTACCTGATCTCGGGGCTGGGCTTCTGGGGAGGAATGGGCTACTTGGCCGATCGCTTCCTTAAGACCAATTTCCTGACCATTGTGGGCATGGGTTTTGGGATGGTCACCGGGCTCTACCTGATCTGGATCAAGTTCATAAAAGAGACGCCGCCCACAAAGTAGCACCGTGGCTAGGTTTGCAAGGGGCGCTCCTTTCCCCTTAAGGTAAGGCGTCCCGAGACACTCGGATGGCTTTTTTGTTAGAGGAGAAGACAACTTGTCGCATCTGCTACATATGGCACAACCCGCATTCGTGCCCCCTAGCAGCGCAGACTTCTTTTTTAACCCAGCATTTGGATCTTCATTCTTAGCCACCAAGCCAGTCCTGTTGGTGATGTTCTCCGTAATCGTGATCGTGGCCTTCTTCACAATCTCTGCTCGTAAGGCAGCTGTCGTTCCCTCCCGCCTCCAATTTGCTGGCGAGATGGTCTACGGATTTGTGCGCAATAGCATTGGCAAAGATGTAATCGGCGAGGAATACCAGCGCTTTGTTCCATTTCTCTTTGCAATCTTCACCTTCGTACTAACAAATAATCTCTTTGGCGTCGTGCCATTTATGCAGTTCCCAACGATGTCTCACATCGGTTTCCCAGTTTCGATCACCATCTTTGTCTATCTGGTTTATCACTACGTCGCTATTAAGAAGAAGGGGTTGGGACCATATCTCAAAGAGATGTGTTTCATGCCCGGCGTACCAAAGGCCGTTTACGTGATTCTGGCTCCCGTCGAATTCCTGACCTACTTTGCCGTGCGTCCACTGACGCTCGCTATGCGGTTATTTGGAAATATGTTTGCCGGCCACTTGCTCTTGCTTCTCTTCACCCTTGGTGGCGAGTACATGCTCAAGAGCGCGCTCTTTGTAAAATTTTTCGCCATCCTCTCCTTTGGAATGGCAATCGGATTGAGCTTCTTCGAAATGGGTATCCAAGCGCTACAGGCGTACATCTTTACCTTGCTCGCAGCTCTCTATATCGCCGGCGCATTGGCCGACGAGCACTAAAAATAGGTTTGGTTGGCAATCATTCCAACCATTGATTGAAGGGAAGTAATATGAAAGGCACACTTAGCATCGTGGGCTTTGGTCTTTCGACCATTGGACCCGGTACTGCAACCGGTTTGATTTTCGCTGCGTACATCAACGGCGTAGCTCGTCAACCAGAGGCTCGTAGCATCTTGCAGCCAATTGCATTCCTTGGCTTTGCGCTCGCAGAAGCTCTTGCAATTTTCGGTCTCGTTCTCGCTTTCGTACTTAAGTAAGCGGTTAGCTCTCTCTTAGCGGGGTAGACACACAAATGAAAACTTATTTATTCGTTAAAGCAGCTACGGCTACAGCGGACGGTCCAAGTCCTGTTGTACCAAAGGTTGGCGAGATCATCGTTGGGCTCATCGCCTTTTCGATCCTCTTCCTCCTGCTTAAAGCCAAAGCTGTGCCAGCATTTGAAAAGGCATACGCCGCTCGTACAAGTGCGATCGAAGGCGGAATTGAGAAGGCCGAGGCTGCGCAACGCGCTGCCGAGTCTGCTCTCCACGCCTACACGGCGCAGTTGAACGAAGCACGCACAGAAGCGCAAGAGATTCGTGAAGAAGCTCGCGTGCAAGGTGCTGCAATCATCGAAGATCTCCGTGGCAAAGCAGTAGAGGAAGCGACCCGCATCTCTGCGGCTGCGCGCGCCTCCATTGAAGCCGAGCGCCAACAGGCGATCGCTTCGCTGCGTCACGAAGTTGGAGCGCTTGCTACCGAATTGGCTTCAAAGATTGTTGGAGAGGCACTGGACGATCATGTCCGCCAATCCGGAATCGTTGATCGCTTCATAGCTGATTTGGAGAAGAGCGAAAAGTGATCTCATTAGGTGGTAATAGTCGTCAATCGTTAGCGAGCCTTCGAAGCGCGCTCGATGAGAAGCTCAAAGGCCTATCGCCCGATGACTGCGCTGCCATTTCTAATGATCTCTTTCGTGCACTCACCGCTCTCAATTCCTCAGTCGGGTTACGCCGTGCATTCACCGACCCTTCACGCGATGCACAGTCCAAAGCCGTCTTAGTAAATGATCTCTTTGATAAGTCGCTCTCCAAGTCAGTTCTCTTCCTCTTGCTGGAAGCTGTCTCGCAACGCTGGTCATCCTCTGCGGATATCGCTAGCGCAGTCGAGCAACTAGCTATTGAGGCAGAGGCAACTGCTGCAAATGGTCGCGATGCGCTCGATCGCGTTCAAGATGAGCTCTTCATCTTCGGTCGTATTCTCGGTGAGAACCGCGAACTGCGCCAGGTTTTAGGAGATCGCATGGGTTCCGTTGCCGGAAAGCACGAACTCGTCGACTCACTCTTTAGCGCTAAGGCAGAAACCTCCACAACTCGCCTGCTCTCGCAGATGGTCAATGGATTGGCCGGACGCAGTATCGACTCCGTTCTTGCGGTTTATCAAGATGGCGTCGCTGCTCGTCGAAATCGTCTCATCGTTCTCGTTACCACTTCAGCAGCGCTCACAGCGGGGCAATCCGAGAAGTTGAAGCAGGTTATGTCGGCTCAAGCCGGTCAGCCTGTACACCTTAATTTTCATATCGATCCAGCAGTTCTCGGTGGCGTATCAATTCGATTCGCTGACGAGATGGTTGATGGAACCATCAGTACCAGATTGGCAGAAGCGGGTCGAGCACTCGCGGTTTAAGTTTTCTCAAGTGGGCAAATGACTCGCTTGGGATTTAGTTAGAGGAGAAGAAGATGGCTGAACTCACGATCCGTCCCGAAGAGATTCGCGATGCGCTGGAAAAGTATGTTGCGGCATACAACCCAGGTAACGCTTCCCGAGAAGAAGTCGGAACAGTAACTGAGGCAGGCGATGGCATCGCCCGTGTTGAGGGTCTGCCTTCGACAATGACCAACGAGCTCTTGAAGTTCGACAATGGCACACTCGGATTGGCGCTGAACCTCGATGTTCGCGAAATCGGCGTGGTTATTCTCGGTGAATTTACTGGAATTGAAGAGGGAACATCTGTACGTCGTACCGGTGAAATTCTTGCCGTACCTGTCGGAGATGGTTTCCTAGGTCGCGTCGTTGATCCACTTGGTCGTCCTATCGATGGCAAGGGCGAGATCAAGGCAGAAGCGATGCGTGCCCTCGAACTCCAGGCTCCATCAGTGGTACAACGCCAACCTGTTAAAGAGCCAATGCAGACAGGTATCAAAGCTATTGATGCGATGACAGCTATTGGTCGCGGACAACGCCAGCTCATTATTGGTGACCGTCAGACCGGAAAGACCGCTATTGCGATCGACACCATCATTAACCAGAAAGAGAACTGGGAATCTGGCGATCCAAAGAAGCAGGTTAAATGTATTTATGTAGCTATCGGCCAGAAGGGTTCAACCATCGCTTCAGTACGCGGCGCGTTGGAAGAAGCTGGCGCCATGGCTTACACAACAATCGTTGCATCTCCTGCATCTGACCCAGCCGGTTTCAAGTACCTCGCTCCATACACCGGTTCAGCAATTGGTCAGCACTGGATGTATGCCGGTCAACACGTTCTTATCGTCTTTGATGATCTCTCCAAGCAGGCCGAGGCCTACCGTTCAGTCTCCCTGTTGCTTCGTCGTCCACCAGGTCGCGAGGCCTACCCTGGCGACGTTTTCTATTTACACTCACGCCTCCTAGAGCGTTGCGCCAAGCTATCTGAAGAGCTCGGTGGCGGCTCCATGACAGGTCTGCCAATCATTGAGACCAAGGGAAATGACGTCTCTGCCTTCATCCCTACCAACGTTATTTCGATAACTGATGGTCAGTGCTTCCTTGAGACCGACCTCTTCAACGCCGGTGTTCGCCCAGCTATCAACGTAGGTATCTCGGTATCGCGCGTAGGTGGATCTGCTCAGACAAAGGCTATTAAGAAGATTGCTGGTCGACTTCGTCTTGACCTCGCTCAGTATCGCGAACTTGAAGCATTCGCAGCATTCGGTTCCGATCTCGATGCGGCTTCAAAAGCCCAACTCGAGCGCGGCGCACGCATGGTCGAACTCTTGAAGCAGGGTCAATACTCTCCTTATTCTGTCGAGCGCGAAGTAGTTTCAATCTGGGCTGGTACAACTGGCAAGATGGATTCAATCGCGGTTTCAGATATTCGCCGCTTCGAAGCGGAATTCTTGGATTACATCTCACTTTCGCATCCTGGAATCTTTGAAGTTATCTCCACTACTCGCGAACTCTCTGATGACACAGTCGGCGCCCTAGAAAAGGCGACCGAAACATTTAAGAGCCAATTTAGCGCAGGCAACTAACTTCTATCATGGGTGCCCAACTTCGAATTTATCGCCGCCGAATGCGTTCGGTTAAGGCGACGAAAAAAATTACGCGAGCGATGGAGTTAATCTCTGCATCGCGCATCGTCAAGGCGCAGCAACGGGTAGTGGCTTCATCGCCGTACTCGATTGAGCTCACCAAAGCGGCTAGCGCGGTTGCTCAATATTCAAATACCGATCACCCATTAACCATGACGGTCGCAAATCCAAAGCGCGCCGCAGTTCTTGTCATTACCGCCGATCGCGGAATGGCTGGGGCATATTCCAACGCCGCAATCAAAGAGGGCGACCTACTTATCGCAAGCCTTCAAGCACGTGGCCTCGCGGTTGATGCTTATCTCGTAGGACGTAAAGCGGTTAACTTCTATCGTTTCCGTAATCGAGTAATTACCGCTTCCTGGACTGGATTTTCCGATAATCCAACTTTAGAAAATGCCCGCGAAGTTTCTGCAGATCTCGTCACATCTTTCCTGACGCCTACAGAAGGCGCTGTGGGAGTCGATGAACTGCATATTATCTACACGCAATTTAAATCCATGATCACGCAGACTCCAGTCGCTGCACAATTGCTTCCACTCAGTTCGCCGCAAGCGGCCGAGCCACGCGGGGTTTTAGCGATGTACGAATTCGAATCCAGCGCAGAAACAGTTTTGAATGCTCTGCTTCCACGTTATGTAGAAGCGCGAGTATTTAATGCCATGTTGCAATCAGCGGCTTCTGAGCATGCAGCTCGTCGTCGCGCAATGAAATCAGCGACTGACAACGCCGATGACCTAATCAAGTCACTCACCCGACTTGCAAATGCGGCCCGTCAGGCCGAAATTACCCAAGAGATCAGTGAAATTGTCGGCGGCGCAGATGCGCTTGCCTCAGCTAGCGCAGGGAGCGAATAATGTCAGAGACAACTCAGTTGGCAGGAAAGCAAGGTCGCGTGGTCCGAGTAATCGGTCCGGTCGTGGACATTGAATTCCCAGCAGATGCAATGCCAGCGATTTTCAACGCATTGACAGTCGATGTCACCCTCTCTGGCGAGAAGCGCATGTTGACCATGGAGGTCGCGCAACACATTGGTGACAATGTCATCCGCGCTATCTCGATGCAGCCAACAGATGGAATGGTCCGTGGTGCTGAAGTCACAAACTCTGGTTCCCCAATCATGGTTCCAGTCGGCGATGTCACCAAGGGTCACGTTTTCAATACTCTTGGAGAATCACTCGACGTTCCAACTTCCTCTCTTGATATCAAAGAGCGTTGGCCTATCCACCGTACCGCGCCTGCCTTCGATCAACTTGAGTCAAAGACCGAGATGTTCGAGACCGGTATCAAAGTTATTGATCTTCTGACCCCATATGTAAAGGGCGGAAAGATCGGCCTCTTCGGCGGCGCCGGAGTGGGCAAGACCGTTTTGATCCAAGAGATGATCTATCGCGTAGCTGAAAACTTTGGTGGAGTATCTGTATTCGCCGGTGTTGGTGAGCGTACCCGCGAAGGTAACGATCTCTTTCTAGAAATGACCGAAACTGGCGTTATCAATAAGACTGCATTGGTCTTCGGCCAGATGGATGAACCACCTGGGACGCGTCTGCGCGTTGCACTTTCAGCTCTGACCATGGCGGAGTACTTCCGCGATGTACAGAACCAAGATGTGCTCTTGTTCATCGACAATATCTTCCGCTTTACCCAAGCGGGTTCTGAAGTATCGACGCTGCTCGGCCGTATGCCATCAGCCGTGGGATATCAGCCAACACTGGCCGATGAGATGGGTCAGCTCCAAGAGCGAATCACATCAACCCGTGGTCACTCGATCACATCGATGCAGGCTATCTACGTTCCTGCCGATGACATCACCGACCCGGCTCCGCACACAACCTTCGCCCACTTAGATGCAACGACTGTTCTATCCCGTCCGATCTCAGAGCTTGGTATCTACCCAGCAGTGGATCCACTGGACTCAACATCGCGCATCTTGGATCCACGCTATATCGGTGAGCACCACTTCCGTGTTGCAAACCGCGTAAAGCAGATCTTGCAGCGCTACAAAGATCTACAGGACATCATCGCCATCCTTGGTATTGATGAATTGTCTGAAGAAGATCGCATCTTGGTTGGACGCGCCCGTCGTATCCAGCGCTTCTTGTCACAGAACACCTTCGTTGCGAAGGTCTTCACTGGACTTGATGGATCATTCGTTCCGCTTTCAGAGACCATCGAAGCCTTTGAAGCACTTGCTGATGGAAAGTACGATCACGTTCCAGAGCAGGCCTTCTTCATGTGCGGTGGACTTGCCGATGTAGAGCGTCGCGCAGCTGAGTTGGCCCAGGGCTAATTCATGGCAAACTCAAAACTAACCGTCGAAGTAGTCTCACCCGAAAGACGTATCTGGTCGGGTGAGGCAACTTTGGTATCGGCTCGCACTTTGGATGGAGATCTCGGAATTCTCGCCGATCACATCTCATTGCTCGGCGTGCTGGTTCCAGGCGTTGTAAGTATCAAGTCAGCAGATGGAACGGATGTTGAATTCGATATGGCCGGCGGATTTCTCTCAGTAAATAAGAATCAAGTGGCGATTTTGGGTCAAGAAGCCGTTAAATAGTTGTGACATCTGCGCCGAGTGCGCGCAGATCGGCGGCAAAGTTCGGATATCCGCGTTCGATATGAAACGCATCTTCCACAATGGTCGTACCGTCGGCTACAAGTGCGGCCAAGACCAAACCAGCTCCCGCTCTAATATCCGTCGCTAGTACCGGCGCTCCGGAGAGCAATGGAATACCGGAAATTGCGGCGTGGTGGCCATCTACCGTGATATTTGCGCCTAGTCGGCGTAACTCGTTGACGAACATAAAGCGAGCCTCAAAGACATTCTCAGTCACTATTGCGCTGCCCTGTGCGATTGCGTTGAGAGAGATCGCCATCGGTTGCAAGTCGGTGGGAAATCCCGGATAGGGGAGTGTGGCAACATCAAATGCGATGGGGCGCTGATCCATCTTCACTCTAAAACCATCGGGAGTTGATGTAACTACTGCGCCTGCGGCTACCAACTTATCTAAAGGAATTTCTAAGTGATCGGCTCGGCCGCCCTTAATAGTGATATCGCCTTGCGTCATTACTGCAGCAAATGCCCAAGTTCCGGTAACGATGCGGTCGGGAAGAGTTGAATGGCTTGCTGCGTGCAATTGGGCGACACCCTCGATGACGATTGTTGATGTTCCAAGTCCCTCGATTTTGGCGCCCATCGCGATCAGATATTCACCTAGATCGATAATGTCAGGTTCGCGGGCAACGTTGTGCAATGTGGTCGTTCCCTTGGCCATGACTGCAGCAGTCATGAGATTTTCTGTGGCACCCACGCTAGGGAAGGTAAGCTCAAAGGTTGCTCCGACGAGTCCATCCGGTGCATGAGCGATGATGTAACCATGTTCAAATGTGATGGTGGCTCCGAGCGCCTCTAAGCCCGCAATATGGAAATCTAAACCGCGCGAACCAATCGCATCTCCACCGGGAAGCGAAATTTCGGCGATCCCAACGCGGGTGAGGAGCGGTCCGAGAACATTGATCGATGCGCGCATTTTACGAACCAGCTCGTACTCGGCTTTATGACCGGGGGTTTGCGGCACATCAATAACCAGAATGTGGTTCTCGCGATCAAAGGTAATGGTGCATCCCATGCGGGTGAGCAGGTCCGACATGATGTCCACATCTGCAATCTGCGGGACGTTATAAAGGGTGTTCTTGCCCGGAGCTAGGAGTGACGCCGCCATTAACTTCAGCGCCGAGTTCTTGGCGCCCATGACGGTGACTTCACCAGATAAGCGCGCTGGGCCTTGGATGCGTAGCGCAGGTGAATTCTCCGCCACACATCACCTCCACGCTGAGTTAGAACTAAATTTGAGTGGTCTCATTCTACTTGCTCTAATAGGCTCATCCCATGGTTAATTTGACGCGTATTTACACGAAAACAGGCGATGACGGAACTACCTCACTGGGGGATATGAGCCGCACATCAAAGAATGATCCACGCCTTGAAGCCTATGCAGATGTCGATGAGGCCAATTCCGCGATTGGGGTTGTGCTTTCATTAGGCGCAATTTCTGATGAGTCGGTTAAGGCGCTGCTGATCCGAGTTCAAAATGATCTCTTTGATGTCGGTGCTGATCTTTGCACACCCGTCATTGATGATCCAAAGGTGGAGCCACTTCGAGTCACCGAAGAACAGATCACCTACCTTGAGAGTCAGATAGATTCCTACAATAAAGATCTTGCAGAACTGCGATCTTTTGTTCTGCCATCAGGGACACCAGCTGCCTCACTATTGCATGTAGCGCGAACCGTGACCCGCAGAGCGGAACGGTCAACGTGGCATGCCATTCATTCCTTTGGAGGTGGCGTCAATACTCTCACCGCAAGATACTTAAACCGTTTATCTGACTTACTC
>CAIZKO010000021.1 GCA_903933585.1 uncultured Actinomycetes bacterium
AGTTCAAAATGATCTCTTTGATGTCGGTGCCGATCTCTGCACACCCGTCATTGATGATCCAAAGGTGGAGCCACTTCGAGTCACCGAAGAACAGATCACCTATCTTGAGAGTCAGATAGATTCTTACAATAAAGATCTTGCAGAACTGCGATCTTTTGTTCTGCCATCAGGGACACCGGCTGCCTCACTTTTGCATGTAGCGCGAACCGTGACCCGCAGAGCCGAACGGTCAACGTGGCATGCCATTCATTCCTTTGGAGGTGGCGTCAATACTCTCACCGCAAGATACTTAAACCGTTTATCTGACTTACTCTTCGTGCTGGCCCGATTTGAAAATCGCGAAGTCGGCGATGTTCTCTGGGTTCCTGGGGCTAACCGCTAACTCTTAATTACGGAGCGGTAGGTGAGGGAATTGGCGTAGCCGATGCGCTCGGACTCTCTGTCGGAGCCGGGGTATACGACGGATCAGGAACAAATGCGCTGCTTGGCACGGAGTCTGTAGTTGGACCAATTCCGCATGTGGCCTGGATATCTGAGAACTTCACACCTGTTTGCAATGGGACAGGGCTAACCAAGAAGATCGTTTGAATGGTCTTCGCGGCCGCTCCCGCTTCCAAAACCGTGATAGCGCCTAAGGTAATCCGATTCGCTGGAGTTGCCGGATCGATACCTGTGATTGTTGATTTTACTTTCCACCAGGTACATCTTTCACCGGCTGCCACGAGAATGGCTGCACACGATAAAGCTAGTGAACCAGGCTTCTTTGGATCTACTGAACAGGAGTTAATCGCAGCGGAAGAGTTCTTCATTGCGGAGAGGATTCCCACGAGTTCTGCACCGGTCGGAATGCGGGCATAAGCCGAACCTACAGAACTAAATCCCTTCGGCGGCCAGTTGGGCGCTGGTGAAGGCGGGACGGGCTTGCGAACTGGTTTGCGATACACATATTTGCGAACGACCGCCTTCTTCTTCGAGACCGGAACTTTCCTCTTCGTAACTACCAGTTTCTTCGTGGCAACAGGTTTCTTCGTGGCAACAGGTTTCTTGGTGGCAACAGGTTTCTTGGTAACTACGGGTTTCTTCGTAGCGACTGGAATCTTCTTCGCAATTACCTTGCTCGCCGTGGGCTTAAGAGTTGGTTTTGTCGTTGCAGCAAAGGATGTTGGAGCGCTCAAACATTGAAGTGCAATCAGGGCAATCGCTACCCTGCGAAAATTCACTGACGCGACCACTTAAAGGAACGCATTGCTAGGAAAGTTCCAGCCACCAACCAAGCGGCGAGAATGAGTGCGATCTTGCCGATCTCCCAAGAGTGAGCCACTTCTTGTGAAGCAAAATTTGCAGGTAGAAAGACCGAACGCATGCCTTGCGTGAGCCACTTCAATGGGAAGAGCGCAGAAAATTGCTGCATCCAACTAGGCAGGCTAGAGAAGATAAAGAAGACACCACTAATGAATTGCAGAACGATGACAAAGGGGGAGACAACCGCAGGAGCGCCGCGTCCACTCTTAATTGCGCCGGCGAGAGCAATTCCGAGAACGGTTGAACAAGCCGACCCCAACAACACAAGCCAAGTAAAGCGCAGCCAGAGCGCGCCGCTATGAGGGAGGTGCAAGTGGAAGAAGATCGCGCCAAAGACGAGCAACATAATTACTTGGATGATCATCGAGAGAAAGACCAAGATGGCTTTTCCGATAAAGAATGCGATGGGAGACATCGGAGTTCCGCGTAAGCGCTTCAGGGCGCCGTTGTCACGTTCGATGGGAATATTGATCGCGAGTTGTTGGAATCCACTGTTGACCAACCCCGAGGCAATCATTCCAGCGACAAAATATTGACTGAAGGTGACGCCAGGGGCAATCTTGTCTTTAAAGACGCTGCCAAAGATAAAGAGTAGTAACACCGGAAAGAAGAGCGTAAAGATTACGGATTCGCGCTGGCGCAAGAATTGTTTGATCTCGATATTGCCCCGAAGTAAACCGAGTCTGAAGGTCATCATTCTCTGCCCCCAATCATCGTCAGATAAATATCTTCCAGCGATGGACGAGTAACGGTGAGCTCTGGGATGTCTCCATTAAATCGAGCTGCGATTTCGATGACATCGTGGGTTGGGTTCTCCGAAATCTGCTTCTGAGTCGCTCCGTTTTCACTCCAGCTAATTGTTGCTTTTGCCAGGTGACGGCCCCCAAGTGTTTCTGGAGTTGCGATCTCGACGATCTTTCCCGCGTTAATGACTGCAACGCGATCGGCAAGAGCTTCCGCTTCATCAAGGTAGTGGGTGGTTAAAAGAATTGTTGTGCCTTCTGCTTTGAGCGCAAGAATCAACTCCCAAAATGCCCGACGTGCTTCTGGATCGAATCCTGTTGTTGGCTCATCGAGAAAGAGGATTTCAGGGGATCCGATTATTCCGAGCGCCACATCAAGGCGACGGCGCTGCCCACCCGAAAGGGTGCGGATCTTTGCATCGCGCTTTTCGGTCAAGCCGACGAGTTCGATGACCGCATCTGGGTCCTTGGGCTTGGAGTAGTAGTGCGAGAAGTGGTGGACGGTTTCAGCGACGGTGAGTTCAGCAGCATCGCTGGTGGATTGCAGCACGATTCCGATTCGATTGCGCCAGGCAGAGCCATGAATGCCGAGAGAACCCGGATCCGCACCGAGAACTAAGACGCTTCCGCTATCTCGGGTGCGAAAACCCTCCAAGATTTCGACTGTCGTGGTCTTGCCGGCGCCATTGGGGCCGAGGATGGCATAGATCTCGCCACGCTCAATGGTGAGGGAGATTCCTGCTACCGCCTCTTGCCCACCGTAACTCTTACGTAAATCGAGTACTTCAATAGCGGCGCTCATGGTTTTATCTTGCCTTATTTGCATACCGAGGCGCTAATTTCGATGGCGAAGTTTTCCTGGGAATACGAAAGAATAGGGGTATGAGCCCGCGCCGAAACCACCCCAAGGGAAAACGAGGTGCTGGGCCAAAACCCGAAGATCGTGACATTACAGCCTCATTTCACACCGTTGAAGAGCACCTTGAGGGTATCTATACGGTGCGAAAGATCACAGGATCGAGCTCTTCGAAACCATATCGCTGTCCCGGATGTGACCAGTTAATTCCCACCGCGACGCCTCATATCGTTGCTTGGATCGATGATGATCTCGATACCAGACGACATTGGCACACCGCATGTTGGACCAAGAAGGATCAACGCAAGCCTCGCACCGAGCGCTCGCGTAACGCCCCTCGCTTCTAGCGGTTGAGTAGGCGGACGAAGCGCTTGATAAATGAGTCGACTGCCGCAGTTCGTTTAAAGGTAGCGAAGTTAAGTGGGATCCTAAATCGTGTCGCGACCACTGCGCGCGTGTAAGTAAATTCTCGCAGGCCCTCTGGCCCATGAACACGACCCGAACCACTCTGCTTTACGCCACCAAATGGCATCGATGGAGTTGCTGTAAATGCAATGACCGAATTGACCGAGACCATTCCACAGTGCAATTGGCTGGCAATCGCCTTGCCCTGCTTCTTCGACCAAACCGATGCCGCC
>CAIZKO010000022.1 GCA_903933585.1 uncultured Actinomycetes bacterium
AGTCAGCTACGAGGGTTCGAATCCCTTCGGGGCTACCACTTCCGCGCTAAGACTGGAGAGAAACCCATGCAGTGGTCATCTCTCGTAAATATCTGCGATCTCATCGCCACCTTCGCCTTCGCCACTGTTGGCTCACGCCTCGCTGCTGCTAAGGGCATGGATTACGGCGGGATCATCTTGATCGCTGGCGTCTCATCCCTAGCCGGTGGAACTTTCCGTAACCTCTTCTTGGTGCACGAGCCCGCATGGGTGCTTAATCCATGGCTCTTTGCTGCCGTTCTCGCAGCGGTCGCCATCACCATCCTTCGCAAGAGTTCGGAACCAGTTGGTCGATTCCTGTTGGCTTTGGACACCTTCGGTTTGGCAGTCGCAACGGTCTCGAGCACCAACTATGCGCTGGGGTTTCATGTAACACCAGTGATCGCCGTCGTCCTCGCGATCACCGGGGCTGTTACAGGTGGTTTGTTGCGCGATGTGCTTTCGCAGACCGAACCTGTGCTCTTGCACCGCGAAACCATTGGCACATCAGCGCTGGCCGGCGCGGTCACATATGTTGTACTCAATGAGTTCAATATGAATAAAGCAATTCCAGCGATCGTTGGGGGAGTAGTTGTCGTGATTGTCCGCGAACTCTCAATTAAGTATCAATGGAATCTGCCGCGCGTACGCTCCTGAGTCAAGTGAATAACCCTGACTCTCCGGAGGGACTTTCAAAGGTGACAATGACGCTTTGAGCGGATGACGGGAATCGAACCCGCACTGTCAGCTTGGGAAGCTGACGTGATACCACTTCACTACATCCGCAATACTTCGTAATTTATCAGGTAGTTCGCTATCAAGGTACCCGGAGGCTAACTCCTAGATTGTGTGAGCTGGTCGAGTTGAACGAGTATGTGTTTATATGTGTGACCCGTTGCGCGCGACATTCCAATTTCACAGGTGAGGTTTGTGGAGAGGTACGCGTCAAAGTCCTGGCCTTTAAGGGAGGTCGCCTCACTCTTTGTGGCGCTGGCCGTTAGTTCGGGATGAAGCATCCCGCGATCTCCAGCGAAGGCGCAGCAGCCCCACTCCAAAGGAATTGTCACATGTGCGGATATTGCATGCGCCAGCGCTTCGAGATTCTCATTTGCACCTAGAAGAGTGCTGGAACACGTGGGGTGAAGAGCGACGGAACGTAGCTTCTTTGATACCTGTAGTTCCGGAAGCAGATACTCGGCGGCGAAGTTCACGGAGTCAATCATCTGTAGCGGCGAGTTTACTTTAGATTGCACGGCCTTGATGAGACCTTCTGTGCACGAGGAGTTCTCGCAGACGATAGGAAGTCGACCGCTATCGCTTGCAGCGAATAGCGCGGCATAAGTGGAATCAACTATTACTTCGTATCCATCGGTGAGACCTTTTGATTTCCATGGAGTTCCACAACAGAGGTTGGCGATCTCTTGGGGGATCACAAACTTCAACCCAGCCTTGCGCGCGAGCGACTTAAAAGAAGCTGCGGTATCGGCTTCGAACATTGACTCAAGACAAGATGAGAAGAAGACGAAATCTGCGTTGGCCTCAGCCTGCGCAGCCCGAGGTTTGCCTCCTCTCGGCAGATCCTTTGACCAAAGAGGAATTCGCTGATTCCCAAAGATTTCGCGTAGACCCTTATTGATTGGCTCGATGACGGTGCTGGGAATATAACTAGTGACGGTTAACGCACTGCCAATTCCACGCACGGTGCTTCCCCAATGCTCTGCCGCTTGCTCCCATAGGGCCGAGATGATGCCATCGTTACGCTTCGATCGCAGTGCAGTTACTAGCGTTCCGGTATTGATTCCAACTGGACATACGCTCTCGCAGAGTCCATCAACGGCGCAGGTATCTTCGACATGATATTCAGAACTCTTAAATAACTGCGCGTAGAGATTTCTATCATCTCTCTTGGCGCTGGTAAGAGCACGCTGCAACACGATTCGTTGCCGCGGGGTGGTGGTCAAATCTTTGCTCGGGCAGATTGGTTCGCAGTAACCACATTCAACGCAATTGTCAGCGATCTCTGCAATTTTTGGATTGAATTTAATATGGTGCATATGCGCGAGAGCATCGGTCGAAATCAATACTCCAGGGTTAATGACGCCTGATGGATCGAAGGCGGATTTGATTCGAACCATCATCGCGTAGAGCTCTGAGCCATATTGACGCTCCACAAATGGCGCCATCATCCGACCGGTGCCGTGCTCGGCTTTAAGTGATCCGCCGTAAGAGAGGACGAGGTCGACCAAATCTTCCGTGAAGAGTCGGTAGCGCTCGGCCTTTAATGCATCCTTGAAATCCTCGTTGATGAGGAAGTGGATATTGCCATCTTTCGCATGGCCGAAGATGACTGCATCGTCGTAGCCGTGTTTTAGGAATAGCTCTTGCAGTCCAATACACGTTGCTGCCAAGTGAGCCACAGGTACCGCGATATCTTCTAAGAGCGCAGTGGTTCCGGATTTACGAGCCCCTGCAACGGTCGCATAGAGGTCCTTGCGGATATTCCAGAGCTCTTTACGCGTGTATTCATTGGTGGTGAGATGGGTTTCATTTACCGTGCCGAGCACATAATGCACTTGTGCTGCACTTGCCATAATAGTTAACAATTCTTGGTCGGTGGCAGCCTGGTATTCAACAAGTAGCGCCGCGTGATCGCGCAGCTCCAACTCACCCAAATCAACCTTGCCAGCACGGAGAGAGGCCGAATCCATTAACTCGATTGTCGCTGGATGAGTGGCTTGCAAGGAGGGCAGAGCAGCAGTTGCAGCGTTGAGGTTTTCAAAGATAAGGAGGGTGGTGGCGGCTTTACTCATTAGCGGAACGGTGTTGAAGATTGCTTCGGCGATGAATCCGAGCGTGCCTTCGCTACCAATTAATAGGTGTAAGAAGATTTCCGGAATGGAATCAAAATCGATAAAGGAGTTAAGGCCATACCCCATCGTGTTCTTGATCTGATACTGGGTGCGAATCTTCTCCACGAGATCGGGCCGAGCGTCGATCTCTGCCTTAATTTCCTTTAAAGAGTGGTAGATACCCGGAACACTCTTCTGGAGTTGAGAGTCGCAATCGCCATCTGCGGTGTTGATGATGGCTCCGTTGTAGAGCACTACGGTTGCGCTCTGCAAAGTTCGATAGGTGTTGGCGGTAATCCCGCAAGCCATCCCGCTTGAGTTATTTGCGATCACTCCACCGATGGTGCAGGCGATTTCACTTGCAGGATCAGGACCTAACTTTCGCCCAAAGCGCGCGAGCCGAGCGTTGACTGCCCTTACGGTTGCGCCAGGCTGGACTCGTACGTGGAGGCCATCGTTTAATACTTCAATGGCGCGGAAATGACGCCTCGTGTCGATCAGAATTGCATTGCTTACCGCTTGGCCGGAGAGGCTGGTACCTCCACTTCTAAAGGTCACGCTGGTCTTGTTATCGGTCGCATATTTAAAGAGCGAAGCAATCTCATCTGCGCTCGTAGCGGTGGCGACTCCTGTGGGAATCAAATGAAAGTGCGAGGCATCCGAGGAGGTGCGATAGCGATCGATCGCCAACGTCGAAATCAGAGCGCTCTTTTGATTAGTGGGATTCACGACTTACTTTGTCTCCACTAGAACCAATGAGGAAATCGAGATCCGCTCCGGTATCTGCGCCTTGGACGTGCTCGACATATAGTTTTGCCCAACCGCGTTCTGGGGATGCGTATGCCGCAACGCTGGCAACGCTAGGAGTCCGGGAAGCCAACTCGGCAGCGCTGATATCGATATTCAAAGTTCGGTTGGGTACATCGAGAATAATGATGTCACCAGTTTTTACGAGTGCGAGCGGGCCACCGGCAGCCGCTTCAGGGGAGACGTGTAGAACGATGGTGCCGTAAGCGGTTCCGCTCATACGTCCATCGCTGATGCGCACCATGTCGCGAACGCCCAGCTCCAGTATCTTCTTGGGCAGCGGCATATTCCCAACCTCGGGCATGCCGGGATAACCACGTGGGCCACATCCGCGCAAGATCAGGACTGTTTGGGGCGTGACATCCAGGTTTGGATCATCGATACGCGCATTGAGATCTTCCACGCTGTCAAAGACCAGAGCAGGACCACGATGAGTGAGAAGTTCTGGAGTAGCGGCGCTGGGCTTAATGATTGCGCCATTGGGGGCGAGGTTTCCTTTGAGAACGGCGATGCCGGCGTGTTCCATCAGGGGAGCCGCAGGGCTCTTGATAACCGCATCGTCAAAGACATCGTGGCCAGTTAAGTAATCTGCGAAGGGTTTTCCTGTCACGGTGATTGAAACCGTCGAAAACTTCTCAGAGATTTGACCCAGTAGCGCCAAGAGTCCACCAGCGCGGTAGAGATCATCCATGAGAAATTTTCCAGAGGGAGCGAGATTTGCGAGAAGGGGGATGTCGCGACCCGCGCGATCGAAATCCTCGAGGGTGAGATCAACGCCGAGTCGACCCGCGATTGCGAGTAAATGCACGACAGAATTACTCGAACCACCAACTGCCGCTACTGCGATGATGGCATTGATAAATGATTCTTTAACCATGATCTGCGATGGTCTGCGATCCGCATGGATCATTTCAACGATCTGACGACCAGTCTCATGAGATAGAGATAGTAAGCGGGCATCAGGCGCAGGTGTTCCGGCAAAACCTGGAATTGTCATACCCAAAGCTTCCGCTACAACTGCCATGGTGGATGCAGTACCCATCGTGTTGCAGTGACCCTTGCTGCGGATCATCGATGCCTCGGATTCTATGAACTGTTTATTAGAAAGCTTTCCGCTGCGCACCTCTTCGCTCAAGCGCCAGACATCGGTTCCGCAACCCAGAGGTTCTCCGCGGAAGGTGCCGGTAATCATGGGTCCTCCTGGGACAACTATTGCTGGAATATTTACGGAAGCTGCTGCCATGAGAAGCGCGGGAATGGTTTTATCGCAGCCACCGAGTAGTACGACTCCATCAATGGGGTTGGCGCGCAACATCTCTTCGATCGCCATCGCCGCCATATTGCGCCATAGCATCGCGGTGGGTTTCACTTGAGTTTCGCCTAGAGATACAACGGGCAGGTTATGTGGAATACCACCGGCCTCCCAAATTCCTTTTTGGACATGTTCTGAGACCTCGTTGAGATGCGCATTGCAGGGAGTTAAATCTGAAGCAGTATTTGCAATCGCGATGTGGGGCTTTGTGCCATCAAAAGCATCTTCAGGAAGACCACGGCGCATCCATGCGCGATGGATGAAAGAGTTACGATCATTGCCGCCATACCAACCGGCGCTTCTCAACTCGCTCATCACAACTCACTAACTATTCCACTCGACGGAGTTACATATTAGTATTTAGGAGACTATAACATGGGGTCTTCGATCCAGATTAGGAAGTCATGAGAGCCCTACGCGTTATTGCACCCCACGTGGTTGAAATACAAGATCTCCCTGACCTGATCGCTGGACCTGGCCAACTCCTTATAAACGTTGAACGAGTCGGGATCTGCGGTACCGATATAGAGCTCTATACCGGAGAGATGGCGTACTACCGTTCCGGGAGAACCACCTTCCCAGTGCAACTTGGCCACGAATGGGTTGGAACCGTTATCGCTATCGGCGCAGGTGTGTCACATTCCTGGATCGGCAAGCGAGTAACTGGAGACACCATGTTGGGATGTGGGCTCTGTGCCCGATGTGCCAGTGGGAAGACTTACCTCTGCGATGATCGCATTGAATTGGGAATAACCGATGGCTGGGGCGGCGCTCTTGCGGAGCAGATGTTGATTCCAGAACGTTATGCATTTGAGATTCCAGATTCTATTTCAATCGCGGCCGCTGCCATGATCGAGCCGGCAGGCAATTCGCTGCGCAGTGTAGAAGCCACCGGACTAACCGAAAATCAGAAACTACTGATCTTAGGTTCCGGAACCATTGGGCTGCTTGCAGCGAAGTTTGCTCTGGCAAAGAATCTCGAAGTTCATATCGCAGGGAGTCGAGAAACTTCGTTACAGCTGGCCCGTGATTTAGGGGTACCTCATGTTCATACTATTGAAGATATAGAGGGCAATCTTCTTCGAGAGTTCGACGCGGTTATTGATGCTTCGAGCAGCGATTTCATGCCCGCTTTAGCGCTCCGAAAAGTTCTTCCCGGCGGAACGGTAGTTCTCATCGGCCTCTCCGAAACACCGAGCATGATCGATACCCGTGTACCCGTACTGCAAGATGTCACAATTGTTGGAATTCTCTCGGCTTCGCCCGGCTTGCAAGGTGCGATTGACTACTTTGCCTCCGGCGCAGTTGATCCCGAGCCACTGATAAGCGAAGTGATTGGATTTCACCAAATTGCTGATCGCCTTGAGGGTAATAGAGGCATGGATGCTAAACCCGGTCCGAAGATTCACGTTGATCCGAGAATTCTGAAATGAGACCCATCGTCTGGGATTCCCGTAAATGTCATGTGGGTGAAGGTCCCGTAGCTACTGGTACGGCACATACAAAGATGCATTGGGTCGACATTCTCAATAATAAAGTACTCTGGCGTGATCTACTTTCAGATGAATCAGGCGAGATCCCAACTGCAGAAAATATTAGTTTTGTATTGCCGCGTACCGACGGCGGTTTGATTTTAGGAACTTCGCATGGGCCAGATTCTTTAGACCGGTTGGGAGCAATTACGAGACTTCCTGGCCGCCCCGAAGCTGATGGTTCGCCAGATCCCGTTCCGATGCGTTGGAACGATGCGAAGGTCGGACCTGGTGGAGAGATTTGGATGGGAACCAAAGCAACGGCTGAGACCGATCGCGTAGGGCTGCATCGGATAAGCGCTGATGGAAGCGAGATCACGCGAGTTCTTTCGGGCATGAAGTTGAGCAATGGGATGGATTGGAGTCCCGATACCAAGACCTTTTATTTGATCGATACCGTGGCGTTGGCTCTCTATGCCTTCGATTACGATGACGGAGAAATTTCTAATCAGCGTTTAGCACTCACCTTCGATGCAGGTGCACAGCAGTACCCCGATGGAATGACGGTCGACGGCGCAGGATGCCTCTGGATCGCATTCTGGAATGGCGCTTGCATCCGGCGTTACTCACCCGACTTCCAACTCCTTGAAACTCTAGAATTCCCCGTGCGTTTCGTCTCCAGTTGCGCCTTTGCTGGGCCAGACCTCAAAACCCTTGTGATTACCACAGCAGTAGGAGACGATGGTTGGCACGATGAACACGAATCAGCGGGAATGACCTTTATTGTAGAAACCGATGTCACAGGAAAGGCTTCATATGTCTTCGGAAAGTAGCTTCCCAGGAGAGCAAGCAGGTCGTGTTGCGATTGTGACCGGCGGTTCGAGCGGAATCGGTAGAGGAGCGGCCAATGAGCTCGCTCGACAAGGCGCATCTGTGGTGGTCCACGGACTCACGTTCGATGAAGCCAACCTGGTTGTGCAAGAAATTCGAATTGCCGGTGGCAAGGCCATTGCCGCATCGGGGCCTATTGATGATCCGGAAACGGCAGTCGCGGCAGTTGCACTAGCTCTTTCCGAATATGGACAACTTGATGTACTTGTGACCTCTGCCGGAATTCAACGCTATGGAAACGCAGTTGATACGCCGGTCGAAGTCTGGGATGAAGTCTTCAACGTAAATGTGAAAGGCGTTTTCCTCGCCTGCAAGGCGGCGCTTCCAGAAATTCGCAAGAGCCCAGCAGGGGCGATAGCCATCATCGCCTCGGTTCAGGCAAGTGCTACACAGGCCAACGTTGCTGCTTACACATCAAGCAAAGGCGCGCTGCTCTCGCTCGCACGAGCAATCGCTGTTGATGAAGGACCCCGCGGTGTTCGCGTTAATTCCATTAGTCCTGGAACTATTGATACTCCGATGCTTCGCAACACTGCCCGCTTATTAAGCGATGGATCGCCTGCGGGAATGCAAGCGTTGGTTGACGACTGGGGATCTGCGCATGCGCTCGAGCGCACCGGAACAATTCAAGAATTAGGTTCGGTGATCTCCTTTGTCACCAGTCCGCGTGCCAGTTTTATGACCGGCGATGACATTCGTGTCGATGGGGGATTGCTCGCCAGGTTGGCAGCCGCCGCTCCCAAGGGAGATAAGTAGTGATTCATCTCAGCGAACAATTGTCGGCTCGCCCGGCGCCGCTGTGGGAACTCGTTAAACAGTGCGGAGTCGCAAATACGGTTTCCCTGTTGCAAGGAGCCGAACAAGAGCAGCGGATGTTCGCTTCAGTCGGATCTGGAAAATTAACTGCAGGCTTCACTGATGGAATCGTTCCCTGGTCGCTAGAGGGAATCAGCCGCGATAAAGCAATCTTCGCTTCACACGGGATCGAGATGATCGGTATTGAAGACACTGCTCCGATGGATCTCATTCGCCTGGGGCTACCCGGTCGTGATGAACAGATTGCAGACGTTATCGAGCAGATTCGCGCAATGGGCGCGCTGGGGATCACAACGCTCTGTTATAACTGGATGGCGGTATCAAGCTGGGCCAGAACGCGTACCGATATTGTTTCGCGAGGTGGAGCCCTGGTAACTGGTTTCAAACTTTCTGATACCGAAGAGATGTCGCGCATCGCCGAACCTGGTCAGTACTCACAAGAACATTTGTGGGATGCCCTGAAATACTTTTTAGATGCTGTAATTCCCGAGGCCGAAGCAGCCAATGTGCGTTTAGGAATGCACCCCGATGATCCACCGCTGCAAGAGATGCGCGGAATGCCGCGAATTATGAATTCGATCGAGAACTATCGCCGATTGCTCGATCTGCATCCTTCGCGTTCCAACGGCATCACGCTGTGTCAGGGTAACTTTGCGCTGATGACTGATGATCTACCGAGCGTGATTCGCGAATTCGGTGCGCGCGATGCTATTGCCTTCGTGCATTTCCGCGACATCGTGGGGGATGCCACCGATTTCGAAGAGGCTTTCCACGATGCTGGACAGAACGATCTGCCGGCCTGCATCGCTGCATATAAAGAGGTGGGCTTTGATGGACCCATGCGTCCGGATCATGTGCCGACTATGTATGGAGAGACCAACGAGCGTCCCGCCTATGAGACCCTGGGGAGGCTATTTGCCCTGGGCTACATCAGAGGGCTCATTCATGCGCTTTATGGGAAGCCAAAGCTCCGTTAAATCGGCGTCGCCTTGCACTCTTATACCCCTGGGGGTATAATCCTGAATATGAGGTCAGAGCATCTGACTCAGGGGAAGAGGCGCAATCGTGGCAAGAGTCGTGATCCTTGGAGCAGGTGTAGCGGGCCATACCGCCGCGCTGCACGCCAAACGCATGCTGGGTAAGGGAAACGAGATCATCGTTATCTCGCCTAACTCAAAATACAACTGGATCCCATCAAATATTTGGGTGGGCGTCGGTCGTATGTCAGCCGAGAAAGTGACCTTTCCGCTGGCACCCGTCTATAAGAAGAAGGGGATTACCTTTCACCAAGCTTTAGCGCAAGAGATTCACCCCGAGGGCGACGCAAGCACCAGCTCTGGATATGTGAAGGTTACTTATACCGATTCTGCTCGAAGCGGAGAAGTCGCAAATATTGGCTACGACTACTTAGTAAATGCCACCGGCCCAAAGTTAAACTTTGCCGCGACTCCTGGCCTTGGACCTGATGGTCATACCGTTTCGGTCTGCACCTTTGGCCATGCGACAGAAGCAGCCAAATCATTGCAAGAAGTTATCGCGGTGATGAAAACTGGAAAGCGTCAGGCAATTGCCATTGGAGTAGGTCACGGTACCTGTACCTGCGAAGGCGCGGCTTTTGAATACACCTTCAACGTTGAGCATGAACTCCGCTCGGCTGGCGTTCGCGATTTAGCCGATATTACATATATAACTAATGAGTATGAACTTGGGGATTTTGGGGTTGGCGGTCTCGTATTCTCACAAGCGGGATTCCAAACCACAAGTAAATTGTGGACCGAGTCGCTCTTCCGTGAACGCGGAATTATGGCGATCTTAGGCGCCCACGTCGAAAAGATTGAACCAGGGGAAGTTCATTACGAACTCGTGGATGGCACTAAAGGAATTTTGAATTTTGATTTTGCAATGTTACTTCCACCATTTAGGGGAGTAGATCTCAAGGCCTTCGATAAGGTCGGCAACGAGATCTCAGATAAACTCTTTGCTCCATCCGGGTTTATGAAGGTCGATGCGGATTACTCCGGAAAGCCCTATGAGGAATGGTTGGCCTCTGATTGGCCAAAGACATATCGCAATCCGCTCTATCCCAACATCTTCGCGGTGGGCATCGCCTTTGCTCCACCTCATCAGATCTCAAAGCCGCGGAAATCTCCCAATGGAACGCTGATAGCTCCCTCGCCCCCACGTACCGGAATGCCATCGGGGATCATGGGCAAGTTGGCAGTTATAAGCATTAATGAATTGATCAAGAACGGTCCAGCAGCCACGGTAGGTACTGCCTCGATGGCCGATATGGGCGCTGCGTGCGTTGCCTCGGCAGGTTCGGGGTTACGCGTTGGATCGGCTGCATCAATGACAATGTATCCAGTTGTGCCCGATTACGTGGCATATCCCAATACCGGTCGCAGCGTCGATGACACCTTTGGTGAGATCGGCCTAGCGGGTCATTGGATCAAGTTGGCGCTCCACTACATGTTCATCTATAAGGCAAAGGCCCGCTTCGGCTGGTTTTTGATTCCGGAGTAAGGGGAATGGCTATGGAAAATCCAAATGAGAGCATTGCACGAGCTCCGCTCCCAACAGAGAAGACGTTGAAGCAACGTAAGAGCCTGCCCATACAACTCCTGAGATTTTGCGCTATCAATCTGAAGATGATCAAGATGATTCGTAAAGGTCACCACCCCATGGAACGGAAGGTCAAGTAGATGGCAACTCCAAAGAGTCCAACGCATATTCTGCAGGATGAAGAGACCGTTGCTGCGATCATGGTGCGTATCAAGCGCGCGCAAGGGCAATTAGGCGGAATTGTTCGCATGCTAGAAGAAGGTCGCAACTGCGATGAAATTGTTACTCAAATGTCAGCGGTGAGCAAGGCGGTCCATACTGCTGCGTTCACGTTGATATCTGCCAGCCTAGAAGAATGCATTCTTGAAGGGCGCAGCGATCAGAAAGCAGTATCCGAGAAACTCCAAAAACTATTTTTAAGTTTGGCGTAAACATGAAAAAACTAATAGCCATACTCGTCTCCTCGCTCTTCGTTCTTACCGCATGCGGTACGGCAGGGGCATCCGTGACTACCATGAACGTTCCAGACTTTGCCAAAAAGATCACAGATAAATCAGTAGTTTTATTGGATGTGCGTACTCCTCTTGAATTCGCCACTGGCCATATTGCCGGTGCGACCAATATCGATTTCGAATCTGGGACATTTGCCAGCGATATTCAAAAATTGGATATGACCAAGACTTATGCGGTCTACTGCCGCAGTGGCAATCGCTCTGGACAAGCTACTGCCATCATGGCAAAAGATGGATTTAAATCCATTTTCAATCTGAATGGTGGAATCAATAATTGGCAGAGTGCCGGGAATCCTGTGGTGAATAACTAATGAAAAGATATGTAGTGATTGGTGGCGTTGCTGGGGGGATGTCAGCCGCGGCCAGATTACGTCGCCTAGATGCGACCTCGGAGATCATCATTCTGGAGAAGAGCGGTTTCGTCTCCTATGCGAACTGTGGTCTGCCCTATTTTGTCGGCGGTGTCATTCAAAACGAAGAGGCGCTGCTTCTGCAAACTCCGGATAGCCTGTACAAGCGTTTTCGACTCGATGTGCGAGTCAGCGCTGAAGTCACCTCAATCGACCGCGAGGCAAAGACAATTAGATATTCGCATTTAGGTGCGATTCACGAACTTGCGTACGACAAACTCATCTTAAGCCCGGGTGCCGCTCCTATTCGACCGAATATCCCTGGTATCGAACGCTCGCTATCTCTTCGGAATATTGAAGATGTGATGGCGATGGATAGCGCGGTGGCGCACCACCCAAAGAGCGTGGCAATTATCGGTGGCGGATTTATTGGAATTGAGCTTGCAGAAAACCTGCGCCACCGGGGCCTTAAAACCTCTGTTGTTGAGGCGCTAGATCAAGTTCTAGCACCGCTCGATCCCGAGATGGCAACTTTCGTTGCTGCCGAACTTCGCAAGAACGAGATTGATCTCTATTTGAGTGATGCCCTTGCTTCGATCGATGAAAAGACGGTAACGCTTGCTAGTGGCACGGTTGTCCCTGCCGATATGGTAATTATGGCAATTGGTGTTCGTCCCGAGACCGCTTTGGCAAAGAGCGCCGGGCTTGTCATTGGAGAGCGCGGCGGGATAGCCGTGAATGAATTCAACCTAACCAGCGATGACGATATTTACGCCATCGGGGATGCCGCTGAAAAGAAGGATGCACTTGATGGATCAGCAACACTGGTTCCGTTAGCAAATATTGCCAATCGTCACGGCCGTATAGTCGCTGACCATATCGCCGGGAAGGTAATTCGCGGAGTAACTACGCAAGGAACCGCGATCGTTAAAGTCTTTGAACTAACGGTGGCTACCTCTGGTTGGAACGAGAAGCGTCTTATTGCGGCGGGGCGTCCATATGTTGCGATACACAACCACCCTGCTTCGCACGCGGGTTACTACCCTGGCGCGCAAGGCATGTCACTCAAGCTCCTCGTCGATCCAGAAACTTATGAGATCCTCGGAGTTCAAGGTGTCGGTCGTGATGGTGTGGACAAACGCATTGATGTAATCGCCACCGCCATGCGCGGAGGAATCACTGCGCCAGAACTCGCTGATTTAGA
>CAIZKO010000023.1 GCA_903933585.1 uncultured Actinomycetes bacterium
GCCTTGGATGCGCATTGCCTTGCTGGCACCCATAGGAAGGAAGAGCGCATCGCCCTGACCGACTAACTTTTCTGCACCAGGGGTATCTAAGATAACGCGGGAATCGGCGAGACTAGATGTAGCAAAAGATAACCGTGAAGGAACGTTCGCCTTAATCAAGCCAGTGACAACATCGACGCTCGGCCTCTGCGTGGCAATCACTAGGTGGATACCGGCAGCGCGAGCCAGCTGAGTAATACGGACGATGCTCTCTTCTACCTCGCGAGCTGCGATCATCATGAGATCTGCCAACTCATCGATAATCACCAACAAGTACGGGTAAGGCTCGAGAACACGTTCGCTTCCCTCCGGCGCTGAAACCTTCTTCGCCTTTACCGCTCTATTGAAATCATCGATATGGCGGAATCCGAAGTGCGATAAATCGTCATAACGCTGATCCATTTCGCGTACCACCCAGGCCAGCACATCGGCCGCCTTTTTAGGGCTGGTGATGATAGGAGCGATCAGATGCGGAATGCCTTCGTAGCTTGTGAGTTCCACGCGCTTGGGATCGATCATAACGAGGCGTACTTCATCGGGGGTTGAACGCATCAGGATAGAGACAATCAACGAATTGATCATCGATGATTTACCTGCGCCCGTTGCGCCGGCAACGAGAAGGTGTGGCATCTTTGCCAAGTTAACGCAGATAAAATTACCCTCAACATCTTTACCGAGAGCAACCACCATTGGGTGTGTCTCATTTATTGCTACGGAAGAACGTAGGACATCTCCCAGCGCAACGATCTCGCGATCGGTATTTGGAATTTCGATTCCGACTGCGGATTTGCCAGGGATTGGCGAGAGAATGCGAACATCGCCGCTTGCTACCGCGTAAGAAATATTCTTGGCGAGCGCGGTAATCGCTTCCACTTTGACTCCACCAGCTAACTCGACTTCATAGCGCGTAACGGTCGGTCCGCGCATAAAGCCGGTTACTCGCGCCTCTACGCCAAACTGCTCAAAGACTTGACCGAGCGCTGCGACGACCACCTCATTGGCCTTCGACTTGGACTTTGAAGCCGGTGCGGTACGAAGGAGATCCATGGATGGCAATATGTAGGGCGTATCCGCCGCCAAGATCAGCTGCTGAGCCGGAGTGCTCTGTACCGTCTTAGTGGTGAAAGTTGGGGTGAGTTGAGCAGAGTGCTCTACATGCAGCGCAACGGTCTCCTCTAGCCCCTCATCCTCGAATTCATCCTCATCAGGCTCCGGCTGATGGAACTCTTGGACCAAGGGGGTTTCGAATGGTGGGGTGTCATTAATTTCGAATCCTTCATCGCTCTCATCGCGATTTCGCTTGGAGCGGTGAGTAATCCAGCTAAAGATCGCCCGCACCTTGGCAAAGAATTGCGAGACCGGCGTCGCGGTAACTATAAGCAGGCCAAAGAAGAAGATGAGCACCAAGATTGGGATTGCGAGCAACGAAGTGCCTAAGTCGGAGAGCGGACGCCCAACGCCATAACCGATCGCTCCGCCGGCCTCTTTTACGGTGGCAAAATCTGAGTCGTTGAAAACTTGGGCTAGCCCGGTGCTGCTGAGAACGAGCAAGAGCGCGCCGATGGTGATTCGACCATTCGTTCTTCCCTCGTCGGGGGCTTTGAAAAGACGGAAGGCGAAGTAAATAAAGAGGAGTGGAGTAACAATTGCTACCTTGCCAAAGGAGCCCAGCAAGACCGTGTTCATAAATCGGCCGATGGGATTATTTAAATGGAACCAAGATCCCGCCGCGCTAAGGAGCGCGAAGATCAGTAGCAGAAAAGCTAGACCATCGCGATGGTGGGCGCTATCGAGTTCGCGCGCCTCTTTGAAGAGGAAGCGAACGGTGCTACCAATCGCCTTTGCGACGAAACGCCAGATACCAGCAAGGGCGCGACCGATTCCAGTCAGAATTCCGGGGCGCTTTGCAGCCTTACTTCGCGTGGTACTTCGTTTTTTAGCCATAGCGGACTAAGCCTAAGGAATAACGTGCTGCTGCGACCGCTCGGCGCGCCGTTATACCTCTATAACTACCGGGATGATCATCGGTTTGCGGCGATGTTCTTCGCCAACCCAACTACCAACGGTGCGACGAACAACTTGTGTGAGTTGATGCGTTCCATTAATTCCGTTGGCGACAGAAGTTGCAAGGGCCTTCTCGATCATGCCTTTTACCTCGTCAAAGAGCGCTTTATCTTCGGTAAATCCGCGGGCATGGATATCTGGACCCGCAACGATCTTTCCGCTCTGCGAATCAACGACGACAACTACAGAGATGAAGCC
>CAIZKO010000024.1 GCA_903933585.1 uncultured Actinomycetes bacterium
TGATCCAGGGCGTTACTTATTACAAGGACGCTGCAGCCGATACCGAGATCCCAGGTCTCATGCACGCAGTCTTGGGCGGTTATCACGTCCGCGACGTTAACTTCGTACTTGCCTTCGACGTCGATGCAAAGAAGGTCGGACTCGACCTGGCCGACGCGATGTGGGCGAGCGAGAACAACACCATTAAGTTCTGCGATGTTGCCACAACAGGCCTCATCGTGCAACGCGGACCTACTCTCGATGGACTTGGGCGTTACTACCGCGAGACAATCGTTGAATCAACAGCCGAGCCTGTAGATGTCGTTGCAGTTCTCAAAGAGCGCAAGGTCGATGTCTTGATCTGCTACCTCCCCGTTGGTTCTGAAGAAGCTGCAAAGCATTACGCGCAGTGTGCGCTCGATGCCGGCGTAGCTTTTGTCAACGCGCTTCCTGTATTTATTGCATCAGATCCAGTCTGGGCTGACAAGTTCACTAAGGCTAATCTCCCAATCATCGGAGATGACATTAAGTCACAGGTCGGCGCAACCATCACGCACCGCATCATGGCTCGTCTCTTCCAAGATCGCGGAGTTCACCTCGATCGCACCTACCAACTCAACGTTGGCGGCAACATGGACTTCAAAAACATGTTGGAGCGCGATCGCCTGGAATCGAAGAAGATTTCCAAGACCCAATCTGTTACTTCACAGCTAGATCATGACCTGGGCGCAAAGAACGTTCACATCGGTCCATCTGATTACATTCCTTGGCTCGATGACCGCAAGTGGGCCTATGTTCGCCTTGAAGGCCGTGCCTTTGGCGATGTCCCACTCAACCTCGAATACAAGCTCGAAGTATGGGATTCGCCGAACTCTGCTGGCGTGATCATTGATGCGTTGCGTTGCGCAAAGATCGCTCTCGATCGTAAGATCGGTGGGCCTTTGCTATCACCTGCCAGCTACTTCATGAAGTCCCCACCAGTTCAATACACCGATGATGTCGCGCAAGCGCGTACAGAAGAGTTTATTGCGGGAAAGATCGAGCGTTAATCGATTTTAAATCCGGCCGTAATAGGTCCTAGTTCAATTCCGGCAGCAGCGTGGTTTTCATCCTCACCGCGCTGCTGTTGTGATTTGTGCGCATGATCATGCCAGCGACTTTCGACCTTGCCAAAGCGCCAGATAGTAAGCGCTAGCCCCCAGACCACAATAAACATCAACACAATAATAAAGCCCGCTCTATTAATATTGAAGGCCAGGGCGTAATTCCAAAATCCACCAGTAAGTTTTAACTGCTGCGCGAAGACTTGGGCCACTTCTAATCCACCGATGAACAGAGCTACAACAACTGATAGACCAGTAATGACAATGTTGTAGTAAACCTTGCGCACCGGTTTAGAGAATGCCCATCCGTAGGCAAAGTTCATAAATGATCCGTCGATGGTATCGAGCAGACTCATTCCACCCGCAAAGAGCATCGGTAGCGAAAGGATGGCCCACCAGGGGAGTCCCGCTACAACAGTCGATCCAGCAAGAACGAGGAGCGCTACCTCGGTCGCTGTATCGAAACCAAGTCCAAAGAGAATTCCAAGTGGGTACATCTTCCAACTGGCATCGATTCGTCGGGCAATCGGTCCAAAGAAGCGCATCATAAATCCACGGGAATCCAAGTGCTTCTCAAGTTCCGCTTCGTTGTAGTTGCCCTTGCGCATTGCTACGAAGACTTTGAGAACGGAGATTAGAACTAGCAAATTGAGAACGGCTATGAGCACTAGAAAGGCGCCGCTGACAGAGGTCCCAATAAGACCGGTGTAGTGGTGCAGACTAGAATTCTGATTCTTTACTTCTGCACCGAGTGACTTGATTCCAAAGTTGAGAATGATCGCGAGCGCAGTCACTACAGAGGAATGGCCAAGTGAGAAGAAGAACCCGACACCCATTGGACGTTGTCCTTCAGCCATTAATTTTCGTGTGGTGTTATCGATGGCTGAGATATGGTCGGCATCAAAGGCATGACGCATTCCCAAGGTGAGAGCCAAGAAGCCGGTACCCCAACCAAACATCGTTCCGTCAGCGAGGTGGTAGTGGCCAGACGTTGCGAAGGCCATCAAAATCAGGCCACCGAAGAGTAGGAAGAAGATCACGGCAAACATGGCCCCCAGGCGGCGACGCTCATCGCGAGAGAGGCTTGCGAAGGGGTTCTTCGTCCTCTTTGTGGCGCTAACTGGAGCGTTCATTCTGCCCTTTCGACCTTACTACTTGCGAATAGTTCGCAAGTAGTAATTTATCGCAATAAGGCTCTTCTTGCAGTCTGGGCTAGAGAGCCGCTTGGCCCTCATGCTCGACCAGCGAGTCCTTGCCTACATTGATCAAGAGAGCCGAGACGAGAGCGGCGAGCAAAAGGAAGCCGGCGCCGATCTTGAAAGTGGTGCTGAAGCCGTGGACCTGCCCATAGATCGTGGCTTTGTCGCCGAGGGCTGAGTGCCCCTTGATATAGGCGGATGCTGAGGAGATCGCCACGGTATTGAGGAGCGCTGCTCCGAGAGACCCGCCGATCTGCTGGCTGGTGTTGAGCACGGCGCTCGCAACCCCGGCGTCATTTTCTCCCGCATTATGCAATCCGGTACTAGCGCTCGGAATAAAGACGAATGCCAAGCCGAGGGACATGATGATCATCGCCGGCAAGATCGCTTTTACATACTCAGATGTTGGAGTAATCCCGGAGAGCAGCCAGAGACCGCCAGCTCCGACGATCAAGCCACCGACCATGAGTGGTCGTGGTCCAACCTTTGGAAGCAATTGTGATGCAATTCCAGCTCCGATAATGATTCCGCCACTAAATGGCAGGAATGCGAATCCGGAACGAAGCGGGGAGTAATGCAAGAAGTTTTGCATATAAATGGAGAGGAATAGGAACATCGCGAAGAGTCCGGTACCGGTCAACAGCGAAGCGAGATATGAACCGCCGCGATTGCGTTCAGCGAGAACACGCAGTGGCAGCAATGGATTTTTTACCATCTTCTCAATAGCAATGAATGCTGCGATGAGAGCTGCCGCGAAGAGGAAGTATGGATATGTACGAATATCTGCCCAACCATGATCTGCTGCTTGACTAAATCCGTAAACCAGGCTGATGAGTCCGAAAGTTACTGTGACTGCACCAGGAACGTCATATTTGTTATCTCCGGGTGACTTTGACTCGTGCAAGTTCGGAATCGCAAGTACGACCGCGATGATTGCAATTGGCACATTTACAAAGAGGCACCAGCGCCAATTCGCAAATTCTGTGAGTGCACCACCGGCGATCAAGCCGATAGCGGCTCCTCCACCAGAAATAGCCCCATAAACACCGAATGCGCGTGCGCGCTCTTTAGGAACGGTGAAAGTTACATTGATCAATGAGAGTGCAGCTGGTGCCAGAAGCGCGGCGAAAGCTCCCTGCAATCCGCGAGATGCAAAGAGCATTCCTTGATTAGTGGAGAAACCACCAAGTGCGGAAGCTCCAGCAAAACCAAGAAGCCCGATCATAAAGATGCGCTTGCGACCGACGTAATCGGCGATACGTCCACCGAGAAGTAGGAGAGATCCAAATGCAAGTGAGTACGCAGTAACGACCCACTGACGATTCACATTTGAAATATGTAAAGCGACTTGAGCCTTAGGGAGAGCCAAATTGATGATAGATGCGTCGAGCACGATCATCAGAGATGCAATGGCGATAACGACGAGGGCGTACCAACGGTTAGGGTCTAAACCTTCATCACCCGGCTGCCAATGATGCTTTTTGTTGCTCCTAGAAACTTCTTGATGAGACATGAAAGACCTTTCAAAATTGTCGTATTTGTCCGCGAGAAGTTGAACTTTATTGCAAAAAAGTCCAAGGCGCGCCCTGAAAAGGCTGGCAGAGGTGAATTTCAGATGGCTTTCTGCTACCTTGCCAGTAGCGCTTTTTGAGTCATAGATCACTTATACGAACTGTATAAAATCTCTGATAAACAAGAGGAGCGAAAACTACAAGGGAGACTGTCATCGTGTCTTGGCACCAGCCAAGAGTCCTCGATGCACACAACGTTCGTAAATGACCTCGACACTAGAGCCACAAACCTTTAGGAAACTCAGTAATAATCCTCGCCCCGTCAATCACAGCCGAGTTGATTCACTGCTCGCAATTGAATGGGAACGATTCACAAAGTCCACATTTGCCTCGCGTATCGAATTCGATCTCGCTTTAGGCTCCATGCCACTAGGCGTTCCATCTAGTTTCCAACATTGGGATCCATATCCATTATCGATCGTCAGCGCACAGGGCGCTTGGATGACCGATGTCGATGGTCGCAAGCTCCTCGATCTCTCTATGGGATTTGGTGCGATGCTCGCTGGCCACCTCAACCCCGAGGTCGTCGCAGAATCAAAGAAGGCGCTGGAAACAGGAACCCTCTTCGTTACGCCATCCCCAA
>CAIZKO010000025.1 GCA_903933585.1 uncultured Actinomycetes bacterium
ATAGCCCCGAGTGTGAATTGGGGCTGGTTGAGATTCTCGTTGGGCCAAAGGTGAGAAAGTGTCAGCCGAGTAGCAGGTTTCTCACAGGAAACACTTAGAAAACTATGGAACGCTCTGTCTATTCGTGAAATATCATTCAGCCATCGCTATCAATAGCTCATAATCAAAGGAATAAGATGCTCCGTAAGATCTCAATTAGTGCAGTTTCGCTTGCTCTCGTGGTTGTAGGAATCTCGTTTACGCCAGCAGCCCAGGCTGCCGGTGGTTCATGCGCATCAATCACCAAGGCTCTCGTGGTGGCAGATGGCTACAAGCTCGCAACTGGCCCAACTACCACTCCTTATAACTTTGCAAATACATCGGCTAACCAGGCAAATGCGCTCGGTACAACAATCGACTTTGGCGCTAAGGCGCTCGTCGTTGGTTGCATTAGCCCTGCAGATATTGCTAAATACTCTGGTTCGAAGAAGCCAGTAATGACCGCGACTCAATACTTGGCATCAGTCGTTAAGGCATCCGCCGGAGCGATGAAGAAGACTGCGGTCGGTGGCGTTAGCGACTACCTCGATTTTGGTAACGGTAAAGAAGATGGTGTCGGATCGACATCCAAGGCCGGAAGCCTGCGCTTGGATGCTTGGGTCGCTGGAAAGTATGTAATTCTCACCTTCTCGGCACCAGCAGTAGCAACCCCTCCAGCAGCGCTGCTTGCATTCATCAAGTCAACACAGACTCTGCTCTAACACAACAAGGTAATCTGAAAGGGCGCCTCAGCGATGAGGTGCCCTTCTTGCTATCCCAATACAAATCCACCATCGACGGGCAAGGGTGCTGGAGATCAAGTCAGTTCCTAAACCTCACATATCCTATATGATTTTACCCCTACGGCTAGAGAGGAAATCAGTGGAAATTCCTAATGTTAAACGGCAATTTCCCAAGGTTTCAGAGCTCGCCCCCCTGCTTCGATTCACCGCTCCGACCCTGCATAGAAAAGAGAAGCGACTAGCAGAGGCGCTTACGATTTGGGATCTGCGAGAGATTGCCAAGAAACGGACACCGCAAGGCCCCTTTGATTACATCGACGGTGCCGCGGAATCCGAAGTTACCTTAGAGCGCGCCCGCCAAGCATTTCTGGATTTGGAATTTCGCCCGAATATTCTCAAAGATGTATCAAACGCTTCATTGGAGTGTCAGGTCTTGGGCGAACAGTTCCAGATGCCGGTAGGAATCGCACCGACTGGTTTTACTCGCATGATGCATACCGAAGGCGAGATTGCCGGAGCGCGAGCTGCCGCAAAGTACGGAATTCCATTTACGTTATCTACTCTTGGAACAACCTCCATTGAACAAGTTGTCGCTGCAGCCCCCGAAGGAATTAACTGGTTCCAGCTCTATATGTGGAAAGACCGCGAACGCAGTATGGAACTCGTTCGTCGAGCTGAGGCAGCAGGTGTTAAGCATTTGCTTTTAACCGTAGATGTCCCCGTTGCAGGTGCACGCTTACGCGATGTCCGCAACGGTCTAACTGTTCCTCCTCGATTAACAGGTTGCACAATCGCCGATGCGCTGCCTAAACCCGAGTGGTGGATTAATTTCCTTACTACTCCTGGAATATCTTTCGCTTCCATGTCGAATTGGAATGGAACTGTCGCAGAACTTCTTGATTTTATGTTCGACCCAACGATGACCTTTGATGACCTGAAGTGGATCAGAAAACAATGGAAGGGTAAGTTGACCGTTAAAGGTATCCAAACGGTCGAAGACGCGAAAACCGCAACTAAAGCAGGTGCCGATGCGATTCTTCTTTCAAATCATGGTGGTCGCCAATTAGATCGCGCACCAGTTCCCTTGCATCTATTGGTTGATGTTAAACGCGAACTAAAATCCGATGTAGAAATACACTTGGATACCGGCATCATGCATGGAGCGGATATTCTGGCAGCGATTGCGCTGGGGGCTGATTTTACCTATGTCGGCCGTGCTTATCTCTATGGGCTGATGTCTGGTGGTCAAATGGGAGTGGAGCGCGCCCTAGAAATTCTCAAGGTACAGATGATCCGAAATATGAAATTGCTTGGCGTTGGCTCGCTAGCAGAGTTGGAACCAAGGCATGTAAAGATTTTACAAACCCACCAGGGGCTTGGAACACTTCCAAAATAGATTGACTAACGTATGAGGAGATTATGAAGATAGGTCGAGTAGGTCCGGTTGGAAAAGAACGTCCGGTCGTAATTGAGCATGATCGTGCCTATTTTGTTGATTCAATCATCGGTGACTGGAGTCGAGAGTCTCTAGAAAATGGCGCAATTGCCAAAGTAAAAGTTGCTGACCTTTCAAAGTTAGAGAGTACTGAATTTGGCTCAGAGCGAATTGGGGCTCCGCTCACCAGGCCGACAAAATTGATCTGTGTGGGGCTCAACTATGTAAAACATATTTCCGAGACGAATTCACCGACCCCCGCCGAACCAATCATCTTCATGAAGGCTCCCGACTCATTTATTGGGCCGAATGACGATGTCGTCATTCCTCCGGGAAGCACCGCCACCGACTATGAAGTTGAACTCGCTGTTATCATCGGCAAGCGGGCGCTTTACCTCAAGAGTCCAGAAGAATCACCTAATTACATCCTCGGTTATAGCATCTCGCAAGATATCTCAGAGCGATACTGGCAATTGGAGCGATCTGGTCAATGGGTTAAGGGGAAGTCATTTCCAAATTTCAACCCCATGGGGCCTTGCATCGTTACCGCAGACTCCATCAACGCATCCAACTTGCAACTCTGGTGCAAAGTTGATGGTGAAATTCGTCAGGATTCCAATACATCAGATCTTCTCTATGGAATCAATCACCTCGTCTGGTACATCTCGCAATTCATGGAACTCTTTCCAGGTGATGTGATAAATACTGGAACTCCTGCTGGAGTTGGCATGGGATTTAAACCAACCAAGTACTTAAAAGCGGGGCAACTGCTTGAAACAGGAATATCTGACATCGGTGAAATAACTTCGAAGGTTATTGCTTACCAAGCTTGACGCTTACCCCACTTTCAACAAAAGGAGTCTCGTAATGAGCAATGATTTCAAAGGGCTAAATGCCATAGTAACTGGAGCTGGGTCCGGAATTGGTTTAGCTGTTGCTAAAAAGCTTCAACTTGAAGGTGCCACGATCTTTGGATTCGATATCACTTTAGGGGAGATGAGCGGGGTCGCCACTTGGGTTGAATGCGATGTCGGGGATTCTGCCAGTGTTGTACGGGCAATCGCAAAAGTTGCTGCACAGGTAGGGGTCATAGATATTCTGGCCAATAACGCTGGAGTTGGAGCGGTCGGGTCAGTACTTGATGCTACGGACGATGAATGGGCGCGCGTCTTCAATATCAATGTCACCGGAATTGCTCGAGTAACTGCGGCGGCTTATTCATTACTCAAGAAGAGCACAACACCCTCAATAGTTAATACCTGTTCGGTCGCAGCCACTGTGGGGTTACCAAAGCGGGCCGTCTACAGTGCCAGTAAAGGCGCAGTTATGTCTCTAACACTCGCGATGGCGGCTGATTTTGTTAAAGAAGGTGTTCGAGTCAACTGCGTGAACCCTGGGACAGCAGATACACCATGGGTCGCCCGCCTTCTTGCCGCAGCAAGCGATCCTGTTGCTGAGCGCAAGGCGCTAGAAGCGCGGCAGCCAATGGGTCGACTGGTGTCATCCGATGAGGTTGCCAATGCAATTCTCTATCTTGCCAACCCACAACAGAAGTCAACTACGGGCACAGTTTTGGCGGTCGATGGTGGAATAGGCGGCTTGCGTTTGCCTCAATAGTCAGCGTTGACAATTCCTGCATTCAAAAAGAAAGGGGATGGGCAAATGCCTCAGTCGAGACTTGTGAAAGTTAAAGCGCAGCCACGTCGTTCAATTCTCTCTGACGAAACATATTTGATGATTCGGGCTATGATCTTTTCTCATGAAATTGTTCCAGGAGAGCGAGTAAACATCGATTCTCTTGCCCTTCAACTTGGGGTCTCTCAAACTCCTGTAAGAGAGGCGCTGGCGCGACTTGAATCCGAAGACTTGATCGCCAAAGAGCCACTAAAAGGTTATCGTGCTACGAACTTGCTAACGATCAAAGAATTTGCCGATCTCTTTAATTTCAGACTGTTGATCGAACCATACTCTGCTGAACAGGCGGCGATTTTGATTGATTCCAGTGGAATCAAAGAATTGCAAGGTGAGATTACACGTGCAAGGCAGGCTCTCAAATTGAATGATGACCGTCTTATTGAGGCAATAACAGAACACGATGCGCGATTCCATGCCTTAATTGCCAAATATTCTAATAACAAAACACTCGTTTCGGCTTTCACAAATACACACTGCCATCTACATCTATTTCGGTTATATGTAGCTGCGCAAAAGCATCTCATTGAACCGAGCGATAAGACCAGTTTTATTCAGGATCTATTTTCCCGCTACTACCAATCGGACCGTGGTCAATTGGCAATCAAGCAACACACGGCAATTGCAAAGGCTATCTGTGCGCATAATCCCGAGAAAGCGAAAGCGGAGATGTATAGTCACATTGAATCTTCACTGAAACGGTTCACACCCGATCTCCATCAAGTACAGCCAGATGGGAAAGCGGGCAAGAAATAGCCCAAGTTAGCCCTCTGTCCTTGAGCCAAAGAGATCACAACTCTAGTCTCGCTAGTTCTGCTCCAGCTTTAGCAAGCCATGTTCTTGGGTTCTGCATTGCCGTTTCTAGGGATGGTGCAAGATCTACTAATGCCAAGGTTGACGCGCTTGATGGAAGTTCACTGCTACCCACACAATAGATAACGCGCTTCTTCGCCTGTGTCGCTAACTCTGTAACACTTCCCAGAACCTTTCCAAAGTAACTTTGCGAATCCAACTTACCCTCGCCTGTGATGACAAGATCGCACTCATCTATCGCTGCAGGCAGACCGATCAACGCAGCCACTACAAGCGCCCCCGATTCGATCCCAATATTCCAGGCTAAGTTCAATCCGAAAGGCGTTCCCCCTGCTGCCCCCGCTCCAGGAAAGTCATCGCGCTTGGAAATAACCTGAAGGTGACTTAGCCCAGCTTCAAGTATGAGAACTTGCTCCAAGTCAGCTCCCTTTTGTGGGGCGAAGATGCGCGCACTACCCAATTCACCAAGGAGTGGATTTCTTACATCGGTTAAACAGGTAATGCCGCCCGTAGGTGCGATCGGAATCTGGACGAGATCGATTGATGCAATATCCCGCAATCCGGCGCCGCCCAACGCAATTGATTCTCCACTCTTATCTAAAATTCGCGCTCCTAGCGCGATGAGCGCACCAACTCCGCCATCGGTGCTCGCCGAACCTCCCACGGCAATCGAGATTTTCTTCACGCCGGGGTGAGAAATCACCTCGTTTAATACGGTTCCGAGTGCGAAGGTACTTGAATGAAAGGGGTCTAAGCGATCGAGAAGAGTAATTCCGCAGATATTGGCGAGTTCAACTATCGCCGTACCGTCTTGAAGCAGCAGCCAAAAAGATGCAGAACTTACTCTTGTTGGAACTCGAGTGGCACTGGCGTCTCTGAATTGGATGGCTTCTAAAGTTCCCTCCCCTCCATCAGCCATGGGGAGCAGAATTACCTGATCCTCGGGCCGCTTTAAAAGCCATCCATCTGCAATCGCCCGGGCGCACTCAACGCTACTGATCGTTCCTTTAAATGAGTCAGGAGCGATCAGGACCTTCATTGAGCCAAGTTATGCAACGCGCTCTTGCAACTTAAGGGCTGACATAAATGCTTCAACAACTTCTGCTTTGCTCCATGGTGTTGGTGCCTGGGTGATGAAGTAATCTTCCAGAGCGATATCAGCCAAGTTATCGATATCTGCTTCAACAAAACCAAGGCTTGAAAGCACTGGGAAGTTGAGCTCTGCAAGAATCTTGCGAACCGCTTTAACCGCACGAGAACCGTCTGTGCTCCCATCGTCAGGCGCACCCATTGCATCTGCAACGCGATTCATCTTCGCAGGAACAACTCTCGCTTCACGGGTAAGAGTTTCGACAAGCACTAATCCAATGGTCAGGCCATGTGGGACATGCTTAAGCCCACCAATAGCTTGACCAAGTGAGTGCTCTGCGGTGCAATCAGAGATATTCATGGTGAGGCCAGCCATCATTGATCCTGCTGCCATTCCCGAGCGAGCCGACTTGTCGCTTCCATCTTTATAAGCACCTACAAGTGCCGGTGTCATGATGCGGATCGCTTCATAACCAATTGCATCTCCGATTGGAGTGCTGCACTTGGCGATGATTCCCGCGATCGCTTGAGCGAGCGCATCAATACCAGTGTTGGCGGTCATCGATGGAGGCATGCTGTAAGTAAGTACTGGGTCGACAATTGCGAACTGGGCACGCAGGTTTCCATTTGCAATTCCTGCTTTGCGACCAGCTGCAGGATCAGAAATTACCGACCCGCCAGATACCTCAGAGCCGGTTCCTGCAGAAGTTGGCATAGCAATCAGCGCAACAGTTGGAACTGGATACTCGGCCTTGCGAGATTGAAATTCACGGAAAGTTACCCCGAGTTGCGCACAGAGACGTGCGGCCTTCGCGGTGTCGATGATGGATCCTCCGCCAAGGGCGATAACGGCCTGGGCGCCAGAAGCGACGAGCGCTTTTGTAGCATCGTCGACCATGTCGATCGTCGGCTCACCGGCTGGCTTTTCAAAAGTTGTAACAGTGATTTCAGAGTGAGTAATTAGATTATCAATACAAGCTTTCGCTGTTGGGTTGAACTTCTCGATTCCTTCATCGACCATCAAAAAGACTTTGGTGGCGCCACATTCGGCCACTACCTCGGGAAGGCTGAGCGCTTTTCCCTCGCCGAATCGGACTTTAACGGGCAGGTGATTATTGAAACCCTCGATATTCTCCACGAACTCTCCTCTTTAAAGTGATCTTCGGATACTAATTGAACTCTACTACCCCACTCGCCACCGCTGAAAGGTGCGGTTAACCCACAAGAAGCCCAAAGGTTTTTCACAAAGATTACACAAGATCGGCGTCGAGTATTCCTTGTAGGGCAACCGGGCCCAAACGTTCAAGGAGCAAGAGAAATGAAATCAAAGAAGATCGCCGCCGTGGCCCTGTTGGTCTCAGGACTACTCATCGGAACCACTGTTTCGGCACTCGCTGATGAAAGCCCAGCGCCAACCACCAGCACATCGACATACCAGACCCAACTCGCTGCCTACAAGATTGCCTTGACTCAGTATCGAGTCGCTCTAGTAACTAATGACATTAACTACCGCGCAGCAATGGCCAAGTACCAGTCCGACTGGAACACCACTATGAAGAACTATTGGGCAGCATGGCAGACGGCAATCACCGCCTTTCGCACAGCAAATGATGCCTATCAAGCACAACTAGCTCCAATCCAAGCAGCACGCAAGAGTGCGCTGGATGCCGCAGGCGCCGCCTTCCTGGCTGCAACCGCTTCTGCTACAACCAATGACGCTCTCAATGCAGCGCTCACCGCATGGGGAAATGCAAGCAAAGCTGCCAACGCAACCTATAAGAGTGCAGCAACAGCACTCGGGGTCGCCCCCGTTCGTCCAATTCAACCAACAGAGCCTGTAAAGCCAGCTGCACCTGTAAAGCCTGTTGATCCAACAAAGCCAGTTCCACCTATCAAGCCAGCTCCAACACCAAAGCCAAGCAAGTAAATCAAAGAAGAAGAACCCCGCAACTAGTAGTTGCGGGGCTCTCTGCTGCGCGGAGACGAAGAGATTCAAATTAGCCAAAGGCTAGCGTTTATCGTTAAGCACTATAAAGTCGGCATACTTCTTCGTATCGCCCACCAATTCGGCATTCATTTCATCGGAACCGTAAGCCCAGTCAATTGCTGCGGCCGTTGTCTTCCCATAAAACTGGTGCCGATCGACAAGTCGCTCCAGTCGCAGTGTTTCATCAACTTCTACATACCAACTTTCGGTAAGAGAGGTGGCGACATTCTGCCAATTATTTTGGTCGTAGAGCAAGTAATTCCCCTCCGTGATGACCAATTTTGTATTTCGCGTTACAAGTCCTTCAGCGGCAATTGATTCTTCTATTTCGCGATGAAAAATCGGAAAATAGATATCTTCTAGAGTGAATCGGATTCGTTCCATCAAAATTGAGAAACCAGTAGCATCGAAAGTGTCGGGGGCTCCTTTACGGTCGCTTGACCCTAGTTCGGTCAGAATCTTATTACTGAGATGGAATCCATCCATCGGAACTAGGGAAACACTTTCCTTGGGCAAATTCTTCATGAGATATGACGACAATTGGGACTTGCCCGATCCAGGTTTTCCGACAATTCCGATTAGGACTCTCTGATCAGAATTGTCGAGCAAAAACTGGGCACGGGTTAAGGCTTGATCAAAGTCTAGAGTTGCTGCTGCCATCAGGTCTTAGTTGTGAGCAGCGATAATTTTCGCTTCCATATATTCGCGAGCTGATTTTGCCATGGACTTGTTGTCTGTCCAAAGGTTTCGCCAAATTCCAAGAGTACTCGAAAGTTCCGGGCTGACGACCGTGGATGAGAAGGATTCGAAAGTGATTGTTCCTTCATATCCGATTTTGGCGAGGGCTCCAAAGAAAGCATCAAAATCAATATTCCCTGTTCCCAGCGGTCCACGGTGGCTCGCGCCAATATGAACATATCCCAATTGGGATCCTGCGGCGATGACGGGGGTAATGAGATCTTGCTCCTCGATGTTCATATGATAAACATCTAGATGAACCACAACGTTCTTCTCCCCGATGTTGCTAATCATATCTAAAGCTTGTTGACCGGTATTTATCAGGTTCGACTCATAACGGTTTACTGGTTCTAGTCCAACGGTAATTCCTCGCTTGCTGGCCTCTTGGGCAAGTCGACGGAGCGCATTTGTTGCATTATCAATTGCCTTAGGAGTTGTTGGTTTTGCATACTTTCCAAGTGCGCTAAATACGACGCCCCCAAGGTAATTGCCCTCTAGTTGCTCAACAACCGTCAAAGCATCCATCAAACGCGCTTCTCCGCGAGCTGCTATTTCATTATCTTCATTATTGATATCGGCATCAAATGATAGGCCTAAAGAGCATGCGCCTTTCAGCCCATACTCCTTAAGGGTCTTACTCGTATGTTCGACATCAATGGATTTAGGATCGAGAGCAGGAATCTCGATTAATCCATACCCGGCTTCTGCCGAATTCTTAATTGCCTCTGTCGCTTGCTCATTATTCCATCCACCAACCCATACAAGTGCGTGGACGCCGAGGAGATTCGGGATATTAGACATGTGCATTACTTCTTTCCGGCGCTTGCGCCTGTGATGAGAGCGACCAATTCATCGCCGCTTGTATCTTTTGCACGCATTCCGGCCATTACATTGCCTTGGCGCATGACCCATACTTGATCGGCTAATCGAAGAACTTGGTCAAAGTTGTGGCTTATCAAAAGGATTGCCAAACCTTGCTCTTTCATTCGTGAAATGAGATCTTCTACCTTTGCCGTCTCTCGTACTCCAAGAGCGGCGGTCGGCTCATCCATAATGACTACTTTGGAACCCCATCCGGCGGCACGGCAGATGGCAACTGCTTGCCGTTGACCTCCAGATAGTCCCCGAACTCGTCCCTTAATCGAAGGTATATAAACATCGAGATTCTTCAGCATTTGTGCCGACTCAAGTCGCATCGCCTTCTTATTGAGAATCTTGAAGGGACCAATGCCCTTCATCTTTTCGCGATTTAGAAATAAGTTCTGCCAAATTGTCAGGTCTTCGATAAGACCAAGCGTTTGATAGACGGTCTCTATGCCAAATTCACGAGATTCTTCTGGGGTGGTGAAATGAACCTTCTTACCCGCAATATGAATTTCACCTGCGTCGGCAGTGTAGACACCAGCGATGCATTTGATGAGGGTTGACTTTCCTGCCCCGTTATCTCCTACGATTGCAGTTACTTCGCCCGGCTTTGCAAAGAGTGAAACGCCGCGAAGTGCCGCAACACTGCCGAATGATTTCTGAATATCGATTACTTCAATTGCATATTCTGGATTGTTTGTCATCATTTAGTCCTTACCAATGCCGCGGACAAAATCACGACGAGTCCAATAGAAACATATTGATAATATGCAGCAACCCCTACAACGGTTAGGCCATTGGTTAGCGCCTGTAGTAGAAGTATGGCTACGAACGGCCCAAAGATGGTCCCTCTGCCTCCAAAGAGGCTGACCCCACCAAGTACCACTGCTGCAACGCTATTGAGGAGTAGAGAGGTGTTGGCCGCTGGTTCAGCGGCACCAATTCTCGAGATAGTCAACATGGCAGCAAATCCAGCGAGAGTACCCGAGATCGAATAGACAACGATCTTTACCAGATCAATATTTACTCCCATCGAACGGGCGGCATCAGGATCTCCACCTGTGGCAAGGATGTGGGTACCAAATCGGGTATTGAATAGAAAAAAGTGTGCAGCTACCGTGATAACAAAGGCAATGACCATAAGATATGGAATACGTCCAAATCCACCAATCGCAAGATTTGATAGCGAATTACTGACAATCTGTCGTGGTACGCCGTTGCTGATAACTAGAGCAAAACCTGCGGCGACGGAGAGCATTCCGAGAGTAACTATGAAATCACTGATTTTGCGTTTTGCAATAATAAGTCCATTTAGGAATCCGCATAGAGTGCCGGCAATAGTGCCAGCTATTCCTGCGACCCACCACGAACTGCCGTTTGTGAAGGCAATGCCATAGACAACCGCCCCGAATGTCATTATTGAGCTGATTGAGAGATCAATTCCCGCAGTTGCCACCGCGAAGGTCTGCCCAACAACAATAATGGCCGGGATAGAAGAGGCGACAAGAATATTGTTTAAGTTGTACATGGTGAGGAAGCTGTGTGGCTTAAGAGCACCAAAGACAAGTACCACGAGTATGAATGCGATTACGACTATCCAGTTAGACCAGAAGAATGGGTCTTTTGTAGCTAATCGCACCTTGTTTAAGGTAGAAGTCTCTACCTCCCCCGCTTGCGCGGAGGAAGTAGATGACTTTGGGGATAGTTTCATATTTCCTTAGCCGAGCCGATTACTTCTTAATCAACGGAGCGTATGGATCTTTGTACCCGCCTGGAGGCGTTTGGTTGCCAGACTTGAGTGCAACATCAACATTGCTTGAATCGATTACGCCGTAAGGCGTGATTGTCCAAGCTGGAACTTTTCCGCCTTGTGCCAAAACAACACATGCTTCAACGCCCATCTTGCCCATGACGTATGGATACTGTGAAATCGAAGCTGTAACAGAACCCGCTTTAATCAAGTTCAAGTTGTCCATAAGTCCATCAACGCCATATACAGGAATCTTCTTCCCAGCAGCAGCTACGGCTTTTGCAACGCCTTGTGCCATTTGGTCGTTTGCAGCAAAGAAAGCAGCAATATCAGGATTTGCTACTAACATGGCGTTAGCGGCATCCAGAGCCTTAGTTGTATCCCAGTCTGCATTAACAGGTCCGACAAATGTTGACCCAGCGGCGCCGGCTTCAAAGCCTGCGATACGAGCGTTAGATGTGACGTTTCCAGCCAGACCAGCGATCAAACCAATCTTCTTGCCTGATCCGATCAACTTAAGCATTGATACTCCGCCTGCCTTACCAGCTGCGGTGTTATCGGTACCCGCGAATGAGGTGATTTTTCCACCAGCGGCTTTGAGGGATGCAGGATCAACCGGCGAGTCAATATTGATGATTGGCTTTCCAGCTTTGGTCACCTTACCCAAACCTTGTGAAAGGTTATTTGAAGTAATTGGGATAACGATGTAACAGTCATAGTTCTGACCGGCGAGAGCATCCAACTTATTCGCTTGACCAATATCATCATTTAGACCAGGAGCTGCCTGGACATTTGCCACAACACCTAGCTTCTTTGCGGTATCAATAATGCCTTGCTTTACGCTTACAAAGTAAGGATTGTCTAGACCTTTAATAACGACTGCGATACGAATTGATGAGAGTTTCTTCCCTGCAGCATTTGAGGGAGTCGTTCCAGCGAGCACAAGAGCGGCCGCAGCAACAACAGAAATGCCTATAGTGAGAAAACGATTATTTTTCTTCACGAATTATCTCCTTATTTTGGATGCAAACATGTAAACTTCTTTACATATATTTGCCTGTTGCTGAACATTACTTATAGTCTTAGTATCTAGATAGAGCATTTAGATAACATTTAGATAACATTTTGTGAGAGAACGGAGAGATAATGAATTCCACCTCGCGGAGCGGCCAAGTTCTCATCAATTGCTTCCGTGGACGCAAAAGCCTCACCCGTTTTGAAATTCAGGACCTCACTGGCCTTTCTCGTGTAACGGTAAGTCAGGGAGTTCAAGGATTGCTTGGAACAAATATTTTGGTGGAGAGAGAAAGGGAAGCCTCCAACGGGGGAAGAAGAGGTTCGGCTCTTGAATTAAATCCACACGGTGGATTTATCGGGCTGATTTCTTTCACTGCGACCTCGATGACCATTGCAGTAGCAAATCTTCAAGGCGAGATCACGTGCTCGCAAAATGCTCTCATTGAAATCGGCGATGGTCCTGAATCAATTCTCCCAAAGGCGGTGGCTGCTCTTAAACTACTTTTTAAATCTACCCCAAAGGCCAAAAGATTGGGAATTGTGATTGGAGTTCCTGGGCCAGTTTCACATCTTTTAGGTAAGGTCGTAAGCCCTCCAATTATGAAGGGTTGGGACGGAGTGGATTTCTATAGAGAGGTCGGTGATGCATTCGAGCTTCCAACATTCTTGGAAAACGATGCTAATTTAATGGCTTTTGCCGAGCATCGCCTCGTTTATCCCGAAACATCTAACGTGATTCTCGTAAAGATTGCTACAGGAATCGGAAGTGGTTTAATTCTTAACGGAAATCTTCATCGTGGATCTGAAGGATCTGCCGGCGATATTGGACACGTTCAACTCGATTCCTTAAGCGGCACATTATGTCGCTGTGGCCATATCAATTGTGTTGAATCTTTTGCTGGGGGTTGGGCACTCGTTGAACGAATCAACAAAATGGGATATTCAATTAAGAATTCTGCAGATATAGCAGAACTTTGCCGTCAAGGGGATTCCAAGATTCTGCATTTGATTGCCGAGGCATCTGGATACATTGGACATGTGATTGCGGACGCAGTTAATCTGCTTAATCCAAGCAAAGTTGTGATTGAGGGTAGGATCGCGCGAGGAAGTGACATCGTGCTCGCCACCGTGAAAGAAGTTGTTTACCAGAGAACGGGGGCGCTGGCTACAAAGAATCTCGAAATTATCTCCTCCAAACTAGGCGAAGATCGTACGATTTTAGGAGCTGCACAACTTGGACTTGACCTCTTTTTCCACTCTATTCCAATTGTTTAAATAGAAGCTACGCCCAAGGCGCAAGCTTCATTCGCTGCTAAAGCATCTGCATAATTTGCCAGATCTAAATTGGGGACTCCGGTTTGGATCCCGGAAATCCACGCCTTTAATTCTTCTATATAAGAAAGCTTGAATCGCGTCATCCAGTCTTCAGCCATCACTCCCCCGGTATGGGTTCCCATAACTCGATTTGCACGTGTAATTACATCCCCATTAATACCGATCTCTATCGAGCCTTTTTCACAAACAATTTCCACTCGAGCGTCGTATCCATAATTGTTAAAAGCAACAATGTCTGCGACCATCATGAGGCCAGATTTCATGAATGCGGTGATGACAAGTGGATCTGCAATATCTTTGGGTGAGAGTGAAGAATGTTTTGGGTAGTGACTCTGCACGGAGAGCCATTCATCATTAAATAGCCATCGGTAAATATCAAAGTCGTGAACTGCAATATTTGTGAAGAGACCTTGGGTGGTCACTCCCATTGAAGAAACATTTCGTGTTATGGTTCTAAAGAACGTTGGCGCGCCGAATTCTCCTGTGGCAAGCAATCTACGCACTTCTAAATAGGAAGGATCAAATCGGCGCATAAAGCCGAAATTGATCATAGTTCTATTTTCTGCCGCTTCATATGCGGCTATTTCTGATGCAATCAGTCGTGAGTCCTCCAGAGAAGTGGCCATGGGCTTTTCACACAAAGTTGGTTTCCTACTTGCTATGGCAAGCCGAAGCTGTGCGACATGTAAAGAGTCCGGAGACGCAATAATTATCGCGTCAACTTCGGGGTGGTCCATCAATTCCACGGGGTCACTGGCCTGAAGGGCTACCGTGCCAAGTTCGCTTGAAAGCGAAGCCATCCTCCTCGAATCGATATCAAATAGCGCAGAGACTTTGGCTCCCGGTACATGCTCATGAAGAAAGCGGGCATGGCCTGCTCCCATTACTCCTAAGCCGATTATCCCCACACGTATTTGATTAGTCATGATTCTCTATCCCCCAGATCTTAGAATTACGCTGCTATACGGAACGTCATCACCAGTGTGAACGATGGCCAGCGACTGACCAACTTTTATTTTAAATTCCGAGTGCGGTATGAATGTGATAGGGAGTCCCAAATAGTGAGCCTTATATTCACTTACGATTGCAGATTCCACTTGTTCATCAAATTCATTCGCTAAGAAAAGTCCTGTGAGATCCATTAAGGGAAGGATTGCATCGAGAACTGTTGTGATTTTAGGAAAACCCTTCACCAGGGCTAGATCTACAATCTCAACCCCTAGATAGCTCGGAAAGGGCCCATCAACAATTGCCAAAGTATTAACGTGTCGAAATCGCGCTAGTACCGATGCCAACTGCCCGTTAATCACTCCATTTTTTAGCATCTTCAACTTACCTGACTTCCGACTAAGGCTCGAATATCAATTTCCCGAGGGATCGATTGAACAGCTCCTTTTTTAGTTGTTGCTAACGCTCCTGCTGCACAGGCATACTGCAACGCGTCTGCGCTGTTTTTTCCTCTAGCTAATTCCGCTGCAAAAGCGCCACAAAAGGCATCGCCCGCTGCGGTTGTATCGATGGGGTCAACCGTGAATGCAGATTGGAAAATTTCTTCCTCTTTGGAAATGTACAGCGCGCCCACATCTCCAAGAGTTACGATCACGGCCTGCACCCCGCGACCAATTAACTTTAACGCTGCTAATCTGGCGCTTTCTAGATTGAGCACTTTGATGCCGGTGAGAATTTCGGATTCGTGTTGGTTCGGAATCAAGATGTCAATCATTGATAAGAGTTCGCGAGTTAAATCCATAGCAGGAGCAGGATTTAGGAGAATGAGAAAACCTGAGGACTTGGCAATTTCTATAACTTTAATTATTTGCGCTACAGGGCTTTCCAATTGACAGAGCAAAATCTTTTTTCCTGAAAAGTCCTGAAAGTATGTTTTCGGAAGTGCACGTGAGTTCAGAGCGTCATTCGCGCCTGGAATCACAACTATGCGATTTTGACCATTTTTATCAACTTCAATAATGGCAGTTCCACATGCTCCAGCAACCCGTTGAATTTGATCTGAATTAATTCCCTCGCTTTTCAAAACTGCGAATAACGCGACGCTGTTGGGATCATCCCCCAGTGCGCCAATCATGTTTGCACGAACGTTTGAACGAGCTACGGAAACCGCTTGGTTCAATCCTTTGCCACCTGGGTAGGTGTGAATTTCTTCCCCGGCCACGGTTTCACCAGGGTTTGGCATCCGATTGAGGTGAACAACCAAGTCAAAATTTAGACTTCCGGCGACAACGACATTCATACCAGCGGAATCTAGCCACAATTAGGCAGATTGACTAGCGCACTTCAATTACTTAGAGCGGAGACGAAGAGATTTGAACTCTTGAAGGGTTTAACCCCTTACCTCGTTAGCAGTGAGGCGCACTCGACCGGGCTATGCGACGTCTCCAAGTGGTAAGCGGAGTTTACAGGGATTTATCGCCCCGTAAACCCGCTTTTATTAAGCGTTAACTTCCTCGCTTTTACCTTGAGTAGCGATCAAGCGATATCCCACACCGCGGACGGCTGAAATTACCTTTGGTCCTCCGGCGCTCTTAATCTTCAACCGAAGGCGAGATGCATGGGTATCCAGGAAGTGATCGTTGGAGAAGTCTGCAGTTCCGCCGATGGCAGAGATGACCTCTTCGCGAGTGAATACCTTACGCGGATGTTCCATCAGTAATTTGAGAAAGTCGAATTCCGTTCGGGTAACGGCAACTTGACCCTCATCGAAATGGACTTGTCTGGTTTCAAGATTCAGCGTCAATCCCCCAGCCGTCAGCATGCCCAAGCGTTGGCTCTTCTCGCTCTTAGAATGTCGGATCTGCGTTGCAACTCGCAGCGCCAGAATTCTCGGACTTACTGGCTTTGAGATGTAATCATCAGCACCAGCCGCCAAGCACATTGCTTCATCTACCTCTTCACCTCGGTCGGTGAGCATGATGATGGGGACTGTTGAGTTTCTTCTAATTTCCCGGCAGACTTCAAAGCCATCCGGATGACCCATACTTAAATCCAATATGACTACTGCCGGGTTATTATTTTGAAACTTGGAGAGAGCATCGGTCCCATCGACGGCTTCATCAACCTGGTATCCCTCTCCCTCGAGGGCAGTACGAACAAAGGCTCTAACGTCCTTGTTGTCATCCACTATTAAAATTAACTCACTCGACATTGGTTTCACCCATTTCTCTTATTGGTAGCGCTTCTTTCATCCTTATTACAAGTTGGTCGCGGCCCTTAAGTACTTCGGGATTGGCAACTTTTTCAACATCCTCAAGGGAGCGGGAGAGAGATAGAAGTTCCTCCCCAATCTCACCGAACTCATAAAATCCAAGCGCGCCGCCATATTCGTGAAGTTTGGCTTTAAGTAGTGCTTGGCTATCTACTTGAATTCCCACAATCGCTTCTGCTAACAATTCATACTTCCGATTCATAACGAGAGCCTCAATGGGGGAGAGGTATTCCGGAAAATCGATGGTAAATGTCGTGCCTTTGCCGAGTGAGGAGTCGACCCTGAGATGAGCTCCATGTAATTCAACGACTTTAGCAACTATCGCTAATCCCAAGCCAGTTCCTGGTACATGTTCAGAGACCGCATTGGATGCTCGAAAGAAACGTTCCGAAAGATGGGATATCTCGGCTTCAGGAATTCCGATTCCATGATCTTCGATGGAAATCGAAATGGTATTTCGTGCATCAGTATGAAAATTTCGAACTAAATTAATCGCTATCTCTTTCTTCGCAAAACTGAACTTAACAGCGTTAGCTACCAAATTGATGAGAGCCTGCGAAATCAAACCTGAGTCTCCATCGATGATGTACGGATCATCTGCCTTATAATTTAACTTCACTGAAATTTCTTTTTTCTCAATCTCAGAATGCAATATAAAAATCGCATCTTCGGTAACGGTAAGAAGATCTGTAGGTTTGAAGGAGTCTCTCTTATTCGGTGAATCCAGTTGAGAGAGCGCTAATAAACTCTGAACCAGCGAGAGCAGGATCGTGGCATTTCGGTCGAGCACTTGAAAAATCTCTTCGAGCTGTGGGTTGGAATCCAATTCAATATTAGTAGAAAGTACGTCAACGTAGCCGATGATGCTGGTTAATGGGGTACGCAATTCGTGGCTGATATTTGAGATAAATTCGTTTTTTGAAGCGTTGAGTGATTCAAGCTCATAGACCATCAAATTGGTAGCGGCTAATTCCTCCGCTAATGATTCTAGACGCTCACTTTCGGCGAGCATTAAACTTTTACTCTTTCTAAATTGTCTAATTGACGTTTGTGCGATCCAAAGAAACCATGCTCCGGAGATTGTCATAAAGAGTATGAGCAGCAAAAGGGTTATAAAATCCCCATTTCGAGAGGTCTTCGCTGATGTAGTCAACTGGTTATCGACAGCCATTTGATAATCAGATACCAAGAGACGGGCTTGTGAAATCAAACCATCGATCTCCGGGTTGAGGAGCGCAACTAGCCGCGCATGATCTGTTTTTGAAAGAATTCCTGGCGGGCCGCTATCCACGATTGAATCGGTCAGATGTAACGCTTGCAAATATCCGCTGGGCGCTGACTGGCCTACCGATTTTCCGTCAGTATTCACAACCGCTAGTCGTTGTGCCAAGAGCGCTCTCGCTATCTGCACCTCGCGCCTCGTAATCTGCTGATCAAGCCATTGGGTCAAGCGAATCGTATAAACCAAAGTTTCGCGTTGGGTATAAATAATTGAGGCAGCCGGTGCCGTAGCAGAGGTTAAACTTCTTGATTCTGCGATCGAGGATTTATTTGTACTTATGATGGAAAAGCTAAGCGCGAGAAATGATAGGAAGGCGATGAAGGCTAAAACTTTTTGACCGCCAGAGACCCGAAATCTCAATACGTTGCGAGCAAGAGCCTGCCTTCTCTCCATCTACTTGACCGTAATTACATTCAAGGACCAGTTCCATGCGCTGAGGTTCTTCCCGAGCGTTGATTTGTCGGGAAAGATGATGCGAATCGGTCCACCCTGATCGTAGGGAATCGCTCCGCCGAATCGGGCGATCGCTAACTGTCCCTGGGAATCGGTAAAGTTTTTAGCGGTATTCGTGTAGATGTAATCATTAAGCGCATCGGTTAACACTGTGGCGCTCGAGAGGATATTTGCGCTTTTAAATATCTTTGCCAGAGAAACTACGGTGAATGTTTGGCGTACCTTCACAAATGGCTCGAAGATCGATATTTGCGTCGCCCCCAACTTGCGCAGAGAGTTGAGGGAGAATCGAACCACCTTGGAGTGATTAGTAACCGTCAGTATTACATCATTAGGGCGAGGTGGGTCGATAGGGACGCTGGCGCCATAAGGATTCTTCGTTGGTGTTGGTTTGGGGGTTGCCCCCTGCGCCCCACCGATGGAGAGCACCATCGTGAGCGCAGCGATTGAAGCCACGAAGGCTCGCTTACTAGCTAGTTTCATCGACCGAGAACTCCTTGACTAAGTTGGGAAGTTACTTTCTCTCTGAGTGCATCTGCACGAAAAGGTTTAACAATATAAGAACTAGCGCCTAGCTTCATTGCGCGATCTACATCGGCATCTAGGGATTTAGCAGTAATCATCACGATTGGGATGGAGTTCACATGACTATCGGGAAGCGCTCTGACCCTCTCCAAAACCTCGAAGCCAGACATATGTGGCATCATGACGTCAAGCAAGAGTAAGTCCGGATTGAAACTGGAAATCTTTTCCAGAAGTTCAGATCCTGAATCGACAACTAGTACTTCATAACTCTCGGTAGTGAGTATTAATGAGATTAAATTGCGAATATCTTCATTGTCATCGGCGACCAGAATCCGCTTTGTAGCCTGGGATTTTGAATCGTCCTTCATTCGTGAAGTATAGGTATTTTCCTTGACTCCCCCGATGAAAGTTCGCTCTCAGGAAAAATAGATAGGTTATACAAAGGTTAACCCCACATCTGTACCCTGTGAGGAGAGGAATAGGAAGAGTGGGGCCACCTCGACAACTCTCTCTGCAGCGACTAGATACGGCGATTAGAATCACCTCATTATGAAGCTCCCCTTCTCAGGCAGAACACTCGCCCTCATCTCAGGTGTAATCGCGCTATCTCTGGTAATCGGTGGGGCGGCCTCATACCTCCTCTTCCCGAAGAGCGCGTCAACCGTCACCTTCCCGGCGTTAGCAAAACATCCTGACCTGCCCCGCCAGCCGATGGAGAGCTTCGCCGCCTCCCAGCAGACCTCGCTTCCCTCGGATAACTCCCCGTTTGTGAACTCCGCCTGCCCCGCCTTATCCCCGACCTGGGTTGCCGATGAAAATATGAAGCCTGGCGTAAAGATGACGGAGGCGGGGTGGAAAGCCCTCGATCTATCTGCCGCCGAAGGCAGTGCTCTCTGGCTCGACCAGACCGGCGTTTCTTGTGGGGCCCAGGTAAAGATTCACGCTGCCCGCTACTCATCAAATAGCACGCCCATTAATAACACGCCGAGAACCTTTGCCGCCTGGCGCATTGGTTACTACAACGGAGCTGGAGCGCGCGAAGTTTGGCGTTCAACACCAGTTAAGTTGAAGAAAGGTCAGGCCACTACGGCCCGGCAAGCAACTCGTTACAACGAAGCGAATTGGCCCGTTGCCACCACCTTCACCGTCGGAGATAACTGGACTCCGGGTTTCTATTTGATAGTTTCTTTCTCTGCTTTTGGCCAGATTGAAAATGCGGCTCCCCTCGTGGTTCGCAGCCCGGTAGGTACATCAAAGTTAGTCATGATGCACTCCTTTATTTCATGGCAGATGTACAACAGTTTTGGTGGTCGTTCGGCATACCTTGGACCGGGGCTTGATGGAATCTCGGATGCCGACGAGCGCAGTCGCGTAGTCTCGTTCGATCGCCCCATGCTTGGTAGTGGTGCATATTCGATTCAACGCGATGCAATTCCCTTCATTCAATTTGTTGAGAAACAAGGTCTCAATGTGGACCAGGAGACCGATATTGATATCAATACCTGGCCCTCGATCATTAAGAACTATTCAGGAATTATCGTTGGTGGGCATGCCGAATACTTTACAAATAGGATGTTTAATACTTTTATCGCCGGCCGAAATATTGGGACGAATATTGCACTACTCGGTGGCAATACATCGTATTGGCAGACTCGATTGGAACCATCGAAGTATGGGGTCGATCGACACGCCGTTATGTATCGCTTTGCAACAGAGGATCCCAATCACGATCTAAGCCAGGTCACAATTGAGTTCAGCAATTATCGACTCAATAGGCCTACCAACTTAATTTCCGGAGAACAAACCAGCGGGGTCCACGTTTATGGATCACTCAAACCGGTCAGTATTCCTGCCTGGCTTAAAGTCTCTAAGAAGACTGCCATCAGTGGACTTACTACAGATTCAGAGGTAGAGGCGACAACTTCTAATGTCGCCCAGCCGCCAAACGTCCATGTTATTTACAGTGGCGTTTTGACCTGGCGCGATGCAGCAAGCCATAAAGGAATGAAAAAGACCCCAGTCGGACAGGTTGACTGGATCGCTTACCCTTCCGGAAGCGCGCTCTTTAATGCCGGCTTGAGCACATGGAGCTGCCAGTTGAGTGGTGCCTGTATCGACCTTCCCTTTGATTCATCGGCCCAGAGCCTGATCCGATCAATAACATTGCAGGTTTTGACCTTATGGCAGACCCCAAAAGTTGGCCACACTCTCAAATAGCGTGACGGGATTGCCTAGCAAACCACTATCTTTTGTGGAAAAGTTGTCGTAGAACACAACTCCGCAAGAGTTAGCACTCGTTATCTACCTGGGAAACCCTTGTGAATGTCGCCAAGATTGGGGCATCAGATAGGGGAAATTCATGAGTGCATTAGACCTTGCCAGATGGCAATTCGGTATCACCACCGTTTACCACTTCATCTTCGTGCCAATCACGATCGGATCTGGCTTTCTCGTCGCCGGGCTGCAGACCGCCTGGTATCGAACCAATAAAGATAAGTATCTTCGCGCCACAAAATTCTTTGGAAAGCTCTTCCTCATTAACTTCGCTATCGGCGTCGTAACGGGGATTGTTCAGGAGTTCCAGTTCGGTATGAACTGGTCTTCTTATAGCCGCTTCGTTGGAGATATCTTCGGAGCGCCACTTGCTATGGAAGGTTTGATTGCATTCTTCCTGGAGAGCACCTTCCTGGGGATTTGGATCTTCGGTTGGGATCGCATACCTAAGAAATTGCACCTTGCCTCTATCTGGATCGCAGCGACCGGAACTTTACTCTCTGCCTACTTCATCTTGGCCGCGAACGCTTTCATGCAGCACCCGGTCGGATATGTATTGAATGGAGCCCATGGGCGAGCAGAGCTGACAAGTATCTGGAAGGTACTTGGCAACTCGACCGCCGTCACCGCTTTCTTTCACACAATCCCTTCTGCATTCTTAACTGCAGGAGCGCTCTTTGCAGGTGTTGCAGCTTGGATGCTCTTTCACAATAAAGATGCTGAAGTTGCCAAGCCAGCCCTCAAGATTGGTCTCATCACAGTTCTCATCTCATTCGTACTTGTTGCAGTTTCCGGCGATACAACATCGCGCCTGATGACAACGCAGCAACCAATGAAGATGGCAGCTGCAGAAGCTGTATATAACACCAAAGCCAATGTTCCGTTCTCGCTTCTCACCATTGGAACGCTCAATGGCAGCCACTCGGTATTCCAGATTGGTTTACCTTCGGTTCTCTCCTTTATGGCTACCGGTAACGTTAACGGAACCGTGGAAGGTGTGAATGACTTAGAGAAGTCGTATGAGCAGAAATATGGCCCAGGCAATTACACACCGAATATTCCTTTCGCTTATTGGAGCTTCCGATTGATGATTGGATTCGGTGCTTTAGCCGCATTAATCTCATTCCTTGCTCTCTGGTTCATCAGAAAGGGACGCTTCCCTCGTAAGGCTTGGTTCGTGCGCAGCATGATCGCGCTGCCATTCTTACCCATCTTGGCTAACTCTTTCGGTTGGATCTTCACTGAGAGCGCCCGTCAGCCCTGGGTAGTCTTTGGACTCTTCAAAACTTCAACTGGCGTAAGCCCTGGAGTAAGCGCCGCAAGCGTGCTCTTCACAATGGTTGTATTCACCCTGCTCTATGGAGTACTCGCAGTAATCGAATTCGGATTGATCCTCCGCACCATCAAGGTCGGTCCTGAGAAGACGGTTGAACGCGATGAAAATTCCAAGACATTTACGATGGCTTACTAGGAGGAGAATAAAAAATGTCACTTAATTCATTCTGGTTTGTAACCATCGCCGTTCTTTGGATCGGGTACTTCGTCCTGGAGGGCTTCGACTTTGGAGTCGGAATACTCCTTCCTGTTGTTGCAAAGAATCAAGCCGAACGTCGCGCTGTTCTTACAACCCTTGGACCACTATGGGATGGCAATGAGGTTTGGTTGCTAGTCGCAGGTGGTGCGACATTCGCTGCCTTCCCAGAGTGGTATGCCACGCTTTTTAGTGGCTTCTATCTCCCGCTCTTCTTGATTCTGCTCTCACTTATTGTCCGCGGTGTCTCCTTTGAATATCGCAGCAAGTACGGAAGTGAGAAGTGGCGTTCTCGTTGGGATCTTGCAATCACCATCTCTAGCTTCCTCCCTGCGCTGCTTTGGGGAGTCGCATTCGCAAACATTGTTCGCGGCGTTCCACTGACAAAAGAGCCGGCCGGATATATCCAATACTCCGGAGGATTCTGGAACTTGCTCAACCCATATGCTCTACTCGGTGGGTTAACCACGCTCTCACTCTTCGTCTCTCACGGCGCCTTCTTCTTGGCATTGAAGACAGACGGTGAGATTCGAGTACGCGCCAACAAGCTAGGACAACAAGTTGGATTGGTAACTGCTCTGCTTGCAGTTCTCTTCCTGGGCTGGACCATGTTGGGTCTTACCTCTAAGGGTGGCGTCATCGCTGGCTCAGTAGTTGTCGTGGTCGCTTGGTTGATTGCACTGGCAGCAAATGCGAAGGGGCGCGAAGGTTATGCCTTCCTCTTCTCTGCGATTGCGACAGCGGCGGTAGTCGTGACTCTCTTTACTGGTCTCTATCCAAATGTCATGCCTAACATCACCGCAGGCGGACCGGGCCTCAACATCTTCAATGCATCTAGTACCCATTACACCTTGGGGGTAATGACCTGGGTGGCATTGATTATGACCCCAATTGTTCTCCTCTATCAGGGTTGGTCATATTGGATCTTCCGCAAGCGGGTAAGTTCAAGCCAGATTTCTTCCCCAGAAGTCGGAGTTTTGGATACCGTCCACTAGTGAAAGCATTTGACCCCCGGCTGCTTCGGTACTCCCGGAGCAGCCGGGGTTTTATTTTTGCGCTGGTATTCAACGCTACCTTCGGGGCGTTATTCACCATCGCGCAAGCCTTCCTTCTGGTTGACCTGATCTGCAAATTCTTTCAGCAGAAGCGCAACTTTAATTCTTTACATATTGAGGTAATCCAACTTGGTCTGGTATTCCTTGCACGCGCACTTCTTGCATACATTAATGATCGTATCGCCGCGCGCGCGAGTAGCAAGATGCGCAACGAGCTACGTATTTTGGTCTTGGAGAAGACAATAGAAAATGGTGGCTCTGACGCCAACGAATTAGGGACGGCTGGGCTGGCGGTATTGGTCACTAAAGGAATCAATAACTTAGATGGTTACTTTGCCAAATTTCTTCCTCAGCTCTTTATAGCAATTATCGTTCCAGTACTTGTTGGAACAACAATCGCACTCCGCGATTGGAAATCGGGATTAATCGTGCTACTAACGATTCCCTTGATTCCAATATTTGGTATTCTCATCGGTCGATTTACCGCAAGTGCCACCGAGAAGAAATGGAAGACACTAGGACTCTTAAGCGGATATTTTTTAGATCTACTTAGCGGGCTCACAACCCTGAAAGTCTATGGCCGCGAAAAATTGCAGAGCAAGAAGTTGCATGACGTCGGTGAGAAGTACCGCGTAGAGACTATGCAGGTCTTGCGAATCTCTTTTCTCTCTTCACTCGCCCTTGAGTTGATCGCTACCCTCTCGGTCGCGTTACTTGCGGTGACAATCGGCCTGCGCCTTGTCAACGGATCGATCCCGCTCTCTTCCGGCCTCCTTGTATTGGTATTGGCGCCCGAGGTTTATTGGCCGATCCGCCAGGTTTCTGCCTACTTTCACGCTGCTGCCGATGGAGTAGCCGCTTTTAATGAACTCTTCGCAATTCTTGAAGAGCCGGTAAAGATAAGTGGATCTCCGCTGCACGATGTATCGCGTATCTCCTGGACCCAACTGACCATCGCCTTTCCAGATCGCTCGAAGATCACCATCCCGGCGGGTGAGTTAAATGTTGGCGAAGTCCATGCACTTATCGGACCGTCAGGTGCTGGAAAGTCAACCCTCGCAGGAGTACTGCTCGGATTTATAAAACCCCGAGATGGCGCAATTACGGTAACCACATCGCAGGGTCTTCACGATTTTTCCACGATCGACATAACCGCCTGGCGTGCGCTGGTCGCCTGGCAGCCGCAAGAGCCGAAGTTCCCGCTCGGAACTGTCTCCACCATTTTGCGCCACGCAAAACCTGGAGCAAGTGACCAAGAGTTGATCGAAGCACTACTGAGCGTTGATCTTGATCCCATAGATCTTCCCCAAGGAATTGCGACAGAACTCGGAACCATTTCGCAGAAACTCTCAATAGGACAACTGCGGAAGATTGCCTTAGCCAGAGCCTTGCTCAAGGAGGCGCCGTTGATCATTCTTGATGAACCCACCGCATCAGTGGACGACATCTCAGAGTCGACCATCGCTAAAGTACTTGCGCGCCAAGCCTCGCGTGGGGCGATGGTTCTTCTTATCTCTCACAGAGAGCTACTAATCGGGGCTGCTACCAAAATTACCCGAGTAGGAGCGCACTCATGAGAAGCGTGCTTCGAGTATTTAAAGGACAGAGCAGAGAGATGCTGGCTGCCGTAATTCTAGGTGGCGCCTCTCTTGGGGCTGCCGTTGGATTGCTCGCTACTAGCGCCTGGCTTATCTCGATGGCGTCAACCAGGCCACCAGTATTGGTCCTTGAAGTAGCGATTGTGAGCGTACGTTTCTTCGGTTTATCGCGCGGTATTTTGAAGTATGCGAGTCGCATCCTTGAACATAACAGTGCCTTAAAGATTCAGACGGCGCTACGGGTGAAGATTTATGAGAGATTCTCCAGGTTGCTTCCATCTGATTATGCAGATCTGCATCGCGGGAATCTCCTTGCACAAATTATTAACGATGTGGAACTGGCCCAGGATTTATGGTTGCGGGTCGCATCACCGTGGCTCGCGGGGCTAATTTCGGGAAGCGCTGGAATAACTATTATTCACTGGTTATTACCCGCTTGCGGAAATGCCATCGGACTTCTCTTCTTGCTCGCCTGCTTCGCAATTCCCTTTCTCGCAATGATTGCCTCGAGTAGCTCTGAGACTAGAAATTATGAAAGCCAACTCTTCGATCAGATTATGCAGATTGCTGAATCCGCACCGGAGTCCCTGATCTTCAATTACCACCAGGATCTACTGGGTCAAGTTGCTAGCGAGCAAGAGAAAATTGCAAAGATTGAATCAAAGAATGCATCTCGCTCTGGCTTAGCAGCCAGTTTCTACTTCATACTTCTAGGCACATCTGTCCTCATCTCCCTCTGGTTTGCTGCTCGCGGCGCGCTCACCCATCAGATCGCAGGAATCAATGTTGCTGTGATTGCCTTGGTGCCGCTCGCAATATTCGATGGATTGAGTTCGCTTCCCAGCGCCTTCTCACAGTTACGACAGGTGCTAGGTGCTATAAGAAATATTGAACCAATGTTGGTGGCGATATCGACCCTTGATGTAGAAGATTCTTTGGTTCCGCCCGCTGTAACCTTGGAACTGAAAGCTTTGAAACCACTGATTGCTAATGCCAGTACCAAAGAGATCACCTCCTTAGTTAAAAGCGGCGAG
>CAIZKO010000026.1 GCA_903933585.1 uncultured Actinomycetes bacterium
TAATGGCCTCACCGAACTCGAACTCCGGATCCTGGATTTTGAGAAGCAGTGGTGGCGATATGCGGGTGCCAAAGAGTCCTCAATTAAGGAGCTCTTTGACCTCGCGCCTCCGGCTTACTACCAACTTCTCAACAACCTGATCGACCGGGAAGCAGCCCTGCTGAGCCAGCCCATGCTGGTCAAGCGCCTGCGCCGGTTGCGAGAGGCCCGTACCGAGGCCCGCTCCGCAGGTTTCCGCCTCTAAATCCGCTTTAGACCCCTCAGGCTCGGTTGGCAGCCCCCTGGGCCTTTCGCTAGAGTTTGGTTAGCACTCTCGCCCTTACTCTGCTAATTGGTAGCCGGCGGCGGGCAGTGGATATCCGAGAAGCGTTGAAGAAAAAGGGAGCACATCATGGCCGTTGCCATTAAGCCACTTGAAGACCGCATCGTTGTAAAGGCCAATGAGGCCGAGATGACCACAGCGTCAGGTCTGGTTATTCCAGATACCGCTAAAGAGAAGCCACAAGAGGGCACCGTTGTAGCCGTCGGCCCAGGTCGCTTTGATGATGGCGTACGTACTCCAATGGATGTAAAAGTTGGAGATGTAGTTCTTTACAGCAAGTACGGCGGAACTGAAGTGAAGTACAACAACGAGGAATACCTCGTTCTCTCTGCCCGCGATGTATTAGCAATCATTGAGAAGTAACCGACATGGGTAAAACTATTTCATTTGACGAGAAAGCTCGTCGCGCGATGGAACGCGGCGTAAATATTCTCGCCGACACCGTCAAGGTAACGCTTGGACCCCGCGGCCGTAACGTCGTTCTTGCAAAGGGCTATGGCGCACCGTTGATCACCAACGATGGCGTCACCATTGCTAAAGAGATTGAACTAGAAGATCCAGCCGAAAATATGGGTGCTCAGCTTGTTAAGCAAGTTGCTGAGAAGACCAATGATGTTGCCGGTGATGGAACTACTACCGCCACAGTTTTGGCACAAGCGATGGTCCGCGAAGGTTTACGTAATCTCGCCGCCGGCGCACAGCCAATGGATATCAAATTTGGAATCGAAGCTGCCGTTAAGGCGATCTCCGATGAGCTGAAGAAGAATTCCACTCCAGTATCGGGCAAGGCTCAGATCGCAGATGTTGCAACGATCTCAGCTCAAGATAAGGCGATCGGCGATCTCATTGCAGAAGCGATGGATAAGGTCGGCAAAGATGGCGTTATCACCGTGGAAGAGTCATCAACCACAGGTCTAGAACTCGAATTCACCGAAGGAATGCAGTTCGATAAGGGCTATATCAGTCCTTACTTCGTCACTGATTCAGATCGTATGGAGACAGTTCTCGAAGATGCTTTCATCCTGATTTCAGCGCAGAAGATCTCTTCGCTCTCCGACATTCTGCCTGTGCTTGAGAAGGTAGCCGCAGCTAATAAGCCGCTATTGATCATTGCCGAAGATGTAGAAGGCGAAGCGCTCTCAACTCTCGTCGTAAATCGCATGCGTGGAACCTTTACTTCAGCAGCCGTTAAGGCTCCTGGATTCGGTGACCGTCGCAAGGCGATGTTGCAAGATATTGCCATCTTGACCGGTGGTCAGGTTATTACCTCAGAGGTTGGCCTCAAGCTCGATCAGGTAACACTCGAACTTTTGGGTAAAGCCCGTCGCGTGGTTATCACCAAGGACGCTACAACAATCGTTGATGGCGCTGGAGATAAAGGCGAAGTTGCAAATCGTGTAAACGAGATTCGCAACGAGCTAGCTACAACCGATTCTGAATGGGATCGCGAGAAGCTACAAGAGCGCGTTGCAAAACTCGCTGGTGGCGTCTGTGTTATCAAGGTCGGCGCTCACACCGAAGTCGAACTTAAAGAGAAGAAGCACCGTCTGGAAGATGCAATCTCTGCCACTCGTGCGGCAGTAGAAGAGGGCATCGTCGTTGGTGGAGGAGCTGCTCTCGTGCACGCAGCCGCTGCTATCGAGAATGATCTGGGCTTCGAGGGAGATCGCGCCGTTGGTGTTCGTCTCGTTCGCAAGGCTTGCGATGAGCCACTTCGCTGGATCGCAGAGAACGCTGGACATGAAGGTTATGTCGTTGTTGCCAAGGTTCGCACCTTGGGAGCAAACGAAGGATTCAACGCTGCAACCGATATCTATGAAGATCTCGTCAAAGTTGGCGTCATTGACCCAGTGAAGGTGACGCGTTCTGCGCTCGCTAATGCTGCGTCTATCGCCGCCATGTTCATCACCACCGAAGTTCTCGTATTCGAGACTCCTGAAGATGAGCAACGCGAACAAGCATCTGCTGCCGGCCATTCACATGGACCTGGCGGACACAGCCACTAATTAGAACCAATAAAAAACCCCGGTCACGATGACCGGGGTTTTTTAATTTCTACAATCTAGGAAGCGGGCGTGAGAACAGCTACCGGACGATTAGCGCGTTCCCCTTGTTCGATGATTGCAACGCGATCGTCCTCTGATAGACCGCCCCAGATGCCATATGGCTCTTGGACAGCGAGAGCATGTTTGCGACAGGCAGCAATTACAGGACAGGTGGCGCAGACAGCTTTGGCTGCGGCCTCGCGATTGGCGCGACGCGGACCGCGTTCGCCATCTGGATGGAAGAACATCTCAGTCGGAAGTTCCTGACATGCTCCTTGGTACTGCCATTCCCACTCTGATGCGACAGGACGCGGAAGTCTTGAAATCTCGGCCATGGCCCCTCCTTCTTACCTAGAATCCGACTATACAACCGATTCATAGGTTGTTCAAATGGCGGTGCTGTGATTTAAGTGATAGCCCTTCGTTACATGAACGCTTCAAGTGGCAGAAATAGTCCCGTTACGCGACCATTAGACATGCCCTCTGAGCGGAATACCCCCCATCCTCCTAAGGCAGAGCTCTCTGAGCCAGAAATAGCCAAGCTCACGGTGGCCGCGGTAGCCCGCAGGTTGGGCGTAGCGCCCGGCACGCTGCGGACTTGGGATCGCCGATATGGTTTAGGACCAAGCGAACACTGCATAGGTGAACATCGGAAGTACTCCAAGGCGGATCTGGGGCGCTTGGTCTACATGCATAACCTGGTCATCTCTGGGGTATCTCCCGCAGATGCGGCGCGTTTGGCAGCTACTCACAACGAAGATTCATCCGGCGGTGAAGTGAGCCAGATTCCGCGCACCGATGGCCAACTTGTAAATTCATTATTTAAAGCCGCAGAGCTCCTAGATCGCCCCCGCCTCGAGAACGAGATCCGCACCCAGATCGATGCCCAGGGCGTGGCTATTACCTGGATCAATCTCCTCGTTCCGCTGCTCTGCGCGATAGGCGAACATTGGGAGCGCACCGGCAAAGGCATCGCCGGTGAACATATGCTCTCTGACGTTATTAAACGGGTTATGAACGAAGGCATGCAAATAACCAATCCTCGCAACGAAGTGCCGGTCTTATTAGCTTGTGTTGGTGAAGAGTCACACTCTCTTGCAATAACTGCGCTTGCCGCATCCCTCGCTGATGAGCGCATCCAGGTTCAATTCTTGGGAGCCCGCACTCCAGTCGAGGCGATCGTGGAGGTCGTGGCTCGGTCGGCCCCGCCAGCTATTTTCTTATGGGCCCAGATTCCGGAGCATGCTTCACTCGAGGCAGTCTCTGCGCTCCCCGCCGTTCGACCAGCCCCCCGAGTTATCTTGGGTGGTCCGGGATGGGCAGGCACCGAATGTGCCGGCGCCTATTACGCGGAAGATTTAACTGCCGCCTGTCGCGAGATTTCCCAAGCCCTCGGTTTATAACCCCACCCGCTTTTAGGTCACTGATTACCAACCCCTAGACTGACCCAATGATGGATAAGGCCCGCGAAAAAGTCATCCTTTTGGGTCTGACCTATGACGATGTCCTCTTGCTACCAGATGCCTCCGAAGTCGTTCCTAGCGAGGTCGACACCGAGACACGTTTGACGCGCAATATCTCTCTTTCTATTCCCGTCATCTCATCCGCCATGGATACTGTGACCGAGTCGGCAATGGCCATCGCCATGGCTAAGGCTGGCGGCATCGGGATCTTGCACCGTAATTTAGCGATAGCAGACCAGGTCGAGCAGGTTAAGTTGGCGAAAGCTCATGGAATTGTTGGAGCGGCTGTTGGTGTTGGAGAAGATGGATATGCCCGCGCCGTGGCACTCATCGAGGCCGGAGTAGATGTCATTGTTGTTGATACTGCGCACGGACATCATCGTGGGGTTTTGGATGCCGTTGCGCGCATTAAGAAGGATTTTCCTCACGTAGATATCATCGGCGGAAATGTCGCCACTCGTGCAGGAGCTCAAGCACTTATCAACGCCGGCGTTGATGCTGTAAAAGTTGGAGTTGGCCCAGGATCGATATGCACCACCCGAGTTGTTGCAGGAGTTGGTGTTCCACAGTTGACCGCAATCATGGAAGCGCACAAGGCCTGCGTTACTGCTGGAATTCCTTTAATCGCAGATGGTGGGTTGCAACATTCTGGCGATATCGCCAAGGCGATCGTTGCTGGCGCAGATACCGTGATGCTTGGATCTCTCCTCGCCGGATGCGATGAATCGCCTGCTGATCTCATAGAAATTAATGGAAAGAAATACAAGGGCTATCGCGGAATGGGTTCGCTCGGAGCGATGCAATCTCGCGGTGAACAGAAGTCATATTCTAAAGATCGTTATATGCAAGATGATGTGCTTGCGGAAGATAAATTGGTTCCCGAAGGCATCGAGGGCAAGGTTAAGTACAGTGGACCGGTCGCCGCAGTAGTACACCAACTTGTCGGAGGTCTACGTTCCGGAATGGGTTACGCTGGCGCGGCAAATATTGCAGAGCTCAAGAGCAAGGGCCAATTGATTCAAATTACCTCCGCTGGATTACAAGAGAGCCACCCCCATGACATCTTCGATGTAGCAGATGCGCCCAACTATCGCGGCGGGAATTAAACCGTGGAAAGCACTGAGGAGTAGCCATGAATGAAATAGAGATCGGACCCGGCAAGCGTGCCCGTATCGGTTACTCTTTTGACGATATCGCGATCGTTCCCAGTCGCCGTACCCGCGACCCAGAAGAAGTTTCTATTCAATGGCAGATCGATGCATACAAATTTGACCTCCCCATGTTGGCAGCGCCTATGGACTCAGTCGTGTCTCCTGAAACCGCTATTGCAATCGGAAAGATGGGCGGTGTTGGCGTCCTCAACCTCGAAGGTCTCTGGACTCGCCATGAAGATCCACGTATTGCCCTTGGAGAGATTGCATCGCTTCCACAAGAACAGGCCATCGGTCGCATGCAAGAGTTATATGCAGCCCCTATTCAGCCAGATTTGATTAAGGCGCGCATCGCCGAGATTCGCGCTTCTGGTGTGACAGTTGCAGCGGCACTTTCTCCGCAACGCACTGCCGAACTCCATGAGGTAGTTGTGAAAGCTGGAGTTGATCTCTTTGTAATTCGCGGAACAACAGTTAGCGCAGAGCACGTTTCGGCGAAGACAGAACCGCTTAACCTCAAGAAATTTATTTACGAGTTAGATGTTCCAGTTATTGTCGGTGGATGCGCGACTGCAACGGGTGCGCTGCACTTAATGCGCGCTGGCGCTGCTGGAGTTCTCGTTGGATTTGGCGGCGGCGCTGCTCACACAACGCGCACAGTTCTAGGAATTGCTGTCCCTATGGCCTCCGCTGTTGCAGAAGTTGCCTCGGCTAGGCGCGATTACATGGACGAATCTGGCGGTCGATATGTACATGTCATTGCCGATGGATCTGTAGGCCGTAGCGGCGACATTGCTAAAGCGATCGCCTGTGGCGCCGATGCGGTAATGATGGGAAGTCCACTTGCTCGCGCAGTTGAAGCGCCTGGTAAGGGTTGGCATTGGGGCGCTGAAGCGCACCACTCTGAACTGCCACGAGGCGACAGAGTCCGCGTTGGAACGGTTGGAACTTTGCAAGAAATCCTCACTGGGCCTTCCCACACCTCGGATGGTTCAATGAATCTCTTTGGCGCGCTACGCCGCGGCATGGCAACTTCGGGTTACTCCGATCTCAAGGAATTCCAGCGGGTAGAAGTAGTTATTCACCGTGCCTGATCTCGTCCTCGTCGTTGATTTTGGCTCACAATACGCCCAACTCATCGCACGGCGAGTTCGCCAGGCACATGTTTATTCCGAGATAGTTCCTTCAACCATGTCGGTCACCGAGATGGTGGCGAGGAATCCCAAGGCAATTATCTTGAGCGGCGGGCCATCGAGCGTTTATGCCGAAGGTGCTCCGACTCTCGACCCGGCGCTCTTTGCCCACGATATCCCGGTCTTCGGCATCTGTTATGGATTCCAGGTGATGGCCGCTGCGCTCGGTGGCGTCGTCACAGAGACAGGCAAATCCGAATTCGGTCGAACTTCGATGAGCCACGATGACAATTCCAAGTTGCTGCGGGGGCTAGATACCCAATCGAGAGTCTGGATGAGCCACGGCGATTCCGTGACCGCGGCTCCAGCGGGATTCACCGCTACCGCGCGAACGGCAGATACTCCGATCGTTGCCTTTGAAAATAGCGATGCGAAGCTTGCTGGTGTTCAGTTCCACCCAGAAGTGCTTCACTCCGAAAATGGTCAGGAAATTTTGCGGCGTTGGTTGATTGATATTGTCGGATGCGAGCCATCATGGACGAGTGAAAATATCGTTGCGACCGAGGTCGCAAAGATTCGTGCTCTCGTCGGTGACAAGCACGTTATCTGTGGGCTTTCTGGTGGAGTTGATTCTGCTGTTGCAGCAGCCATCGTGCAAAAAGCAATTGGTTCACAACTGACATGCGTCTTCGTCGATCACGGCTTCTTGCGTGAAGGGGAGGCCGAGCAAGTCGAAGAAGATTTTGTTGCAGCTACCGGCGTTGATCTCAAGATAATTGATGCCCGCGAAACATTCTTAAATGCGCTCGATGGAGTAACCGATCCTGAGACCAAGAGAAAGATTATTGGCGCTGAATTTATTCGCGCCTTTGAAGCGGCGGCGCGTGAAATTTCCGAGCATGAGAGCGTTGATTTTCTAGTACAGGGAACTCTCTACCCTGACGTTGTCGAATCCGGTGGCGGGACGGGCACAGCAAACATTAAGTCTCACCACAATGTCGGGGGATTACCTGAGGATTTGCAATTTACCTTGATCGAACCGTTACGTACCCTTTTCAAGGATGAGGTACGTGAAGTAGGCGTAGAACTTGGACTTCCTGGGGAAATTGTCTGGCGTCAACCCTTCCCTGGTCCCGGCTTAGCCATTCGAATCATCGGGGCGGTTACTGAGAATCGTCTTAGTCTTTTGCGGAAAGCCGATTTCATCGCTCGCGAGGAGTTAAAATTAGCGGGTCTAGATCGCGAGATCTGGCAATGTCCAGTAGTACTACTTGCAGATGTACGTAGCGTAGGTGTGCAGGGAGATGGTCGAACTTATGGCCATCCCATTGTTCTTCGTCCGGTATCGAGCGAAGATGCAATGACAGCAGACTGGAGTCGATTGCCGTATGACGTGCTTGAGAAGATCTCGACACGAATTACAAATGAAGTGCGAGAAGTAAACAGAGTGACACTCGATATCACGAGTAAGCCACCTGGAACTATTGAGTGGGAGTAACAAGTGGTTCTCATTAAGAGATTAGTTGCAACAACGAGTGTTGCAGTCCTCGTAGTTACGGTGAGCGCTGTCGGATTATCAGAGTCAAGTTTTGCTCGTGGAACTACTTCTAGTAGCGTGGTTCAAAGCACGATCTGCAGCAAGACGACTGCTATTGGTCATACTCCGATCAAAGCTGGTTTGCCAGATGCCAAGGTTGCTCAAGTTGATCGCACCTTTACGCTCAATACCAACTGTGGCCAAATTGTATTTAAAGCCTTCGGAAAGAAAGCCCCACTTACCGTTATTGCAATGTCATCTCTCGCCAAAATTGGTTTCTTTGACCACTCCCTTTGCCACCGCCTAACGACCTCCCAAATATTTGTGCTCCAATGCGGAGATCCGACTGCGAGCGGTTCAGGTGGCCCTCCATTTAGCTATCCAGATGAAAATTTACCGACCGTTCCCACAAACGACTATCCAGCAGGAACCATTGCAATGGCTAACTCCGGTCCAAATACAAATGGCAGTCAATTCTTCATTGTCTATAAAGACACCACCCTGGCACCCAGTTATTCCATCTGGGGCGTAGTAACCAAGGGTCTTGACATCGTTAAGCGAGTAGCGGCTGCAGGAGTTTTGGGTGGCGGCACCGATGGCACGCCAAAGCAGACTATTGCCATCGATACGGTAATCGTTAAGTAAGGTTTTTAGCCGAGCGTCACAATCTTAAAAGTCTCTGCCATGCGGCCATCTGTAAGCCCGACTGCTGCACCGTTTCGGGTACCCCATTCGCGGATCCGCGCATCAAAACCTTCGACATGAGCTGTCTGACTGGCATGTGCGGCTAGCGCCTTCATCTTCATATCAAAGGTGTCAGTGATATCTACATGGTGGTCATTGCCCTCGGCCATCATTACCCAGGCCTCTTTGATACTCCATGGTTCTAAATGCTCTTCATGCAAAAGATCCTCAAAGGCAAAGGGATTTCCGGAGTCGGGATAGATCGCTTGAATTGCAGCTTCGCCCGCTGCCAGGTGATCGGGGTGACTCGCCCCCAAGCGGTTCCAATTGCGCTCTGGGCTCTGAATGAGCATGCGCTGCGGGCGGACCTTGCGGATAACTCGCACAATATCTTTTCGCAGTTCGATGGTGGGTACTAACCAACCATCGCGATAATCCAAGAAATGGATATCGGTAACGCCAAGAACCTTGCCAGCATCGGTCTGCTCGCGGCGGCGGATCTGCTTCATCTCTTCGCGGGTAATGCTCGCGTCGACCCCACCTTGATCGCCATTTGTGCAAATGCAATACGAGATCGCAATACCTTTCGCGGACCATTGCGCGATAGTGCCACCAGCTCCAAAATCGAGATCATCAGGGTGTGCGGTAACAACAAGGATGCGTTCTACTTCGCTATCGAGCATAGGTTCCATGGCGGAATCCTACCGATTTGGCGCTGATAGGTAGACTCCAGATTATGTCTCTACTCGAGGGTCTCAACCCCCAGCAGCGCGAAGCCGTTATTCACCAGGGCAGCCCGCTGCTCGTTGTCGCGGGTGCCGGCTCCGGAAAGACCCGAGTCCTCACGCGGCGTATCGCATATCTATTGGGTGAACGCGGTGTTGCCCCCTATGAAGTTCTCGCAATTACCTTTACCAATAAGGCGGCCGCCGAGATGAAAGAGCGGGTTGCCGATCTAGTGGGAGATCCCGCTAAAGCGATGTGGGTTTCTACATTTCACTCGGCCTGCGTGCGCATATTGCGCCAGGAGGCTTCTCGCCTGGGGTACTCCAACTCTTTTACGATTTATGATTCCAGCGATAGCGTCCGATTACTGACGGTAATCATTCGCGAACTCAACCTTGATGCTAAACAGTATGCGGCCCGCGCAATTGCTGGGCTTATCTCTGCCGCAAAGAATGAATTGATTGGACCGGCGGACTACGCCAATACGACCACCAATCACTTTGAAGAGATCGTTGCCGAAATATTTGCCACCTATCAAAAGCGCCTGGCTGCGGCTAACGCCATGGACTTTGACGATCTCATCGGCAAAACGGTCGATGTTTTGCAGCGCTTCCCGGAGGCCCGCGCCCGGTATCGCTCGCGTTTTCGCCACATCTTGGTCGATGAATATCAAGATACCAATCATGCGCAATATATATTGATTCGCGAACTCGTCGGAGTTCCAGGCGAAGGTTTCCCCCTCGCGGAGTTATGCGTCGTAGGCGATGCCGACCAATCAATTTATGCATTCCGTGGCGCAAATATCCGCAATATTCTGCAATTTGAAGAGGATTACCCCAACGCCCGTACCGTGCTACTTGAACAGAATTACCGTTCGACTCAAAATATCTTGAGCGCTGCTAACGCAGTGATCTCAAATAATGAGGGACGTAAAGATAAGAATCTCTGGTCGCAAGAGGGCGCGGGCGAGGTCATCACCGGATATGTCGCTGAGAGTGAGCATGATGAAGCCGAGTTTGTCGTCGGCGAGATTCGCAGATTGCGGGATGCCGCAGAATCCAATCCAGGTGATACCGCAATTTTTTATCGCACAAATGCGCAGTCTCGTATCTTTGAAGAGATTTTCCTGCGCTCTGCGATTCCCTACAAAGTGGTTGGCGGCGTACGATTTTATGAGCGCAAAGAGGTAAAAGACTTTCTCGGATATTTACGCGTCTTGGTGAATCCAGAGGATGAGATCTCGCTGCGCCGCATTATCAATACCCCCAAGCGCGGATTCGGCGATCGCGCACTTGATGTAATTGATCTTCATGCTGCAACTGCCGGTATCTCTTTCTGGCGCTCTCTCTGTGATGCCAAGAACGCTGCAGGAATTCCCACTCGTTCGCTCATTGCGATCAACGACTTCATTCACCTGCTTGATACCTTACGGACATTGGTAGAGGCCAGGACCAAGCCTTCGATAATCGCTCAGGCAGTTTTGGAGCAGAGCGGTCTCCTTGCTGAATTGGTTAATAGCAGTGATCCGCAGGATGAGGGACGCGTCGAAAACTTGCAGGAGCTGGTATCGGTTGCTACTGAATATGAAGAGTCTGAGTTAGATGACGGGGAAGAGATTTCACTCTCCGGATTTCTCGAAGATGTCTCGCTCGTTGCCGATTCAGATCAGATTCCCGATGGCGAAGATCATGGAGGAGTCGTAACCATGATGACGCTGCACACCGCAAAGGGTTTGGAGTTCCCCACCGTTTTTCTTACCGGGATGGAAGAGGGAATCTTCCCGCACTCGCGCACCTTGGGTGAACGCTCGGAGATTGAGGAGGAACGTCGCTTGGCTTATGTGGGACTCACTCGAGCTCGAAAGCGGCTCTACCTTTCACGCTCCGAATATCGTTCTTCATGGGGCGCTCCAACATATAACCCACCATCGCGATTCCTGGCCGAAATTCCGGAGGGCGTAATTACGTGGAATGAAGGAAACTCCTCATTGAAGCCACGCACCGGGGCCAACCGCACCTTTGGGCCACCCCCTCGTGCGACCGGAAAGAAGGTCGAATCAACGATTGTGCTTGAAGTCGGAGATCGAGTGTCGCACGACACATTTGGGCTCGGTAAAGTCCTCGCCGTCTCAGGATCTGGAGATCGCGCAGAAGCGACAATTGATTTCGGCAGTTCGGGGGAGAAGCGGCTCTTGCTCCGCTACGCCCCGGTAGAGCGCCTATAAAAACGATCGCAAAGGGCAAGTAGGATTTGCGCCTGTAGTGATTCTCTTTCAATCGAGACAAATAAAGATCGGGGTACCACGTGGATCTCTTTGAGTATCAAGCTCGAGATCTCTTTGAAGCACATGACATTCCAGTACTCGCCGGCGCGGTTGCAATAACTGCTGATGAAGCCGAGCGTGCAGCTGCGACGATGGGCGGAAAAGTTGTCGTCAAGGCACAGGTAAAAGTTGGAGGCCGCGGCAAAGCGGGTGGAGTGAAATTAGCAGTTGATGCGGCGGATGCGCGCGTTAAAGCGGAAGCTATTTTGGGAATGGATATTAAAGGCCACACGGTACATAAAGTGATGATCGCACAAGCCGCGCCGATCGCCGAAGAGTATTACATGGCAATTTTGCTCGATCGTGCCAATCGCAACTTTTTGGTGATGGCATCGGTAGCTGGTGGAATGGAAATTGAAGAGGTCGCACATACACAACCCGAAAAGTTAGCGCGTGTGGGGATCGATCCAAATATCGGAATTTCACGCGAGAAAGCTTTAGAAATTGTTAAAGCGGGTCAATTTCCAGAGGGTGTAGTAAGCGATGTGGCCGATGTTCTCCTTAAGTTATGGGCAGCATTTGTAGCGGAAGATGCCACCTTGATGGAGATCAATCCATTGGTCAAGACAGAAGATGGTCGCATCATTGCCCTCGATGGCAAGGTAACTCTGGATGACAACGCTGATTTCCGTCACCCAGACCATGAGGCGCTTATCGATCACGCTTCCACGAATCCTTTGGAAGCAGCAGCAAAGGCGAAGAGCCTCAACTACGTCAAACTCGATGGCGAAGTCGGAATAATTGGCAACGGCGCTGGTTTGGTTATGAGCACCCTCGATGTGGTTGCTTATGCTGGTGAAAAGTTCGGCGTAAAGCCGGCGAACTTCTTGGATATTGGCGGCGGAGCATCTGCAGAGGTAATGGCAGACGGACTTTCGATCATTTTGGGTGATACCGACGTTCGCAGCGTATTCGTCAACGTATTTGGCGGAATTACATCCTGCGATGCAGTAGCTAATGGGATCGTAAAAGCCCTAGAGATGTTGGGCGATAAGGCCACCAAGCCGATCGTCGTGCGTCTGGACGGAAATAATGTGCTGGAAGGCCGTCGAATCTTGAATGAAGCGGCGCACCCATTGGTGCAACAGTCAGACACCATGGATGGTGCAGCTGCAAAAGCTGCGGAATTGGCGGCGAAGTAAATGGCTATCTTCATTAATAAAGAGAGCAAAGTTATCGTCCAAGGAATGACTGGTTCTGAAGGAACCAAACACACTGGACGCATGCTCAAGTACGGCACCAATATTGTCGGCGGAGTTACTCCTGGCAAAGGCGGACAGAGCGTTGAGATTGAGGGAAAGACGCTTCCAGTATTTAATAGCGTTGCCGAAGCGGTCGCCGCAACGGGAGCTAATGCATCTGTTGTCTTCGTCCCGCCCAAGTTCGCTAAAGCCGCTGTCATGGATGCAATCGATGCGGCCCTTCCCCTCGTAGTAGTTATAACCGAGGGAATTCCAGTTCACGACGCTGCGATCTTCTATGCACATGCCGAGAGCAAAGGCACCACTCGCTTGATCGGTCCAAATTGCCCAGGTTTGATTAGCCCTGGACTTTCTAATATTGGAATTATTCCGGGTGATATCACTGGACCTGGACGTATCGGATTGGTTTCAAAATCCGGCACTCTTACCTACCAAATGATGTACGAATTGCGCGATATCGGATTTAGTACGGCAGTAGGAATTGGTGGAGATCCCATCATTGGAACGACGCACATTGATTGCCTGCGCGCCTTCCAAGATGATCCCGATACCGATGCGATTGTGATGATCGGTGAAATTGGTGGCGATGCTGAAGAGCGCGCTGCGGCATTTATCTCTTCCTATGTCACCAAGCCAGTCGTTGGCTATGTTGCTGGCTTTACCGCACCTGAAGGCAAGACCATGGGCCACGCCGGTGCAATCGTCTCGGGCTCCTCTGGAACTGCCGAGGCGAAAAAGGTCGCCCTAGAAGCTGCTGGAGTTAAAGTGGGTAAGACGCCGAGTGAGACCGCGGCCTTGATGCGTGCGATCCTTAACGGATAACAAATGGTTGCCGGCGCTCTGGGGGTCTCGTTTCGGCAAGCCCTCCGCAGCGTCTCTTTAACGCTCTTTCCGCTCGCCTTCGTCGCCCTCTTTACCTGGGCAAGTGCAGGTAGTACCAGCGGAAATACCAGCGATCCGGTGCGGGCTTCGGCCTGGCTCTTCTTGGGAGCCCACCTCATTCCATTTGCAGTTCCAACCGGCAAACTTACGGTTCTTCCACTTCTAGCGGTCATCTATCCCATGTGGGCAATTCGACGCGGGATGCCAACAGTTGAAGCGGCCTTTAATAAACTCAATGGCGCACGCTTGGTTTACGCCTTTTGGTATGCGCTTCTCTGCGAGCTCTTGGCGCTCGTTTCGATGCACCACGGTGTGTCGGCAAATTTATATTTGACTCCTATATTGACGTTTATCATCGCAATGGTAGCGACGCTCAAATTTGATCGCGTCCGCAACCGCACTCTCTACTTCGCTCTCTATCTCTTTGCGATTGCTCTCGGGTGCGCTGCGCTCGTCTTTGCATTCTCTCTCTATGGGCACTGGGGTGAAATGAAAAGCATATCCGTCGTCCTTGGCGGTGGAATAGTTGGTGGGATTTTATTGACGCTTCTGCAACTTCTTTATCTCCCAAACATCGCCCTTGCCACTCTCTCCTATTTAACGGGGATCGGCTTCTCTTTTGGCTCCCACTCAACTATTAGCGCCACGCAGGTGACGCTCGGTCAAGTGCCAGCTCTGCCATTTCTTTCGGCGCTGCCCACTGGAGTACACAAAGAGTTGAACTATGCTTTGGGCTTCTGGGGACTCTTATTTATCGTCGTCATTATTTTTCTGCAACGTGGAGATCATTCCCTGCTGCGCCGCACTAGAAATCTCATCTCGCAGGGGTTTAAATTCTTCGTAATCATCGCCGCAATCGCCTTCTTCTCTGCAGGAGAGTTGTTGACCAACGCTCTCAATCCCGTTGGAGTTATCTGGTGGCGCTTTGTTGCTTATCTCGCGGTGGCTTTCGTCAGCGCAGCTATTGTTGCGCTTTATATCCCCGCGCTTGCCCGCAGAGTGATTCATCGTGGCTAAGCGAATATTGCTACTGGCCTCAGGAGGCGGTTCCCTGGCGGCCGCTATTTTGCAAGCGCATGATGCAGGCCTGATCAACGCCGAATTCGTGGGTTTGGTGAGCGATAAAGCGTCCCCTGCGTTGGATATTGCCCGCCAGTTTCGCCTTCCTGATTTCTATCTCCCCATGCAAAGCGATCGCACCGCGTGGGATCAAGCGATCTTTGAATGTACTGAAGCACTGGCACCCGATCTGATTGTGAGCGTGGGCTTTATGCGAATTCTGGCAGCGCGCTTTATTAACACTTTTAAAGTCATAAATACCCACCCATCATTGCTCCCACTCTTTCCGGGGGCTCATGCGGTGAGAGATGCACTGGCGGCTGGCGTCACCACCACGGGAACAACGGTCCACTGGGTGGACGCTGGCTTAGATACTGGTCCTGTGATTTCTCAGCGCGAGGTAGAGGTATTGCCAGGCGATAACGAGGCCACCCTGCACGAACGCATTAAGATTGCCGAACGAGCACTCATAGTTGAGACGCTCGCTGGTTATGGAAAGACAGGAACGCTGTGAGCAATCGCAAGCCAATACGCCGTGCATTAATAAGCGTCTATGACAAAACTGGATTAGTAGAACTCGGCGCAGCGCTGGCAGATTCTGGTGTTGAAATTCTCTCCACTGGATCGACCGCAAAAACTTTAGCTGCGGCGGGAATTTCAGTAACGGCCGTGGAGGATTACACAGGATTTCCCGAGATGATGGGTGGCCGAGTAAAGACGCTGCACCCCAGAATTCACGGTGGGATATTGGCAGACCAGAACAACCCCGAGCATCTCGCAGCGATCGCCGCGCACGATATCGCTCCCTTTGACCTCATTGTTATCAACTTATATCCCTTTGCCCAGACGATCGCATCAACAACAGACTTCGCCGAATGCATTGAGCAGATAGATATCGGTGGGCCTTCGATGCTGCGCGGTGCTGCTAAGAACCATGGCTCTGTCGCTGTAATCTCAAATCCAGCGCAATATCCATTCCTCTTGAGTTCGATTGCTGCCGGAGGCTTCACCCTGCCAGAGCGCACCCGGCTCGCGATGGAGACTTTTCGAGTTACCGCTGAATACGATGCTGCAATTGCTACCTGGTTGGGTCAACAACTCGATGTTGACGATGAATGGAAGGCGGCAATCTTTCATCGCATCGCTCCGCTGCGTTATGGAGAGAATCCTCATCAGAAAGCGAGTGTCTACTCCAACGCCACCTCATGGATTGCTCCCGGTATCGCACAGGCCATTCAATTACACGGTAAAGAGATGTCATTTAATAATTACACCGATGCCGATGCCGCCGTCAGAAGTGCGTATGACCACGCCGAGCCATGCGTTGCCATTATTAAACATGCCAATCCTTGTGGAATTGCCATCGGCGCAACTATCGCTCAGGCCTACGCCAAAGCACACGCCTGCGATCCAGTTTCAGCATTTGGCGGAGTTGTTGCCACTAATCGTCCCGTCTCATTAGAGATGGCTACAGCGCTCTCTGAAATATTTACTGAAGTGATAGTGGCACCAAGCTATTCCGACGGTGCCGTCGAAGTTCTCTCCAAGAAACCATCGATCCGCATCTTGACCCTAGCCCACTTCGTTAATTCCGCAGTGGAGCGCCGTCCAATATCAGGTGGCCTACTTATTCAAGAGACCGATCTCGTTGACGCCCCTGGTGATGATGCATCTGCCTGGACTCAAGTTTCTGGCGGAGAGGTATCGGACGCAATGCTCGCTGATCTGCAATTCGCTTGGCGCGCGATCCGTGCCGTTAAAAGCAATGCAATTCTTCTGGCCCACGATGGAGCCTCGGTGGGAGTTGGTATGGGACAGGTTAATCGCGTTGATTCAGCGCGGTTGTCAGTATCCCGCGCAGGAGCGCGCGCCGCGGGTGCAGTAGCTTCCAGCGATGCCTTCTTCCCTTTTGCCGATGGGCTACAGATACTGATTGACGCTGGTGTGAGCGCGGTAGTGCAGCCGGGTGGCAGCGTTCGTGATGAAGAGGTAATCGCTGCGGCGAAAGCAGCGGGAATTGTTATGTTCTTCACAGGTGTTCGCCATTTCTCACATGCCTAGTTAGGATGAAGTTATGAGCGCAGTGATTCTGGATGGCAAAGCAACCGCAAAAACGATCAAATAAGAGTTGGCAGTTATAGTCGCGGGGATGTCATCAAAGCCCGGACTCGGAACTGTTTTGGTCGGCGGTGATCCTGGTTCACTCTCTTACGTCGCCGGAAAGCACCGCGACTGCGCCGAAGTAGGCATCAACTCAATTCGTATCGATCTACCCGAAACGGCATCACAAGCAGATGTACTCGCGGCCATCAAAGATTTAAACAACTCTCCAGAGTGCACGGGATATATCGTGCAATTACCGCTTCCTAAGGGCATTTCTGCGAATTTAATTTTAGAATCAATCGATCCCGATAAAGATGCAGATGGTTTACATCCGCTCAACCTCGGAAAATTGGTTATCGGTGAGCCTGCCCCACTTCCTTGTACACCTCGGGGAATCCTCGAACTCTTGCATCGTTATAACGTCAGCACCAAAGGCGCTGAAGTTGTAATTATGGGTCGTGGCTTAACAGTTGGTCGGCCGCTCTCGTTGTTGCTCACTCGTAAAGGTGATGATGCGACAGTAACAATCACGCACACTGCTACCAAGGACGTCGCTTTTCACACCAAGCGGGCAGACATCATCATTGCCGCGGTAGGAAGCGCGCATTTGTTGACTCCCGATATGGTCAAAGTTGGAGCCGCTGTTCTCGATGTCGGAATTACTCGCACTGACGCTGGTCTCCTGGGCGACATCCATCCCGGGGTTGCAGAAGTGGCCGCCTACATCGCACCCATGCCTGGTGGGGTAGGTCCCATGACGCGGGCCATGCTGATAACGAACGTTGTTGAAATGGCTGGTCGTGCTAGCAACTCTCGGTAATAAACTCCGGCCACTGAAGGGCTCCCAATTAGTATGGCGGAGCTTGGCGATTGCCCTCGTTGTAATGGGGGTCACAATTGGGATATTTAGTGCGGTCCGAACCTGTTCTATCTTGGTCGCTATAGGCGGTGCGCTCTACGCCTATATCGCTTATACAACGAGCTCTCCACGTCGGAGTATCGAACTCCTGATTCCAAGCGGTGTGACCTTGCTCCTCTTTATCGTGTCTTTAACCCTGCCGCACGCAAAGTAGGATTGCCCCAGTTCACTTTCAGGAGGATTCCATGAGTAGATCTGGCAAAGTCACGGTCGTCGGTAGCGGATTTTATGGTTCAACAACCGCCCTCCGTTTAGCCGAATACAACATCTTTGAGACCGTTGTGCTGACCGATATCGTTGAAGGAAAGCCCGAGGGGTTAGCGCTTGATATGAATCAATCGCGCTCCATCGAAGGTTTCGAAACTAAAATAATCGGCGCAACCACTACTCCAGAAGGTGGCGGCTACGAAGCGACTGCCAATTCTGATGTTGTAGTCATTACAGCAGGTCTGCCCCGCAAACCCGGAATGTCTCGTATGGATCTCATCGGCATTAACGCAGGCATCGTTCGCGGTGTAGCAGAAAATATCGCGAAGCATTCTCCGAAAGCAGTCATCATCGTGGTCTCTAATCCACTCGATGAAATGACCGCGCTCGCGCAACTTGCAACAGGATTTCCGCATCACCAAGTAATGGGTCAAGCAGGAATGCTCGACACCGCTCGCTTCACCAACTTTGTTGCCGAGAAGCTCGCGGTTCCAGTCGGATCGGTGAAGACACTTACTCTTGGATCACATGGAGACACCATGGTTCCAGTCCCAAGTCGCTGCACCGTTAATGGTCAGCCACTCACCGCACTACTTTCTGCAGAAGATATCAACGACCTTGTTGACCGTACTCGCAACGGAGGCGCTGAAGTTGTTGCGCTCCTGAAGACAGGTTCTGCTTATTACGCCCCATCAGCGGCAGCGGCTCGTATGGCGAAGGCAGTCATTGAAGACTCTGGCGAGATCATGCCGGTCTGCGCTTGGGTCGATGGTCAATATGGAATTAGTGGCGTCTATCTCGGCGTCGAAGCAAAGATCGGCCGCACCGGAATCAAGGAAGTTGTTGAAACCGCGCTTACCGAGAGCGAGCTCGCTGCTCTCAAGGCTGCCGCAGAGGCAGTTCGCGCCAAGCAAATCGATGTAAAAGACCTTTAAGAGAAATACCTCACCAGAAAGCAGGGATGTAATGGCGAAGATCAAGGTAACGGGCACAGTCGTTGAACTCGATGGCGATGAGATGACCCGCATCATTTGGCAGTTCATCAAAGATAAGTTGATATTGCCTTACCTCGATGTGAATTTAGAATATTACGATCTCAGTATTGAAAATCGTGATGCCACGGATGATCAGGTCACCATTGATTCGGCCCATGCCATCTTGAAGCACGGCGTTGGCGTCAAATGCGCAACCATCACTCCAGATGAGGCCCGCGTTGAAGAATTCGGTTTGAAGAAGATGTGGAAGTCGCCTAACGGCACCGTCCGCAACATCCTCGGCGGAGTTATCTTCCGCGAACCGATCATCATCTCGAATGTTCCCCGCCTGGTTCCTCATTGGACCCTACCGATCGTTATCGGCCGTCACGCCTTCGGCGATCAATACCGCGCCACTGACTTTCGCATCCCAGGTAAGGGCAAGCTGACAATCACCTTCGTGCCTGAAGATGGTGGCGAGAAGATCGAGCATGAAGTCTTTAACTTCCCTGGCTCAGGCGTCAGCATGGCGATGTACAACTTGGATGATTCGATCCGCGACTTTGCTCGTGCATCCCTTAACTACGGAATCCTCCGCAAGTTCCCGGTTTATCTATCAACGAAGAACACCATCTTGAAGGCCTACGACGGTCGCTTTAAAGATATCTTCGAAGAAATCTATCTCGCCGAATTCAAAACCCAATTCGATGCACTCGGTATTTGGTACGAGCACCGCTTAATCGATGACATGGTTGCCATGTCTCTTCGCATGCCCGGTGGTTATGTCTGGGCTTGTAAGAATTACGATGGCGATGTTCAGTCAGATACCGTCGCA
>CAIZKO010000027.1 GCA_903933585.1 uncultured Actinomycetes bacterium
CGAGCCCATCGGCTAAAACTAGGCGACCTTCGGCGTCAGGGTTCAATACTTCAACCGTTTTTCCGCCAAGGATCGTGATGATGTCACCAGGACGAGTCGCTTCACCGCTAATCATGTTTTCTGCGAGGCAGGCGTAGGTATCAATTGCAACAGGGAGTTTGAGTGAGGCGATTGCAAAGGTGGCAGCTACTACGGCAGCGGCTCCGCTCATATCTGATTTCATATCAGACATACCAACAACGCCCTTGAGGTTGTACCCCCCAGAGTCGAAGGTGATTCCTTTTCCGACGAAGGCAAGACGCTTCTTCGGTTTAGTCGGAGAGTAAGTCAAGTGGAGCAGCCGTGGCGGATTCGCAGATCCTTGGCCAACGGAGCTGATTCCGCCATAACCCTTCGCCTTGAGTTGCACCTCATTGAGAACTTCAACCTTGATTCCAAGGGATAGCGCAATCTTCTTCATCTGCGCGGTAAAAGTAATGGGTGTCAGATGTGATGGTGGGGTGTTTACGAGATTCCGAGTAATTGCAATGTAACGGCCGAGAATCTCCGCACGTTGGAGCGCTGCTTTGATAGGTGCACTGTTTCCCAGGCTGGAGACGATCGTTGCACTTTTGAGTGGAGCTTTCTGCTCGCTCTTCGAAGAGCCACGGAATTCGGTGAAGTCATAGGCCCCGAGGGAGATGCCTTCAGCAACCGCGGCTAATTCTGCAGTGGTGGTAACCGGTAGCGCGAACTCCGCGCTTGTGTGTCCGGCAAGGGCGCGAGTGGCGGCACCGGCTGCACGACGAAGAGTCTCGTGAGAGTAGGTGGCGGCCGTTGCTCCGAAGCCTGTGAAGAGAATTAAGCGTGGGGCAGAAAATGAGACTTTGATTACTTCATCGGCCTTGCCAGTTGCTCCGAGGTCGCTCAGAATGGCGAGCAACTTCCTGGTATCACCCGCAAGCGGAGCGATCTGCTCCACGTTCGGGTGAATGGTGAGCTTTCCGGCCTTGGCAGAGAGGCCAAGAACGAGTACGTCACCGGAGATATGAGGACTGGTTTTCAAAGTTGCCATCTGGCAATCCTCTCACTTAGGGGAGGTAATTGAGAAGTCGAATCAACCGATAGCGGACAAAGTTGGGATAAGTTAGAGAAATGGAATCTCCCCTCTTTGATTGGCATTCTCAGGTTGGTGCAAAGCTAGCTGATTTCGGCGGATGGCAGATGCCGATCGAATATCCCAAAGCGATAGGCACCCTCAGTGCTGGTGGAGTCATGGCCGAGCATGCGGCAGTCCGCGAAGCGGTTGGCATTTTCGACGTCTCGCATTTAGGCAAGATAGAAGTATCTGGTATCGGTGCGTTGATGTTTCTTAATCGAATTTTCACCAATGATCTAGATCGTATTGGTCATGGAAGTGCGCAGTACAACCTTCTCTGTGATTCATCGGGTGGAGTTATCGATGACCTGATCATCTACCGATATAGCGATGAGAAGTTCTTGCTCGTTCCAAATGCTGCTAACTGTGCAGCCGTCTTCGCAGTTCTGGAATCAGCGAACGATTTGGGATTGACCATTGCGAATGCTCACCACAATTTTGGTGTTCTTGCAGTGCAGGGTCCACAAAGCGATCAATTGCTTGGGCTTCTGGGCATCTCGGTCGATCTTGATTACATGGCCTTTACCGAGGTAACGATTCCCGGTCATGAAATTCTGGGTCGCGTCGTCGTCTGCCGCACTGGCTACACAGGGGAATACGGATATGAATTGCTGCCAACATGGGACGCCACACTTCCATTGTGGAAGCTACTAGTAGACGCGGTTGAGAAGAGCGCAGGACGCATCTGCGGACTTGGATCACGAGATACTTTGCGTACCGAAATGGGCTACCCACTGCATGGTCACGAATTGTCACTCGAGATAACTCCATTGCAGGCAAATGCTGGATGGGCGGTTGCTTTGGCGAAATCTAGTTTTCATGGACAGGAGGCGCTCCTCGCTGAAAAATCCAATGGAGTTCCACGAATTTTGCGAGGACTTTTAGCGCTGGATCGCGGAATACCTCGCGGTGGCATGAGCGTTCTAGATGCGTCAGGAGCCGTCGTTGGTCTGGTGACCAGCGGAACTTTCTCGCCAACCTTGAAGACGGGTATCGGATTAGCCCTGATCAATCCTGGGATAGCAATGGGTAGCGAATTGACGATCGATGTTCGTGGTCGTGCGAGTTCGGTTAAAGTTGTGAAGCCTCCATTTGTGGAGTCACACGTTCGCTAGAGATGCTTCTCCTTGCTTGCCACGATGACGGGACGACCGCTGTCGAGCGTATAAACATCGATGCGATTATCGAAGGCGCGCTTAAGTTCTGGTGAGTGGATTACTTCTTGAGAGACGCCAGAAAGCAAGACTTTCCCCTCTTTCATAACGACGATCCTTTCGGCAAACATGGCAGCCAAGGTGATGTCGTGCATCGTCGAGATGATCGTCACCCCTTCTTCTTTCAACAATTCAATATTGTTGAGAACCGATATTTGATGATGCAGATCCAGTGCGCTGGTTGGTTCATCTAAGAGAATCAACTCAGGTTCCTGGGCCAGCGCCCGTGCGATGAGAGCTCGTTGCATCTCTCCGCCAGAGAGTTGGGAAACCAAGTTGGATTGCATGCCAAAGAGATGGGTTTGGGTAAGTACTTTGTGAACGAATGAGCGACTGGCCAGTGATTCATTTCCCCAACCATCGCGCTTTGATCGACCGAGCATGACATACTCGGCAACCGTCATTCCTTGCGGAATCTGCGGATGCTGTGGAACGAAAGCAACATTGCGCTTATGACTCTTAAATACTTCAACGCCTTTGTCCTGAATACTGCCTGCATAAGGAGCCATACCGAGCAGTGCTTTCAAGAATGTTGTCTTACCGGCACCGTTGGGACCCACTAGGCAGGTCCAACGCTTGCTCTCGATTTCCAACGATATGTCGTTGAGAACTATCTTCTCACCGTAACGCACTGTTAAATCTGTGACGATGATGCTCATTGCGTAACCTTCCTTCTATTGCGAAGTACAACTAGGAAGAATGGTGCGCCAACAAAGGCGGTGATGACACCAATGGGAAGTTCGGCGGGGGAGAGCAAGGTTCGAGCTCCCAGGTCCGCCAATACAAGGAAGGCAGCTCCAGCCATCGCGATGGTTATAAGTGAGCGATTAGTAACGCGATGCGTAAGTCCACGAACGAGATGCGGGACAACGATTCCCACAAAGCCAATCAACCCTGAGGCTGAAACCGCGGTGGCGGTGGCAAGAGTTGCTGCGGCGACCGCGATGATGCGTAATCGTTTTGGATTGATTCCTAGAGAGTAAGCCTCTTCGTCACTCAGCATCAAACCATCTAATTGCTTGGCGACACTAAAGAGGATGATCAGAGCGATAGCGATATATACGGAAGACCATGCAACAACGCTCCAACTAGCGCTGGTGAGATCACCGAGGATCCAGGAGTAAACCGGGCGCAGTGAGGCGCTGTGTCGTTGCTGTAAGTAAGTTTGAATAGCCGTAGCAAAGGAGCCAACGGCTATTCCAGAGAGCAAGAGTGAATTGGGATCGGCGAAGAACTTTCCCGAGATTATGAAGGAGGTGAAGACCGCCAACACCCCTCCCATGAAGGCGAAGATCGGAAGTGCGCCGTAGAGGTTGTGATTAGTGCTGGTAAGAGCGATGGTTGCTCCTAGTCCAGCTCCACTCGCCGCTCCCAGTAGATAGGGATCGGCAAGTGGATTGTGAAAGACCGTTTGATAGACCGCGCCACTGGTTGCAAGAGCAGAGCCAACCAGAATTCCGAGGACTACTCGAGGCAGACGCAGCTCCATAATGACGGTTCGATCTTGACCTGTGCTTCCGCCAGGTAGATCGAAGAGAGTTTTGAATACTTTAAAGAAATTGATCGAGATAGGTCCAAAACTCACCGCCGCAATTGCCACTGCGAGCAAAATCAGGGTAGCGAACACGGTGATACGCCAATTCCAAATCTTGGCTATTGCTCCGTGTTCTGTGATCATGATCGATTCCTAGTTGATCTTTGCTGTCGATTGCCCGATGAATCGATAGAAATCCACGATGCGTGGTCCCCAGCGATCAGGAATATCGAGTGGAAGAACAATTACATGCTTGCTCTTCACGGCTGAGATTGCAGCCCATCCCGGACGGCTCGCGACAGTCGTAGTCGACTCTCCGTATGGACCATCGTCCAGGAAGATGATCTTTGGGTTTGCCTTGATAACTGATTCCGCACTTAATTGCGGGTATCCGCCACCGTTAGCAGCATCGGCGATATTGGTGAAATTAAAGTCAGAGTAGATCTGCCCAATAAAGGTAGTTGAGTCAGCCGAGTAGAGAGTGTTATCGAGTTCATGAAAGATAGGCGTCGGATTCTTCTTGCGATACTTGGATACGATCTCTGCGATCTGAGCCTTCATTGTGAGCACGAGGGCTTTGGCGCGAGATGGGTGCCCCGTTACTTTTCCAAGGTCAAGAAATTCTGAATATGCATCGGTGATGTTGGTAGGGGTCACTTCCAGGTAGACGTTGATCTTTAGTTTTTGCAAATCTTTTTGTATCGTGGCGGCGTTAGTTGCAGATGATTGCAAGACCACGAGATCAGGCCGATATGCAGCAATTGCTTCTATATTGGGCGTAAAGGATGAGAGTTTCGTGAATGGCGCTGTCTTTGGATAGTCAGAATTGTCATCAACTGCGACGACCTGCGACCCCGCACCGATTGCGAAGAGAATCTCGGTGGCGCTCGGTGAGAGTGAAATAATTCTGGTTGGCATGCTTGAAGCGCCAGCTGTACTAGTGGCAGTGGATGAGAATGACGCGAGAAGTATTACGGCTAGCGCGGGGCCAGCCCATTTCCTACTTTTGAACATAAAAAACTCCCTCAAGAGTTGAGGGAGGAATAATTCGGACTTTCGGATGGACTCAGAGAGAACATCTAAAGGCCCGACCTTCCTCCGAGGTCGGATACTTCGATATCTAAGAGAGGCGACCTGACTTAAGAAATCTTGCGATTTCAATACAGTTGCGGGACAGTGTCGGATTCTCACCGACTTCGCTCTAGCAAATACCACCAGATCCAAAAGGTTCTGATGGTCGAAAGTTAGCACCAACTAGTAATAACCCCAACCCCTCTGCACCTGACACGCCAGGGGAGTAGGGTTTTGCCATGGAATATCGTCGCCTCGGCTCATCAGGTATGTATGTCTCGGAGATTGCTTACGGCAATTGGATCACTCACGGCAGCCAAGTAGAGGAAGACGCCGCCATTAAATGTGTGAAAGCGGCTCTCAACGAAGGCATAACTACCTTTGACACCGCGGATGTATATGCCGGAACTCGCGCAGAGACCGTGCTGGGAAAGGCGCTCAAAGGAGTCAAGCGTGAATCGTATGAGCTCTTTACCAAGGTCTATTGGCCGACCGGCACAGGCAAGAATGATCGTGGTCTATCACGCAAGCACATTATGGAGTCGGTTCATGCTTCGCTGAAGCGATTGAATACTGACCATATCGATCTCTACCAAATGCATCGCTTCGACGTTGAGTCACCACTTGAAGAGTCGCTACAAGCTTTTGAAGATCTCATCCGCCAAGGCAAGGTCAATTACATCGGCTTCTCGGAATGGAACGCCGCGCAGATCAAGGCTGCATTGCAGATCCAAAAAGAGAATGGTTGGACTCGCTTCGTCTCTAGCCAGCCTCAGTATTCGATGCTCTGGCGCGTAATTGAAAGGGAAGTTGTTCCACTTTCAGAGCAAGAGGGAATTGGTCAGATCGTATGGTCACCTATCGCTCAAGGTATTTTGACGGGTAAGTATTTGCCAGGCAAGAAGCCACCAGCAGGCTCTCGCGCTACGGATAAGAAATCTGGCGCTGGATTTATTTCACGCTGGATGACCGATGATGTTTTAACCGCGGTGCAAGATTTGAAACCAATTGCAGATGGCGTTGGGCTCTCCATGTCTCAGCTCGCGTTAGCGTGGGCGCTGCAAAATCAGAACGTATCTGCAGTGATTATGGGAGCGACTAAGCCGCTACAAGTAAAAGAGAATGTAAAAGCTGCCGGAGTAAAACTAGAACCCAGCGTGATGGCGGCTATTGACATCGTGCTTGGAGGACTTCCAGAACGTGACCCATCAAAGAACGAAAGCCCAAACCCGAGGGCTTAGGCTTTCGAAAAGGTCAAACTAGTTCAATTAGATTAAATCGCCGCGCTTCACTTGAGGTGCGGGTGCGCGCATGCGGCGCATCTGCGTAGAGCGTAACCATCCGTACATTCCTAAGCCCTTAGTTGATTCGCCGGGGAATTTAGCGGTAACAGCTTTACGAATACGACGGGTCATAAAGAATCCAGAGAAGACTGTGTACAGCATTGCAAGATACATAAAGAGGATTGCGATGAGGGATACGAACTTGTTGTGCACGACGCTAAGAACAAGCACCAGTGCAACAGCAGGCAGGAAGTATTCGCCAACATTGCGTCGCGAGTCGACGTAGTTGCGAACATAGCGGCGAGTTGCGCCTCTATCGCGGGCAGGAAGAGCGTTCTCTTCGCCGCGCATATAGGCGGCACGAGCGGCAAGGCGCTTCGCCTTCAACTCGTTGCGATCACGAGCCTTCGTCGCTTTGGTTGCAGGTGAAGTGATTGCATTAATCTTGTTGAGCGCTTCTGCATCTTTGCGCTTTGGAGTCGGTGCGTTTTTAGCCATGTGGTTACGGTAGAGCCAGCATTCGCTCCAGCGCAACTCGTGCAAAATGAGCGGTTTTTTCCTCGACGACGATCTGGTTTAACAAGCGTCCAGCGGCGAGGTTCTCCATCGCCCAGACCAGATGCGGAAGGTCGATCCGATTCATGGTTGAGCAGTAGCAAACCGTCTTATCTAGAAATACGACCTCTTTGTCGGGATTTGTCCGTGCTAGACGTTGGACCAGATTGAGCTCAGTACCGATTGCCCATTTCGACCCCCGAGGGGAGGAGGTAACGGTCTTGATTATCATCTCAGTGCTTCCGACGACATCTGCAGCCATAACTACATCGTTCTGACATTCTGGGTGGACGAGCACCTGTACGCCAGGAAGGCGCGATCGCACATCATCAATGTTTTGTCGGGTAAAGCGCCCGTGAACTGAGCAGTGACCGCGCCAGAGAATTACCTTGGCATCGAAGAGTTGCTGATCGCTCAATCCGCCCTGCGCCTTCCAAGGGTTCCAGATCACGCAATCTTCAGCTTGAAGTCCTAGATGGAGGATCGCAGTGTTTCGACCGAGATGTTGGTCCGGGAGAAAAAAGATCTTTTCGCCACGTTCCAAAGCCCAGTTCATAGCTCGCTGCGCATTGGAGGAGGTGCAGACAGCGCCTCCGTGAGCACCAGTGAAACTCTTAATGGCAGCGGTTGAATTCATATATGTAATTGGGATTGTTCGAGTGGCAATTCCCAATTTCTGGAAATGGGCCCACGCCGCCTCCACCTGCTCGGCACCAGCCATATCAGCCATGGAACAGCCGGCCGCAAGGTCAGGGAGGATTACCTTCTGAAGTGGCGAAGTAAGAATGTCCGCAGATTCAGCCATGAAGTGCACGCCGCAGAAGATGATGAACTCGGCCTCTGGATTGCTCGCCGCTGATTGTGCCAATTTAAAGGAGTCACCTGTTATATCTGCGAAATCGATAACTTCATCCCGTTGGTAGTGGTGGCCGAGAATCATGGCACTGCCCCCAAGAGCAGCGCGGGCCTTATGCGCCCGGTCTACAAGGTCCGGCTCGCTGACGGCAGGGAGTTCGCCCTCGCAAGAAACCCCGCGTTCGCTCGTGGGATCGCTATTTCGTCCCAGTATCAGCAAGTCTGCCAAGGTTCCAAAGGCCATAGTTTGATTTTAGAGGTATTATTTCTCGTATGAGTACTGAAACCGCCCAAGAAGTCACCATTCAAACCGCAACTGGTATTGCCCTGACAGATGTGGCCGCCGTAAAGGTCGCTGCGCTGCTCGCTCAAGAGGGTCGTGACGATCTAAGTCTGCGCGTTGCCGTTCAGCCTGGTGGTTGCTCCGGCCTGCGTTACCAACTCTACTTCGATGATCGTGCACTCGATGGCGACACCATCTCAGCATTCGGTGCGGTCAAGGTAGTTACCGACAAGATGAGCACTCCATATCTCATGGGAGCATCAATCGATTTCGTGGACACTATCGAGAAGCAGGGCTTCACGATTGATAATCCCAACGCCCAAGGCTCATGCGCCTGCGGCGACTCCTTTAACTAACTTTTAAAGGCCACGATGAAAGTTGCCGTAGCCGGCTCGGTTGGTCGCGACCATTTAATGACCTTCCCGGGAAAGTTCACCGATTCACTCGTTGAAGGTTCACTGGCAAAAGTTTCGCTCTCCTTTCTCGTAGATAATCTCGATATTCACCGCGGTGGTTGTGCGGCAAATATCGCCTTCGGGATGGGTGCACTTGGGCTCAACCCCTTATTGGTTGCAGCGGTTGGTAAAGATTGGGCTGATTACAACGATTGGCTTGTGCGCCACGGAGTAAATACAGATCACGTTCGTATATCAAAAGAGCTTTACACCGCCACTTTCATCGTTACAACCGATGAAGAACTCAATCAGATAGCCTCCTTCTTTCCCGGCGCCATGTCAGAGGCGCGCGAACTCGATATTGAGGCAATTGCACTCCATGAAGGTGGGATCGACCTATTTCTTATTGGGCCCGATGATCCCGAGGCGATGATCCGCCATTCACACTCCGCCCGTCGACTTGGTATTCCAATCGCTGCTGACCCATCGCAGCAATTGGCGCGGATGGATGGCGACGAAGTTAAGCAGTTGGTGACCGGCGCGAAGTATCTATTTCTCAACGAGTACGAGTTGGCTTTGATGTTGCAGAAGACCGGTTGGTCGGATGCCGAACTATTCAATCAGGTTGAGATTCGCGTTGTAACTCTCGGTGCCAAAGGAGCGCGCATTGAGGAGCACGGAAAGCCGACACTCACCGTTGGTGCACCTGCTGAGAAGGCGAAGATAGATCCCACCGGCGTTGGAGATTCATTTAGATCCGGATTTCTGGCTGGTCTCTCTTGGGGTTTGAGTCACGAGCGCTGTGCTCAACTGGGCTCGATGGTCGCTACTTTCTGCCTAGAGACGAAGGGCACCCAGGAGTACCTCTTTGACCGTTCGCAATTTATGGAGCGCTTCCGGGAGGGTTACGGAGTTGCAGCTGCTGATGATGTAGCTGCTCATATCAATCCCCGAATGGGTTTATAGCTTCTTCACTAAATATTTATTGGTATCCAAGAGTGCGAATTGATGCTTCGTCATCCGCGACCAAGCAATTAAATCGGGAAGCGTCGCAGGATCATCGCTCAACAGAGTTACCTCGGATTCACTCGAAAGCGCCTTCGCCAATTTGATGATCGGCAGCGGGCAGCGCATGCCTAAACAGTTGAGTTCCATTTACTCTCTAAGATCTTCTACAATCATTTTAAGAGTGTGCAGGAATCTCTCCACCTCCTCCACATTGGTTGCGTTGTGTAACGTCATCCGAATATTTCCGTGGGTTAATAACCCCATTGCTGCAAGAACGTGACTCGGTTCCATATTCGCAGAACTGCACGCAGAGCCTGAATCAACGGAGAAGCCGTGGCCTTCCAATTCATTAACCAGTCGCTCTGCATCGATATAGAGACAGGAGAATGAGAGCAATTGCGGAACCGTGCTTGCTAAGGTTCCGGCGATGTCGACATCGCTTATTTCGTTCATCAGAAATTCTCGAATGCGGCTATTGAGGCTCGACAACGTGGCGCGATTCTGTTCATAGTCGCGACTATGAGCCTCGAGCGCGATCGCGCTTGCCATTACCAGCGGGATTGATAGATCAGAGCTAGAAATCCGCTGATCAAAGTGGGGGAGCGGGTTGCGCCAGGTTGCTCTATCGCAGATGGCAAAGGCGCTGACCCCTGCGGGACCCTCCCAACTTCGCGAGCTCCAGAGCGCCGTGCTCCACCGCTCGGGTAGCGAGGTCTGCGCTCCCGAGGAGGTTGCATCTACAAATATCCGTCCAGCGAAATTGGAAGGGTGTGCTGAAACAATTCCGGTCTCGCCGTTAACTGCTTGCCAGGCCAGAACATCGTGGGGTGCTCCTTGTGGGTATTGAGCGGTTCCTGTGAGGGTTACGGGAAGGCTCTCGCTACCGTGTAGGGCAGCAACCGCAAAGACCTCAGAGCGGTCTACCGCGGAATAGAAGAAAGTGGAGTCATCGCGAAGGAGGCCAGAGATGCCGAGATGAAAGCCCAGTGCTGGATCGGATATGAACTCGATCTGACTCGTGCGAACTCCCAAATGACTAGAAAAGAGCTCTTTTGCCTCATTAAGCAATATGGCGGTTCGGCGCGACTCTGCATGAAACTTTGAGGGGTCTGCCCAGCCACGGTCAAAGGCGTCGGCCAGGAAGGCTCTGGCCGCCGGGTGTAGTGGCGCCTCGCTCTGGAATCGGCTTGTGATTGAACCCACCCTGAGAACGCTACCCGCCGTGGACACGCTTAGCGAGCGAGATGGTTATCCTTCTCCCTATGCGTCGTACCCGCCGAATTATCGGACTTTTAGCCCTTTCGACGAGCACACTGCTGCTCACATCCTGCTCCAACCAAAATATCTCCGGTCTTGGATTTCCCAAGGGGGTATCGAGCGTCAATGACACGACTGGCTCACTTTGGTACTGGGCTTGGATAGCTGCCGCCGTTGTTGGCGTCCTTACTTTCATCTTGCTCATGTGGCCGGTCTTCTTCCACCGCAAGAAGAGCGAAGAGTTTCCTAAGCAGACTCGCTACAACATCCCCGTTGAAGTTGCATACACCTTGATTCCGTTTATTATCGTTGCAGTTCTATTTGGTTACACCGCTCGTGACGAAGCGCGAATCACCAAAGTCGATACACCTGCAACTGCTCCACATAATATTCATGTCAACGCTATGCAATGGTCTTGGCAGTTCACTTATAACGACGCTCCAACGGCGCCAACCGTTACGGGAACTCCGGCGCAGCGTCCCGAGCTGGTACTTCCACTCGGCGAGAAAGTGCTCTTCACGATAACCTCGAGCGATGTCGATCACGGATTCTGGATCCCCGCTTACATGATTCAAATTCAGGCGTTACCGCACGTCGCTAACCATCTGGAGTTTGCCGCTGAAAAATTGGGAACTTTCCCGGGGCGTTGCAACATCCTCTGTGGACGCGATCATTCGCAGATGCTCTTCACCGTCAAAGTTGTTACCCCTGCCCAGTACACCGCATACATCAACTCTCTTAAGGTGGCATAACGATGACAACCTTTGCAGAACCAGCAACGCAGTCCTCTGGCTATGGGGCCATTGAACCTAAAGCAAAGTCCAAAGGTCGCCTCTTCGTAAAGTGGATCACATCGACCGACCATAAGACGATCGGGTATATGTACCTCATCACCGCATTCGCTTGGTTTATCATCGCTGGAATTTTGGCGCTAGTACTTCGTGCTGAACTTGCTCGTCCTGGTCTGCAATTCTTGAGCACCGAGCAGTACAACCAGATTTTCACGATGCACGGAACCGTGATGTTGCTGATGTTCGCAACTCCGCTCTTCGTGGGCTTCGCTAACGTCATCATGCCTCTTCAAATTGGTGCAGCCGACGTGGCTTTTCCGCGGTTAAATATGCTTTCCTACTGGCTCTATCTCTTCGGTGGCCTTATGGCTTTCGGCGGATTCTTAAGCCCTGGGGGAGCTGCTTCCTTCGGTTGGACGGCGTATGCGCCTCTCGCAAATAGTCAGTATTCACCTGGAATTGGTGGCGATCTCTGGGTCATTGGATTGGCTATCACCGGCTTGGGAACAATCATGGGTGGCGTTAACTTCATCACGACAATCTTCACGATGCGCGCGCCTGGGATGACGATGTTCCGTATGTCCATCTTTAGCTGGAACGTTCTCCTCACCTCTATTTTGGTACTCCTTGCATTCCCACCTCTTGCCGCAGCTTTCTTAGGTCTGGAAAGTGACAGGCTCTTTGGTTCGCATATCTTCGACTCTGCTAACGGTGGAGCAATGCTCTGGCAGCATTTGTTCTGGTTCTTTGGCCATCCCGAGGTTTATATTCTTGCCTTGCCATTCTTCGGAATCGCTTCAGAGATCTTGCCGGTCTTTAGTCGTAAGCCAATCTTTGGCTATAAGGGATTGATTGCTGCAACGATCGGTATTGCTGCACTTTCAGTATCAGTGTGGGCTCACCATTTGTATGCGACGGGTCAGGTGCTCCTGCCTTTCTTCTCCTTTATGACGTTCCTCATCGGAGTGCCGACGGGCGTAAAGTTCTTTAACTGGATTGGCACGATGTGGGGCGGCTCGCTCACCTTCGAAACGCCGATGCTCTTCATCATGGGATTCTTGGTCACTTTCTTATTTGGTGGCATCACCGGAATCATCTTGGCGAGCCCGCCTATGGACTTCGCGGTATCGGCCTCGTACTTTGTGGTTGCACACTTCCATTACGTGCTCTTTGGAACAGTTGTCTTTGCAATGTTCGGCGGCTTCTATTTCTGGTGGCCGAAGATGACGGGACATATGCTTAATGAGCGCCTTGGAAAGATCCACTTCTGGACTCTCTTCTTTGGCTTCCACCTAACCTTCCTTGTGCAACACTGGCTTGGAATCAAGGGAATGCCACGGCGCTACGCTGATTATTTAGCTACGGATGGCTTTACAACTCTCAATACGATCTCCACGATCGGTTCCTTCTTGCTCGCGCTATCCATGTTGCCATTTATGATCAATGTCTGGATTAGTCGCAAATCTCCTAAGGTGACCGTCGATGATCCTTGGGGTTATGGAGCCTCCTTGGAGTGGGCGACTTCTTGTCCGCCTCCACGCCACAACTTCACTTCTATCCCACGGATTAGATCCGAGCGTCCCGCTTTCGATCTACATTATCCGCATATGGCACACACGGATGGCGGTCACTAAATGAAGGCTGGATACAAGCTCTTTGGTTTTCTTGCGGTTTTCTACGCCATAGTTGATGTCATCTACTGGCAGGTGGGCGGCGAACCGCTTGGGGTTACTGCTATTGGTTTAAGTGGTGCGCTAGCTTTGACGATTGGTTTCTATTTCTGGACCAACGACAAGCGAATGGGTCAACTTCCATCTGATAATGATGAAGGTGA
>CAIZKO010000028.1 GCA_903933585.1 uncultured Actinomycetes bacterium
CTGCAACGACATCTACAGGCTCGGCTGTTGATTCAACGATTGTCTCGCGGTAGTAACGCCCAAGTCCATCGAGGGTGGGTCCGCGTTGCACGATGAGGCCTGTTGTGGCAACATCGCAGAACTTAATGGTGTTGTTCTCGGAAGCCCACATTGCATCAGCGAGATCGAGGCCAACCTTCTTGGCATCGACATCGAATGCTGCAACGAAATTTACGTCGCGAACATGGTAACCACCAAGGACTGCATGCATTAGTCCAGGGATTTCGACATCAGCTGCCGCATCCTTGTAGTAAGTCACGCCTTGGATAAGCGAGTTGGCACAGTTTCCTACGCCGATAATCGCTACGCGGATCTCTTTGCTTTGGGTCACATCTTCGTTGCTCACGTTGACTTCCTTTCGGTATTAATCATTTCTTGTAGCCAAGCGATTTCGCGCTCAGCAGATTCCAATGAGTGACGACGCCACTCAACTAAATAACGATCGATCCCTTCAGGAGACTTCTCAAGTTCGACGCGAAGGATCTTTGCCTTCTCATCAAGCTTGTGATGACGCCCTTCTAGGATTTGCAGACGATTGCGTTGTGGAGTTGGGCCGAAGAATGCGAACCGAACTTCAAAACTTTCATCTTCCCAACTATCTGGCTCGCTGCTCGATGAGATCGCCTCAAAGCGCCTTAGACCAGCGTCGGTTATTGCATAAACGATTCGCGAGCGGCGACTGCCACCCACCTCTTCCGAGACGCTCTCTTTGATGACTCCCGCCTCCAGCATGCGGTGCAGCTGGGGGTAGAGAACCGAGAAGGAGAGAGCTCTAAAAGGGCCATAGATTGCGGTCATCCGCTTGCGGAGCTCGTAGCCGTGGAGTGGGCCCTGGCTGAGAACGCCAAGTAGGGCGAACTCCAGGGATTCACTTCGCGAGCGCATCTATAGACTCCAATTGGTAGTGTCGAGTTGTTACTATCGAATCGATATAACGAGACGTAACCTATCGATTCGATACAAAACTGTCCACTCCAAACCACCACAGACCAGTACCCTCGGCGAGTGACCTTGATCATCCCCTCCCGGCTCTGGGAATATCTCATCGCAGCCACGCTCATCATTTTGGCCCCCGGCCCCAGCGTCCTCTTCACCATCGCAAGGGCTATCTCCTGGGGTCGGGCAACGGCTGTAGCGACCGTTCTGGGCAATGCCCTGGGTATGTTCACTATCTCTGTCCTGGTGGCCGTGGGCCTCGGTCCGGTGCTGCAGCGCTACCACGCCGTCTATATCGGGGTGCAATGGGCCGGAGCGCTCTACCTCGTCTACCTGGGCATCGACGCTATCCGCCACAGCAAAGAACATGCGCAATCGATGACCGATTTGAGTGGAGGCAAGCCCTCCCTCGTTAAGACGATCCGGCAGGGGTACCTAGTCGGAGTTCTCAATCCCAAGAGCATGGTCTTCTTCGCCGCGATACTCCCCCAGTTCACTGATCACGCTAAAGGGCATCTGACATCGCAGCTCTTACTTCTCGGAGCAATCTTCTGCATTATCTGCTTCTTCTCGGATGGCACCTGGGGAATCGTGGCTGGAACTATTCGCAATTGGCTCTCCTCAGATGCCCGCAGATTGGAACGTCTGCGCGCTGGTGGCGGCTTTGTGATGGTCGGTCTAGGAGTAATCACATTCGTTAATTCGCTGCTCAATTCGTAATTTGGCCTCGTGGCGGTTAAAGCGGATGTCACCGCTTTAGTACAGACTTTGCCTATAAATAATCCGAAGGGTTCATCTCTTCGCTCCTAGAGAAGTGAGTCATCATGGGCGAACCACGCGCCGCAATTAGTCCTAGCCATTTAACATACGCCTGGGGCGATTGCCATCGCTGCCTCTGGCTGCAATACAACCACTCTGTCGCGGCTCCCATGACAATGCCACTGATCGGTGATCTCGCCGATATGCAGGAGCGTTACTTCATCGGAAAATCAACTGCAGATATCCATCCTGATCTCCCAGAGGGCAAGGTTCACTCCCACGGTGGATGGGTAGTCTCGCAAAATATCGTCGTCGACGGCGTCGACTCCGGCCTCTTCATTCGCGGTAAGTACGATCTTCTACTCGAATTTCCCGATGGCACCTTCGGTATTGTGGATTGCAAATTGCAGAAGAACAACTATGACAAGAGCGTCTTCTATGCGCCGCAACTTGAGGCCTATGCCTTCAGCCTAGAAAATCCTAAGAAGGATGCGCCTAAAAAGATCTCGATGGTTGGCCTCTACACCTGGTCTCTCGATCAGGCGTGGGGAAATGTAAATGCTGGCTTTGGCTATCGCGTCCAGAGCGCATGGTTTCCGGCGGAGCGCAATCCCATCGCACTGCAAGAGCGGTTATCTGAGTTAGTTCGTATGATCCGTGGCGAATGCCCACCAGCTAAAGATGGCTGCGGGATCTGCGATTTTGTTACGGTGCGGCGCGAAATACTTGGGAACGGTTAGTTCTCTTCGCTCTTCTTTAACTCTTCGGCGATTGCGCTCTTGGCATCAGATGCATACATATCTACATAGACCTGTCCGGAGATCTTTTGGATGCCTTGCATGATCTCATCAGTCACTTGACGTAAATTAGCGAGATCGCTGGAATCTCCGGTGAAGTACATCGGCTCTCCAAAGACCATCTCAACGCGACGCACCTTGGGTACCACCTGGCCGGTCGGTTGAATCTCTGCAGTATTAAACATCGCGACCGGAACGACAGGTGCCCCTGAGTCAATTGCCATTCGAGCTATTCCAATACGACCTTTATACAGTCGGCCATCTGGCGAGCGCGTTCCCTCGGGATAAATTCCGATGCATTGGCCCTCTTCGAGAAGTTTCAGTCCGGTGCGGATAGCCGCCTCGCTCCTTCGTCCTCCAGCGCGATCTACGGGAACTTGCCCCAGGGCCTGAAAAGTAATCTTCTTGATAAAACCTTTGAATCCAGGAGAGGTGAAGTACTCGCTCTTCGCCATAAAGGTCACCTTGCGGGGAACCACTAAAGGCATGAAGACAGAATCGCTGAAGGAGAGGTGATTAGAGGCAACAATTACTGGTCCCAAGTTTGGGACGTGGCGCAGCCCGGTGACCTTAGGACGAAAGAGGAGCATGAGGATTGGGGTAAGGAATGACTTCAAGAATGTATATGCCACTACACGTGCCCTCCTCTCGCTTATGCCACGCCTCGCCCACCGAAGGTTGAGGGGTCTAATTTAGGGGTTAAAGGCCACTCTGTGACACCA
>CAIZKO010000029.1 GCA_903933585.1 uncultured Actinomycetes bacterium
GGCATCCAAGAGCGCTTGGGTAGGGTGCTCGTGCATTCCATCGCCGGCATTCACGATATGAGATTTGACCCAACCCGACTCCGCCAAGCGTTGGGCAGATCCGGAGGTGGGGTGGCGAATGATCATTAACTCAGCCCCCATAGCCTCCAAAGTTTGGGCGGTATCTTTCAGAGATTCACCCTTACTTACGCTGGAGCCCTTTGCGGAGAAATTGATGACTTCGGCTGAGAGGCGTTTAGCAGCAGCTTCAAAGCTGAGGCGAGTTCTTGTGGAATCTTCAAAGAAGAGATTCACAACGGTGCGCCCACGGAGAGTCGGCAATTTCTTAATTGCACCATCGGTAATTCGAGATAGTTCTCGAGCTGTGTCGAGTATCTCTAGCGCTTCGCTCTTGGAGAGGTCCTTGACCGAGAGCAGGTGCGGAGTATGCATCAGATGTTCAGCTCTACTTGGTCGATGCCGTCGATCTCGTGGAGTTGAACGCGCACGCTCTCGCGAGAATTCGTCGGAATGTTCTTACCAACGTAGTCGGCCCGGATCGGTAATTGACGATGACCACGATCGATGAGAACGGCTAGTTGCACAGTTCGAGGTCTTCCGAGTTCGCCGATTGCATCCAGCGCGGCTCTGATCGTTCTGCCAGAGTAGAGAACGTCATCGACAAGAATGAGATCTTTACCCTCAAGCCCTTGCGCGGGAATCTGGGTTGGTACTAATGGACGTGGCGGACGAAGTCGCAGGTCATCACGGAACATGGTTATGTCGAGAACTCCGACTGGGACTGGCGTGTCGATAGAGGCGAGGAAGGTTCCGATGCGCTGGGCGAGGGTTACGCCACGGGTAGGGATGCCGAGGAGAACTACCGACGCAAGGCCATGGTTGCGCTCAATTATTTCGTGCGCAATGCGCTTGAGCGAACGATCAATCTCGCTCTGTTCTAATACAACACTCATCAACTCTCCTTTGCCGCCTCACAGGACGTCAGTTAAAGGATATGCGGCTGATTCCGCGTGGGAAGTCTAGCAGTCCCCTTACGAGAGTGAGATTACCGACTTCAATAGGATGACGCGCCCGAGGACTCCGTTGATATATGCGGCCGAGTCCTTGGTGGAGAGCTCCTGAGCGATCTCGACCGCCTCGGAAACTGCGATCTTGTCATCTAGCTCCGCGCTCCAGAGAATTTCGAAGAGCGCGATACGGAGGAGGTTGCGATCGATAATTGGCATCCGATCCATATCCCAACCTTCTGCGTAGGTATGGATGAGTTCATCGATCTTGGCGCGATGTTCCGCGACGCCTAGAACCAGAGTTCGGGCATATGCTGACTCGGAAATTTCATCGATAGGACGGATCTGAAGTAAATCTACGGCGCTCACTCCCCGCATATCGGCTTCGAAGAGAAGGTCGAGGGTGCGCTTACGTGCCTTCCGTCTAGCGCTCACTCGTCGATCCGCCCTTAGGAATTGGCGCGACCGAGATAGGCACCAGTGCGAGTATCGACGAGAACCTTCTCATCCTGCTTGATGAAGAGTGGAACCTGAATTTGAATTCCGGTTTCGACGGTTGCAGGTTTGGTTCCGCCCGAGGAGCGATCTCCTTGCAGCCCTGGCTCGGTGTAGGTAATCGTTAATTCAACCGAGGCGGGTAGATCGATGTAAAGGGGATTGCCATCATGAACAGCTACTAGCGCTTCTACATTCTCGAGCATGTAGTTGGCAGCGTCGCCGACAACCTCTGCGCTGATCGTGATCTGATCATAATTTTGGGTATCCATGAAGATAAATCCATCGCCATCGCGATAGAGATATTGCATGTCGCGCTTTTCAACTTGGGCGATTTCAACTTTTACTCCGGCGTTGAAGGTTCTTTCAACGACTTTGCCACCGGGTACGAGCTTGAGCTTGGTACGCACGAAAGCTGGACCCTTACCCGGCTTAACGTGCTGAAATTCGACGACGGTCCAGAGCTTGTTTTCAATCTCGAGGGTCATGCCGTTCTTAAGGTCATTTGTAGTAGCCATTGGGGCAGAATACCTGAAGGTTAGATCAACTCTTTCATCGCGATCAGGGCCAAGCGGTAAGAATCAGGCCCAAACCCCCCGATAGTCCCCTGTGCAACGCCCGAAATCACCGAAGTGTGACGAAACTCCTCACGCGCCAATGGATTACTGAGGTGAACCTCGATGAGAGGCGCAACCAACATCGCCGCCGCATCCCGAATCGCGTACGAATAGTGGGTAAAGGCAGCCGGATTGAAGATGACTGGATTGCGATTATCTGCGGCCTCGTGCAACCAAGTGATGATTTCGGATTCGGAGTTACTCTGCCGAACCTCCACATCAAGCCCAAGAGCAGATCCGCTCGTCGTAATGAAATCAGATAATTCAGGGAAAGTCATCGTGCCGTAGATCGCCGAGTCACGGAGATCCAATCGATCTAAGTTAGGTCCATTGAGGACCAAGACCTTTGCTGAACTCATAGAAGTATCTTCTCATAAGTGGCAGATAGGGTGTCGGCACTCGCCGCTTCAATCCAATCTGGTTCTCCCGGAACTCGCAATCCAATGAAGCGGATCCGACCATCTCGACTCTTCTTATCGCCAGCCATAAGGGCGAGAAGTTCTGACCATTGATACTCGCCCTTTATCAACACTGTGGGCAGTCCAAACTTCTCTAATAGCTTCGCTAGGTGTTCGGTTTCGCTGGAGCTAAAGCCTAATTCGACCTCGCTGAGCATTGCGGCAAAGTGCAAACCGATAGATACCGCCTCGCCATGGCGCAGCGCATATCCAGACCTCTTCTCAATTGCGTGCCCGAAGGTGTGTCCAAAATTGAGAATCTCGCGAAGCTTGCCCTCTTTAAAATCGTTGGAGACAACCGATGCCTTCACCGCAACGCTCTTGGCGACAAGTTCTAAAGAGGCTTTGCGTGCCGCGGCAAGAGTGTCCGCACCGTTTAAAGTCGTGAGAATGGAAAGATCTCGGATGTAACCGGTCTTTATGACTTCGGCGAGACCCGCGGCAAAGTCGCGATCCGAGAGAGTGTCTAACCAACTCATATCTGCGCAGACAGAACGTGGGGAGTAGAAAGAACCAACTAAGTTCTTTCCTGAACCGGTATTAATTCCAGTCTTTCCGCCAACGGCCGCATCCACCATTCCTGCGAGAGTTGTAGGAACTGCATACCAGGCTATGCCGCGGAGCCAGGTGGCGGCAACAAAACCCGATAGATCCGTTGTGGCTCCCCCGCCGATTCCGACAACGGCATCGGTTCGACCGAACTCATTTTCACCAAGCAGATTCCATAGCGCTTCTGCGGTTGCGTAGTTCTTCTGCGCCTCTCCATCTGGAGCAACAAAGAGCATGTGTTCAGAACCCTTAACAATATCTGCCAAGTTGCCAGAAGCGACAATGAAGTCCGGAGCGATAATCAATACTTTCTTATGAGAAGAGAGAATCGAATCGAGATATGGACGCCAGGCGGCGCCGATATGTACCTCGTAATCGATTTCAGCCTGCACTGCTATTTTATGCATGATTCAACCCCATAAGAACTAGTAGTTCTCGCGCGACTTCGTGAGGCTTCTTATTGTCGGTGTGCACTTCGATCTTTGCCAGCCGCCTATAAATTGGTTCGCGTTCTTCCACAATTTTAAGCCATTGGCTCTTTGGATCCTCTGCAACCAAAGGTCGGTCGCCCTTTACCCCTATGCGCGTGAGAGCATTTCCTAATCCCACGTGTAGATAAATAACTTTTGCAGTGCTCTTCTCGAGAGCATCCTGCACATCGGCATCCAAAATTGAGCCCCCGCCCAGTGAGATAACTCCGATATTGGAATTCAAGGTTTTGAGCACGACCGATTTCTCGATCGCCCGAAAGCCGGGTTCTCCTACAGCTGTAAATATCTCAGGAATACTCTTCCCTTGCTCCTCAACAATAAGTGAATCTGTATCCTCAAAACTGGTTGCTAGTTCTCTCGAAAGCGCTTTGCCGATACTGCTCTTCCCTGAGCCCGGCGGACCTATAAGGATGGCTCGCTGCATTTATTTAATTTCTAACGCTTCGATGTACGAGAGGAAATTGCGTCGCGTCTCTCCGACGCTATCTCCCCCAAACTTCTCAAGAACAGCATCGGCCAAAACTAAGGCACACATCGCCTCTGCCACTATTCCAGCTGCTGGTACAGCGCAGACATCAGAGCGTTGGTTAATCGCTTTAGCTGGCTCGCCAGTTGCAACATCGATGGTGTCCAGCGCCCGCGGTACCGTCGAAATTGGCTTCATCGCTGCACGCACTCGGAGAATCTCACCGTTAGACATCCCGCCTTCAGTTCCCCCTGCGCGGTCGGTCCGACGAGTGATCTTTCCGGTTGAATCACGTTCAATTTCATCGTGCGCCACTGAACCACGACGCCTTGCTGTGGTGAATCCATCGCCGATCTCAACACCCTTGATGGCCTGGATTCCCATCATCGCCCCCGCCAAACGTGCATCTAACCGACGATCCCAGTGGGTATGCGAACCCAAACCAGGAGGTAGGTCAAAGGCCAAGACTTCTATGACTCCGCCAAGTGTGTCACCAGCGGTGTGGGCGGCATCTATTTCTGCCACCATGGCGGCGCTGGCAATTGGATCAAAAGAACGAACTGGATCGGCATCGACCGTATCGCGATCAGAGTAGGTAGGAAGTGGGTAGCCCTCGACGCTGCCCGCTGCGCCGATAGAGAGAACGTGGCTCATGATGCGCACGCCAACGGTCTGCTCTAAAAATGCTCGTGCAACTGCTCCGAGCGCGACGCGCGCTGCAGTTTCACGAGCACTCGCACGTTCTAAAATTGGACGCGCATCAGTAAAATCATATTTCTGCATTCCAACGAGATCGGCATGACCAGGACGAGGGCGGGTCAGCGGCGCGTTTCGGGCCAACGCTGCAAGTTCATCCGCAGGAACGGCATCTGCAGACATAACTTTTTCCCACTTGGGCCACTCGGAATTACCAACCTGGATTGCGATGGGTCCTCCTTGGCTCTCTCCATGGCGGACCCCGCCGAGAATGGTCACTTGGTCAGCTTCGAAGTTCTGTCGCGCGCCTCGGCCGTAACCCAGACGACGGCGCCGGAGGTCGAAATCGATCTTCTCGGTCGATATGTGGACGTGAGCCGGTAGACCCTCCAATATCGCGGAGAGCGCAGGACCATGTGATTCACCAGCAGTAAGCCATCTCAACATATGCGTATTGTGTCAGAAACTCTGGCTTAGCCGTCGCTCATAAGGATTTAATGGATGTGTAGCGCCAAAAGGCTTCCAAGAAGTAGAGATGGAGCGAAGGGAAGAGTCTTTTTCCTGGAAATAACCGCCCAAAGCCCAGCGCTTATGCAGGCTAAGAGAAGAGCAGAGACTAAGAGTTGAATTGAATGCGTGAGGAGTGCGATGAGCGAGAAGAGTTTTATATCGCCCATTCCCATCGCGCCGCGGATTGTGAAATAGAAAGTGAGGGCAATTAAGAGAGAGATTAGGGCAAAGAGGTGAGCGCTAACCTCGCTGCTCCACGAATGTGTCGCAAGATGGATTTCGATGAGAAACCAGAGGAGAAGGAGTGATCTATTAGGGATGCGGTGGTCGCGAATATCCGAGTAACAAATCCAAAGAACGATAAGTAGGCTGAGAGAATAGGTCAACACCGATTGAGAATAACTTTGTGGTGGCAACTTTTCTCTCGCTATCCACAGAATTAGTCGAGGTGGGATCGCCCAACTTGTAGGAGCAGTTTCCTTAGCTCTTCCCGATCAAAGCTGGCGCCGGTAAAAAGTGCAATCTGATCGATCGCCTGCTCAACCAAGAGATCCATTCCATCGATCGTATGGCTACCCAGCGCGCGGGCTTTGGCTAACAATGGCGTTGGATAGGGTTTATAGAGAACCTCGAAAAGCGTTGGGATAGCGCGATCTAGCGAGAGTGCGATGTCATCGGTGGCTCCCGCTGGCACTGTTGAGATAACCAGGTCGTAGTCATCCAGTGGATGGTCCATGCCATAAAAATTCAAGGCGGATTCGGTCGCAATATCAGAGAGTAATTCTCGCCGAGCCGATGAGCGCAACAAGAAATCTATACTCGTGGAAAATCCATCTAGAGCGCTCAGCGCAGCTCGCGCTGTTCCACCCCCGCCGATTATTGCGACCTTCTCTTTGGTTACTTCTGCTAGGAGATTGATAAAGGCGGTTCTATCGGTTGATGAGGCGGCAAAAGTTTTGCCCTTTCGCATCAGGGTATTGGCAGATCGCATCCGCATTGCGATGGGGTCGATTTCGAAACCAAGGGTCGAACCAACTTCCACGATGGTCTCTTTAAGTGGCATCGTTAACGAGAATCCGGTCCACTCTTCTTGTAGCGCCGCAACAAAGAAATCGGGGGCCATCTCAGGGGTGAGTTCGATGGCTTCGTAACTTCCAGATATTCCTAGAAATGCATAGGCAGCGCTATGTAGCGCCGGAGAGAGGCTATGCGCAATTGGTGCACCTAAAACCGCTGCTCTGATCATTTGAAAAGACCGGTCGCAACGTTGTGGTTATAGAGCGCCACCCAATTTTCAAAGGTGGTGAAGCTATCGGTAAATCTAGTGTCGTGCGGCTGTACCGTAATGAAATAAAGCCAATTTCCTGGCACAGGATTCAGCGCTGCTGTGATGGATGCAATTGATGGGTTCGAGATGGGTGTTGGCGGCAATCCAACGCGCAAATAGGTGTTGTAGGGAGAATCAATCTGAGTTGCCTTGATGCTCAAACCTATCTGGCCCCTTAATCCCAAGGCATATTGCACCGTTGAATTCAGCTGGAGTGCCATTCCAATCTTCAATCGATTATAGATAACCCGTGCGACCTTTCCGCCATCTGCCGGATCTGACTCAATTTGAATCAAAGAAGCAACCGTCAATACCTGATAAGGAGTGAAGTTTTTATATCCAGCATCCAACTTGGTAGCAGCAACTTCCGCGCGAAAGCTCTGGAGCATCTCTTTCAAAGCGTCATGGGTGCTTGTTCCAGGCTGGAATGAGTACTGCACCGGAGCCAGTTGGCCTTCCAGGGAGTTCCGTGGGTTGGCATAGAAGGGCACGATTGATTTGAGGTCATCCTTCTGCTTTAAGGAGGTTACCAAATGCAATTCTTTCAAAATGTCGGCCTCAGTGGATCCAGGAAGAACATAGATCGAATCGACTATTCGCTTCTGATCCAGGAGCTGGATGAGGGCCTCATCACTGGGAAGTGCGCTCTGTATCAGATGAATTCCTGGTGCGATTCCAACAATGTTTCGCTTGATCATCTTTGAGATGACGGTAGCCGCGTTCGCAACTACGTGCTGGGCAGCCAGGTCATTTGCGATTGCGGTACCGCTCTCGCCTTGTGTCACAACGATGCGTACAGGTGCCCCAGGATGCCCTTTCGGGTAATCAGAATTGCCATTACTAATGATGACTTTTAGAGCGATCATGGTCCCTAAAACCATCAGCAGTGTGATGAATAGTGTGATGAGATTTCGTTCTCGAGGGGTCCTAATCAAGATGACCCGCGATCCGCTCGCGTTCGAGAGCACTCTCTAGAATGGAAACAGCGGCCATGGCATCGATGCGTGACTTACTGGATTTCGCGTCGTGGCCGGCGCTACGTAGATTTCGCGCTGCAGATAGCGTCGACATCCGCTCATCGATAAAGTGAATAGGAATATCGGTAATTGTTGCCAGGCGAGCGGCGAACTCGTGCGCTGCGACGAGCGACGGATTAGAGGCGCCAGAGAGGTGTTTCGGCTCCCCCACAACAAGGTAGATCGGCTCGTATTCGATGATCAATGCTGCGATTTGTTCTAAGAGATCTGAATCGGTAGCGATGAGAGTTGCTATGGGTGATGCAATCAATCCAGAGTTATCACTCGCCGCAACACCAATTCTTACTTGGCCATAATCAAAAGCTACGCGACGGCCGGTCTTCATCGACTAGTTAGAACCTAGCGCTGCCTTTAACTCTGCAATTGCAGCAGCAATTTTCGTGGCATCGCTGCCACCACCTTGAGCGAAATCATCCTTGCCACCGCCACCGCCACCTAGAATTGCAGAGCCTACTTTCACAAGTTGACCCGCCTTTGCGCCAGTGGCTTGAGGCGAGACGGCAACAACTAAGACAACACGATCATCGACTACTGAGAGCAAGCCAACCACCGCATGCGGGTGTCTATTGCGCAGATCCAGCGCCATCACGCGAAGATCGTCACCAGAAATTCCATCGGCGACCTGCGTGATTAAAACCTTGAAAGCGCCAATACCTTCAAAGTTCTTAGCGAGCTCATTGATCGAAGCCATAGCTTGTGCGGATTTGAATATCGCCAATTCTTTTTCGATCGTCTTTACCTTATTGAGCAGATCGGAGATCCGTTCGGGCAGCTCTTCGACGCGAGCTCCCTTGATAATTTCGGTGAGAGAGTTGAGAAGGATATGTTCGCGAGCCAGGTAAGAGTAAGCGTCAGCTCCTACAAGCGCTTCAACACGACGTACTCCCGCACCAATCGAAGATTCACTCAGCAATTTAACAACGCCCAGTTCGGCGGATGAGTGAACATGCGTGCCGCCGCACAACTCACGAGCCCAATCTCCGACGCTGACCACCCGAACCACGTCACCATACTTCTCACCAAAGAGCGCCATCGCACCTATTTCTTTGGCCCTGGCCTGGCTCATCTCTTCCGCAGTGACTTCCAAATTTTCGATCAACAGTGAGTTGACGCGGGATTCCACATCGCCCAGAACGCTGGCCGGAACCGCGCCATTTGCTGGGAAATCGAATCTGAAGCGGCCCGGTGCGTTCTCTGAACCTGCTTGAGTAGCGCTCTCTCCCAGTGCCTCGCGGAATGCTTTGTGAACCATATGAGTTGCGGTGTGGGCGCGCGAGATCGCTTTTCGACGACCCTGATCAATCTGAGCGAAGAGGTGCTGATCTACCTTTACCGATCCAGAGACAATAGAGCCGCGATGGACATAAAGACCTGGAACGGGCGATTGCACGTCATCAATTTCTATGCGCGTTCCATCTGCCAAGGTCAAGATTCCCCCGTCGGAGAGTTGACCGCCGCCCTCTGCGTAGAACGGAGTGCGATCCAAAATGATTTCAACATCACCTTCGTGTACTTCATGGACACTGGCCCCATCGACCATGATGGCGCGCACGTTGGCTTCACCTTCGAGGTGTTGATAACCGATGAACTCGGTCTTACCAGTTGCATCGACAATCTTGCGATATTCAGAGAGATCGGTATGGCCACTCTTCTTCGCCTTGGCATCGGCCTTAGCGCGGTCCTTCTGTTCTTTCATGAGGCGGCGGAAGCCATCCTCATCAACTTTCAGGCCAGTTTCAGATGCCATCTCTAGCGTGAGATCAAATGGGAATCCATATGTGTCATGAAGTTTGAAGGCAGTGTCGCCAGTTAAGGTTGCGCTCTTGGAACTTTTTGCATCGACAGATGCTAAGTCAAAGATCTGGGTTCCACTTTTAAGAGTTGATAGGAAGGAATCTTCTTCGGCTTCGGTTACTTCGATAAGTCGAGCGCTCTTCTCCGACAATTCCGGATATTGCGGTGACATTGCACCGATGGCCGCCATTAGAAGTTCTTTCGAATTATGGTCAGGTGCTCCCAGGATTCGCATATTGCGAATGGTGCGGCGCATCATGCGGCGCAGAACGTAGCCGCGGCCTTCATTTCCGGGAAGGACTCCATCACCAATCAACATCATTGATGTACGTGCGTGATCGGCAACCACGCGCAGCGAAACGTCGCTTTTCTCGTCTTTGCCATAAGTGACGCCAGCGAGTTCGGAAGCTTTGGAGAGAATCTGCATCGTGGTATCGATCTCGTAGATATTTTCTACACCTTGGAGAAGCGCGGCAGTGCGCTCTAAGCCAAGTCCGGTATCAATATTCTTTGCAGGAAGCTCGCCAATGATCGGGTAATCATCTTTAGAGCCGCCATCGGCACGGATGTTCTGCATAAAGACGAGATTCCAGACTTCAAGGTATCTATCCTCGTCCGCGATCGGCCCACCTTCGCGACCATAGGCTGGTCCGCGATCGTAATAAATTTCCGAGCAGGGACCACATGGTCCGGCGACACCCATCGACCAGAAGTTATCCGCCATCCCACGACGTTGAATACGCTCCTTGGGGACGCCAACTTTCTTATGCCAAATATCGGCAGCTTCATCGTCGTTGAGATAGACCGTGACCCAGAGTTTCTCTTCCGGAAAGCCAAAGCCGCCAGCGCTGATCGGTTTTGTGAGTAGTTCCCAGGCCATCGTGATTGCGCCCTCTTTGAAGTAATCTCCAAAAGAGAAATTGCCACACATCTGGAAGAAAGAGGCATGTCGGGTAGTTTTTCCGACCTCATCGATATCCAAGGTACGAACACACTTCTGCACGGAGGTGGCACGGGCGTATGGGGCCTTGATCTCACCTAAGAAATAAGGTTTGAAGGGAACCATTCCAGCATTTACTAAGAGCAGATTTGGATCATCAGCGATCAAGGAGGCTGAAGGCACAACGGTATGTTTTAACCCCAGGGCATTGTCGGACTCGAAGAAGCGCAACCAACGCGCTCTAATTTCTGCGGATTCCACCGACTACTCGTGCTCCCGATCAGAACGAGAAAACTTCTTGCCCGCAAAGGCGCTTACTAAAGTTCCAATGACCTTAAGAAAGCCGGAGTTCTTCTCCACCAAAGAGGTGATCGAACCGGTTACTTTCTCGGTGAAATTTTCGGCTGTTGAAACGATGCGATTAACGCTCTTGATGGTCTTCTCAACCTCGTCGATTAGATTGCCGACGCGGATGATGGCATATGCCAGGGCAAAGGCAATCACCAGCAGCGAACACGCCGCGATGATGGTTGCAATACCTCCAGGACCCATACGCAATAGCCTACCTGAACTTTGCGGTCAGAGCGCTAAATTAATCCTTTTCAGGCACGTAGTCGACGGCAGCTTCTTTTCGTTGTGCTGGGGTGATCGGTGTTGGAGCACCGGTAAGCGGATCGCCGCCACTTGCGGTTTTAGGGAATGCGATGACCTCGCGAATCGACTCAGCGCCAGTCAATAGAGCACAGAGGCGATCCATGCCAAGAGCGATTCCACCATGCGGAGGTGGGCCATAATTGAAGGCTTCGAGTAGGAAGCCAAATTTGCTCTTAGCCTCTTCCGGGGTTAGCCCGATCACATCAAAGACGCGCTGTTGCATCTCGCGCTTATGAATACGGATCGAACCTCCGCCGATTTCATTTCCATTGAGCACGATGTCATAGGCATAGGCCAGAGCGTTACCGGGATCTTTATCGAAGCTATCGGCAAACTCCGGCTTTGGACCAGTAAATGGGTGATGCACCGCGGTCCAGCCGGCCGCCGGATTTTCCGAGTCAACTGGTTCGAACATTGGAGCATCAACGACCCAGAGAAATTCCCAGGCGCCTGGAGCGATGAGATTGCAACGCTGCGCAACCTCTAACCGAACTGCGCCCAAGAGCGCTTGCGAGGAACTCTTAGTCCCAGCAGCGAAGAAAATGGCATCTCCCGGCTTTGCACCCGTCTGCGCAGCAATTCCAGCGGCTTCGCTCTCGGAGAGGTTCTTAGCGACTGGGCCAACGAGCGTTCCATCTTCTTGCACCAAAATGTATGCCAGACCTTTTGCTCCGCGCGCCTTTGCCCAATCTTGCCATCCATCCAATTCGCGGCGTGGTGAACTCGCCCCTCCAGGCATAACAACTGCACCGACGTAATCGGCTTGAAAGACGCGGAAAGTGGTGTCGGCGAAGAATTCCTTAACATCAACCAGTTCTAATTCGAAGCGCAAGTCCGGCTTATCAGATCCATAGCGACGCATCGCCTCCGCGTAAGTCATGCGTGGAATAGGCCGTGGAATTTGGTAGCCAACAGTCTTGTTGAACACTTCTTCAAGAATCTCTTCAGCAACTCGCAGGATATCTTCTTGATCGACGAAGGACATCTCAATATCCAACTGCGTGAACTCGGGCTGGCGATCAGCGCGGAAGTCTTCGTCACGGAAGCAGCGTGCGATCTGGTAATAACGTTCCATGCCAGCGACCATCAACAACTGCTTGAACAATTGCGGCGACTGTGGAAGCGCATACCAACTTCCAGGTTGTAAGCGAACTGGTACCAAGAAGTCGCGCGCTCCTTCAGGCGTGGAGCGGGTCAAGTAAGGAGTTTCGATTTCGAGAAAATCTAGGCGATCCATAACGGTGCGGATAGTTGAGGTGACGCGTGAGCGCAGTCGAAGATTCCTCGCAGGTCCTTCGCGACGTAGATCTAAATAGCGATACTTCAAACGAATCTCTTCGCTGATATTAGAGACATCGCCGCTATCAACGGGGAAAGGTAGCGCGGCAGCTTCGCTGAGAACCTCGAGGTTCTGACAATCAATTTCAATGGCACCAGTGGCAATATTTGGATTCTCGTTGCCCTCTGGACGAATCCGAACAGTCCCAGTAATAAGAACGCACCATTCGGCGCGCAAGGCACCGGCAATCTCATCTTTGATAACTACCTGAACTGCACCTGAGGCATCACGGAGATCGATAAATGCAACTCCGCCATGGTCACGTCGCCGGGCTACCCATCCTGCGAGCACAATTGTGGTACCTACATCGGACTTTGACAGTGAACCGGCATCATGTGTGCGTAACATATTAAGAGTGCTCTCCAAGGTTTGCGATACGTTCGATTAATTCATTGGCTAAAGCACTAAGAGTAACGGAAGTAGTCTCCCCCGATTTCATCTCCTTCAGAGCGACCGCTCCAGAGGCAATTTCATCTGCTCCAAGGACAATGGAATATTTGGCTCCGCTCTTATCTGCAGATTTCATCGCTCCTTTGAGCGCTTTATCTCCAAAGGCCAAATCCACGCGGATTCCACGGAGCCGCAACTCCTCAGCGATCTGCAGCGCTGCATCTCCCGTGCCGAGAGGGACGATGTAGAGGTCTAGGCCCAACCCTTCAGGGAGGGAGAGACCTTCTGCCTCGCGGGCTAAAAGAATACGATCAATTCCCAGTCCGAAACCGATTCCAGATAACTCTTGTCCCCCGAGTTGAGCCATCAAACCGTCGTATCGACCCCCGCCACCGATTCCAGATTGCGCGCCGAGATCATTGTGAACAAATTCAAAGGCAGTGCCTGTGTAATAGTCCAAACCACGAACCATCCGATTATTCACGACAAAATCGATATCAACGAGCTTTAACAACTCTTGCACCTTGGCGAAGTCAGCTGCACTCTCTGGGGTTAGGTAATCCATTAGTACAGGTGCCTTGCTCATTGCCTCTTTCACTTCCGGACGTTTGTCATCAAAGAGTCGCAGAGGATTGAGGGCTGCTCGCTCACGAGTCTCATCATCAAGCGCGATGGAGCCTATGAAAGCGCGAAGATCTTTGAGGTAATTCTCTCTCGTGAGAGAGTCACCCAGAGAAGTGATCTCCAGCCGATAGTTCTTCAATCCGAGTTGGCGAAATGCACGTTCCGCTACTGAAATGACTTCAACATCGATTCGCGGATCAGCGACACC
>CAIZKO010000030.1 GCA_903933585.1 uncultured Actinomycetes bacterium
ATCGCCGCATCGCGGGTCCGACAGTGGATTGCTCAAGGTGATTTTGATGTGTTGCATATGCACGAGCCGGGTATCCCTTCTATCTCGCTCCTAGCTTGCTGGGCCGCAGAAGGAGCGATGGTTGGAACATTCCATGCATCAACTCCTAAGATGCGCGCCATATCGTCGGTAGGACCATTGATCGAACCGATGATCGAAAAATTGAGTGCCCGCATTGCCGTGAGCGAGATGGCGCAAGCTACGCTCAATAATCTCTATGGAACTGAAGCGGTAGTTATTCCGAACGGCATTGATTTTGCGCGATTCAAGGCAGCGGGGGAAGTTCGCAGACGGGAGAACGGGGCACCCTTTCGAATTGGTTTCCTCGGTCGATTTGAAGAGACTCGCAAAGGACTTCCGCTACTTCTCGAAGCACTCCCCAAAATTCTCAAAGCCGTTCCTGATTTGGAACTAGTCGTTGCTGGTCCAGGGGAGCCTCTGAAGGTCATGGCAAGAGTGGATCCTCAAGTCAGCAAGCACATAACATTCTTGGGAAGACTTTCAGAGTCCGAGAAAGTGGAATTCTTATCGAGCTTGGATCTCTACGTCGCTCCTAATACGGGCGGTGAATCTTTTGGAATTATCTTGGCGGAGGCGATGGCTTCGGGAACTCCAGTTTTGGCGAGCGATATCCAAGCATTCGTTGATCTACTCTCCGTTGGGGACAGTGGGGTGAATTTCGCCTCTGAAGATTCGAACGATTTAGCTAAAAAAGTTATCGAATTGCTACGAAATTCGGCGCGATTGCAAGAACTCGCTGAGAATGGTCTGGTTTCGGCGATTCGTTTCGACTGGGGGAGCGTCGCTTCCCAGATAATGAGCGTCTATGAAGTAGCGATGACGGGCCAAGGGAAAGTTGCAGTCGGCTCGGAAAATGCAAGTTACAAGAAGGGGAGGTAGTGATGACGCTCGTACTGATAGCTCTACTAGTCATTCTCTTCGCTTGGTATCTCTCTTTTTCGGCGGCGCGCCTTGATCGTCTTCATCACCGCGTCGAAACCTCATGGGAGCATCTTGATGCGCTCTTGCAGCGCCGGGCAGCCCTCGCTCTTGAAATTTCTCACCAGACCGAATTAGATCCAGCAACCGATTTGATTCTTACGCAATCGGCTTATGTAAGTCGTGAAGAAGCGATCATCGATCGGAATGATGCAGAACGATCGCTCTCTGAATCTCTCAAGTTTCTGCGCGAATCGGCCAAGAGCGGTGAAGTTACGATATTTCTTCCGCTGCTCGATGAACTGACGATATTGACTGAGAAGATTACCTTGGCCATTGCGATTCATCTTGAAGCTGTCAACTCTGTTGCAAAGTTACGATCTCGCCCCATCTATCGACTATTCCATCTTGCCGGTAAGGCAAAGTTGCCAAAGATCTATTCATTTGAAGAGGACACCCTTTGAACAATCGCGCTATAAAGATTCTAGTAATTGGCGCAGTTGCTTCTTCGCTGCTCTTCCTCTCTGGGTGTGGTTCGTCTGCCACCACCACCGGTACAGCCACCACCACTGCGGTCACAACCAACGCATTGACTGGTCTACCTGGCGCTAATGGTCCGGTTCTCTTTGTAAAAATCGATGACACCAGGGCAGCGCATCCGCAGATCGGGCTGGATAGCGCCGATGTCATTTATATCGAGCAAGTTGAAGGCGGTCTCACTCGAATCGCTGCCGTTTTTAGCAATAAACTTCCGGCAAAGATCGGTCCGATTCGTTCGGCGCGAATTAGTGATATCGATTTAATGGCTAACTACGGCCGTGTGGGAATGGCTTACAGTGGAGCGCAATCAAAGTTCCTACCCGTGCTACGGGCAGCCAATATTGAAGATATTGGTGCGGATACGGAACCAGCCTCCATCTACTCGCGAGATCCCTCTCGCTCCGCTCCTACTGACATGTTGCTCAATCCAAAGGCGCTTTTGAATAAATCGATCAACGTGGAACACCGCAAAATCACTACGGCGAAATCTGTTGGATGGAGTTTTGGCCCGCTTCCGCTCGGAGGCAAAGCAATTAAGAGCGCTGAACTCAAGTGGCCAGCCGCAAAGTACAAGGCGGTTTGGTCGTCTGTCACGCAGAGATGGAAGATGTACTACAACGGCACACCGGATCTGGCTGCCAATGGTGTGCAACTGGGATCTCCCACGCTACTCATCCAAGAGGTAAGCATTACGCCTTCTATCTACCACGATAAGTTGGGTAGTTACACGCCGTTTAGCAACACCGTGGGATCAGGTACTGGATATTTGCTCCGCGATGGCCAGGAGATTCCAGTCTTTTGGAACCGCGTGAGCGCCACCCAGGCAACAACGTGGACGCTCAAGGATGGCTCACCGGCCTACCTTCCTGTGGGTCAGGTTTGGGTAGCTCTCACCGACCAGAAGCCTGCCTTCGTATTCCCAATAACCAGTACGCCAACACCCTCGGCTTCAAAGTAGACTAAGACTCTTGCCCTATGGGGTAGCAGCCCAAGAGGGCACTGATCTGCACGAGGAGATGACATGTCTGAGAACACCCACAAGGTAACCGGTACTGGACGCGTCAAGCGCGGTATGGCTGAGATGCTCAAGGGCGGCGTCATTATGGATGTGGTCAATGTCGAACAGGCAAAGATTGCCGAAGATGCTGGTGCTGTTGCGGTGATGGCGCTCGAGCGCGTTCCCGCAGATATTCGTGCACAAGGCGGCGTAGCACGTATGTCCGATCCTGACATGATTGAGAAAATTCAAGCAGCAGTTTCAATCCCGGTAATGGCGAAGGCTCGTATCGGTCATTTTGTCGAAGCACAGATCTTGCAGAGCCTCGGCGTTGATTACATCGACGAGTCCGAAGTCTTGACTCCTGCCGATTACGAAAACCACATCGACAAGTGGAACTTCACAGTTCCCTTTGTTTGCGGCGCGACAAATCTTGGCGAGGCGCTTCGTCGCATCAATGAAGGCGCCGCCATGATCCGTTCCAAGGGTGAAGCCGGTACCGGCGATGTTTCGAATGCAACAACGCATATGCGCAAAATCTCGCAAGAGATTCGTCGCCTTTCCAATATGCGCGAAGATGAGCTTTACGTTGCAGCTAAAGAATTGTCTGCACCCTACGACTTGGTAAAAGAAGTTGCTGAGTCAGGAAAATTACCTGTGGTGCTCTTCACCGCGGGTGGAATTGCAACTCCCGCTGATGCCGCGATGATGATGCAACTCGGAGCCGATGGTGTTTTCGTTGGATCTGGAATATTTAAGTCTGGTAACCCGGCCGCCCGGGCCAGCGCTTGTGTGAAGGCAGTTACATACTTCACCGATGCAAAGGTTGTTGCTGATGTCTCTCGCGGACTCGGAGATGCCATGGTCGGTATCAACGTTGCTGATATTCCGGTGCCACATCGTTTGGCTGAGCGCGGCTGGTAAAACCGCCCACTTTCACATGTTGGTTGGAGTACTAGCGCTGCAAGGCGACTTTAGAGAGCATCTCTTTGCTCTGGCAGAGTGCGGAGTTGAAGCAATCGCAGTCAAGAATCTGGATGAGATCAATTCCATTGACGCGTTAGTTCTCCCTGGTGGGGAATCCACAACTATCGCTAAGTTGGCGC
>CAIZKO010000031.1 GCA_903933585.1 uncultured Actinomycetes bacterium
ATTAAAGATGGTGCGAAGATAAAACTTAAAGGCCGTGGGGCTCCTAGCCAAGCCGGCCCGGGTGACCTATTCATTATTATTCATGTCACCAAACATCCAGTCTTTACGCGGGATGGAAACAATCTTGCTATGACGCTGCCTGTAACTTTCACTGAGGCAGCACTTGGCGCAGATATCGCAGTTCCAACGCTGAGTGGCGAAGATGTAACAGTGAGACTCGCCCCCGGTACTCAAAATGGAAAAGTATTGCGGGTTAAAGGTCGAGGCGTAGCCAAAGACTTTCAAACTGGCGACCTGCTAATTACAGTCGAAGTTCATGTTCCGCAGCGTCTTGATAGCAAGGCCAAGAGCACGCTTCAAGAATTTGCAGAGTTAACAGGATCCGAATCACCTCGCAAAGATCTCAAAGAGAGGGCGGGAGCATGAACCTCGATTCACAACCGGACGATGATCATGCAGTTTATGTAATTTCTATCGCTGCTGAACTATCTGGAATGCATCCACAAACTCTCCGACAGTATGACCGTATTGGATTAGTCTCGCCTGGACGCGCTTCAGGAAGAGGTCGTCGTTATTCCCTCCGCGACATCGCTTCCCTTCGAAATATTCAACGCCTCGTTGGAGATGGCATCAATCTGGCGGGAATCAAGCGGATTATGGAGCTTGAATCGGCGGTAGCCAATATGGCCCTTGAAGTAGCAAAGTTGCGGACCGAAGTAGATGTCCTTATGGCAACCAATTCAACTAAGGCGATTGTAAAGCGCTCTGGTCAGAGTGTAATGATTTACAAAGAAGAGTAGATAAGGTTTAGCCATGACATCACGCGAAGCACTTAAGCAGGAAATCCTGGCAAAGGCCGTTGTCCACGGAAAGGTAATTCTCTCTTCCGGAAAAGAAGCTGACTACTATGTGGATCTGCGACGCATAACTCTCGATTCAGTTGCGGCACCACTCGTCGGCGAAGTGATGCTAGAACTTACAAAAGATTGGGATTACGAAGCTGTCGGGGGTTTAACGCTCGGAGCAGATCCAGTCGCAACAGCGATGATGCATGTTGCAGGTCAACAGGGAAGAAAATTGAATTCTTTTGTAGTTCGCAAAGCAGAGAAGGCGCACGGATTGCAGCGCCGTATTGAAGGCCCCGATGTTGCGGGTAGGAGAGTTCTCGCGGTTGAAGATACATCGACAACAGGTGGATCAGTTCTCACCGCTGTTGAAGCGCTGAAAGAAGCCGGAGCGATTATCGTTGGAGTTGCAGTTATTGTTGAACGCGGAGCGGCACCAACGGTTCTAGCAGCCGGTTTGGAATACCGAGCCGCCTTTCAACTAGCTGATTTGGGTTTATAACTTAAGAGAGGTGCTTACGACTGCGCCACTCTTTAAAAATTTCCCAACCAAGAGGCAGAACTGTTATTCCAGCAATCACCAAAATGATGTCGGTTATATATTTAGAGATTGTGTTGGCAAAGGTATTTCCTGCCGCATATGCACCCCAAATAAGTACTTGAGTCCAAATAAGCGCACCGAAGACATTCCAAAAAGCGAAGGTCTTGAAGGGAACGCGAATAATTCCAGAGAGTGGATTTATAAGTCCGCGAACTACAGGGATGAAACGACCCAGGACTATGGCGCGACCACGTCCATATTTAACGATGTACTTTTCAGCAGATTTAATCTTTCCAGGATCGAAAAACTTGGAATCGGGTCTACTGAAGATCTTGATCCCATAATGCCAACCAAGCCAATGCCCGAATTGGGAGCCGATGATGGCCGATATTGGGGCTCCGATGGCGACCAGGGCGATATTGAGATGATGGCCATGCGTACTTCCGATGCCGGCAGCGAAGAGCCCCGCCGTAATCAGCAAAGTATCCCCAGGAAGTCCGATAATCAGAGGTAAGCCAGTCTCCAGCGCCAAGATGGCGAAGATTATGACTAGCGAATAATTGGAATTTAGGGCTGAGGTCACGCTTATAAAGCTCATAGGGGTGAAAGGATACCGACGAATTGTCGAAAATTTGTAATTGTCCTTATATATATGTGTAACCTTTCACCCCTCAGCTCCCTTTAAACCAAATATGCACCGCGCCTATCAACTCAACGAGGAGTCAAAATAGTGTCTACACCCGTGCAAGTCGCAGGAACCAACCTAATTTACGTATTTATCGTCCTTGGAGTCTCCCTTCTAGCGCTCGCCATCGCATACGGCCTGCGCGCTCAGGTATTGGCCCAAGCCGACGGAACTGAAAAGATGAAGGAGATTGCCGCCGCCGTCCAGGAGGGTGCCGCTGCATATCTCAATCGCCAATTTAAGACACTCTCAGTATTTGTGGGAATCGTCTTCATACTCCTCTTTGCGCTACCGGGGCATACCGATATTCGTATCGGCCGATCGATCTTCTTCCTGCTTGGAGCGCTCTTTAGCGCGGCTGTTGGGTATAACGGAATGTGGCTCGCGGTTCGAGCTAACGTCCGTGTAGCCGAGGCGGCTCGTCAGGGCTCTGCAGCGAATGCTGTGAAGATCGCCTTCCGTACCGGTGGCGTCGTTGGAATGACAACTGTTGGACTTGGACTTCTCGGAGCTTCACTCGTTGTGATCATCTATCGCGAAAATGCGCCAGATGTACTTGAGGGCTTTGGCTTCGGTGCTGCAATGCTTGCCATGTTCATGCGCGTTGGTGGTGGAATCTTTACTAAGGCTGCCGATGTCGGAGCAGACCTGGTCGGAAAAGTTGAACAAAATATTCCTGAAGATGATCCTCGTAACGCCGCAACGATTGCAGACAATGTTGGCGACAACGTTGGTGACTGTGCCGGAATGGCAGCGGACCTCTTTGAATCATATGCAGTTACCTTGGTTGCTGCGCTCATTCTTGGTAAGGCCGGATTTGGTGATGCTGGTTTGATCTATCCACTGATTGTTCCTGCAATTGGAATCGTCACCGCGATTATCGGAATCTTCATCACTCGCCTGCGCTCAACAGATCGATCTGCAATGCAGGCAATCAATCGCTCATTCTTCCTATCAGCAATTATCTCTGCAGTCCTCGTTGGATTTGCAACGTTCACATATCTGCCAGGATCAATGAGACTTCTTACAGGTTTGGATCCATCTCATGCGACAAGCAATGTGAATCC
>CAIZKO010000032.1 GCA_903933585.1 uncultured Actinomycetes bacterium
TCAGGAGATGGTCTGCGATCAGGAGATGGCCTACGTTCTATTGACGACCTACTTGTTGATGCTCGTTCAGAGCTCGCTCTGCGCTCCGGTGACGGTCTGCGCTTTGGAGTTGGACGACGCTTTGGAGTTGGACGACGCTTTGGACGACGACGGCTATCTTTATTTCGCGAGGAGACAAATATTCCAATTCCCAGGAGAAGCACGAGCAAACCTGCTGCGATGGGAATCATTGGTAACGAAGACTTCTTTACAGGGGTCGTCGCGGCAGAGGCGGTTGGGCTCGGAGTTGGCGATGAAGTATCAGTAGGCGTAGGGGATGCGCTATCACTGGGAGTCGCAGTCGCGGCAGGGGTGGGATTGAGTTTTGCAGTTGTCGCCGGATCCGGGATCGCGTTGGTCTGCACAAGTTGCACAGCAGAAGATGCCGTCAATCCAGATGCAGAATTTGCAATAATTTGGTAGGTAGCTCCGCCGATAATGTATGGAACTACCGCTTTATTGATTCCGCCCTGAGTCTTTGTAACGGTGAACCAATTGATCCCGCCGTCACTCGACACGTTGACATCGTAATTAGTAATGTCAGTGAGGTCGATCGGGGTATCCCAGCTCAGGGTAATTTTTGTACCTTTGACAAGGTAATTGAGCGCAAATGCACCAGTCGGCGCGGCGGCTACTTTCACTACTGCAGTGTCGGAATAGTCGCTCTTCCCCCCACCGAAGGCCAGCGCTTGAATTCGATATGAATATGTCGTTCCAGCCGTTAATTTTTCAACTAGATATCCCGAAGCCGCCGAGCCTGTGTTGGCAGCGATAACCTTCCAGGTCGTTCCGCCATCGGTAGATTGCTCGACCTCATAACCCGTGACCGATGTTCCGCTGGCTTGATCCCAACTGAGTGCGACTTGAGTGTCGTTTGCGGTGGCGACCAGACCAGTAGGAGCCGCGGGGTTGTTTATAGGGATGGCCACCAAGGTGCCGCTAGGGATACCAATCGAGTTATCGGGCCAGATCCAACTAACCCGGAACCAGTAATTCTTTCCATCGGTTAGACCTTGTACCCGCAAATGCGTGGAGGTAGGTGGCAACTTAGTAACGGTCGCCCAGGTTGTTCCCGAGTCGACGCTCTCTTCAATCAGTACGCCATTGATAGCTTGAGCGGGAGCTACCCAATTGATAAGGACCTGAGATTCGCCCGGGATCGCGGTGGCACTGGGCGCGCCTAGCCCAGCGGCAGTTGCCGCGGCATAGATCGCCAGCGTTTTAACGAAGAGTCCTGGAAGCACACTCAAGTCTAACGAAGAGTTGAGACTCCCTTCCACCCATTGCCGCTTTATCTTCTGGGCCGGCCCTCTAGTGACATGCGGGGATTCTTCATTTAGCCTACAAGGATGGTCGATGCAGCAGTTACTCAGTGGGGCAAGGCACGAGCGGTCGCAGGATTTAGAGCGCTCTCGATGTTGGGGAGCGAACTCACCGTCTTTGCGCTGATTCTGCGCGAGCGTGGACACGGGGCCACCTTTGTCAGCATCTTGCTTGCCGCAGGAACGGTATCGATGATTGCGATGGTTCCGATCGCTGGCTGGATTGCCGATCGTTTTAGTACCAAGCAGATTATCCCTTTTACCTCCGCGCTACAGGCCGCACTGATCATCTCGCTGATCTATCAACACAATATGGTCTTGATTACGATCACCGTCTTTCTCTCTAGCTCCTGTGGAGCGATCGAAAATCCCGCATTTATGGCGCTCATGCCGACCTTGGTGGCGCCCGAAGATTTCACCAAGCAGATGGGATTTGCGCAGACGCTGTACGCCTTGGCGGGTCTGGCGGCCCCAGCCTTTGGCGGGGTTCTGGTATCACAGACCGGCTACAAGACACCTTTCGTCATTGATGCACTTACCTTCCTGGTTCTTGCCGGTGCGCCAACTATTTTGGGAGTCGATCGAAAGACCGAAGCTGCGGCGGCCGGTGAAAAGATCAAAGCCACAGATGGCATGAAATTTATCTTTAAGAATCGTTATCTACGTGCACTTGCGATCTTAATCTCGGCATTTCTCTTCGCGGCAGGGACGCTCAGTATCGCCAATCTCTTTCTGCTCACCAAGGTACTTCACGCGTCGGTATTCATTTATGGATTATCGGGAGCCGCTTCGGCGCTCGGGATGATTATCGGCGGCGTTCTGCTGATGCAACTAACTATAAAAGATGATCACCAGTCGAAGGCAATTACCTATGTCTTAGGTGGCGCCGCGCTCAGCATCATTGGGATGAGCTTTGCCGGGCATTGGTCGATTGTTCTTCTATTAGATCTTCTCTTGGGTATTCTGATTTCTATACTGACAAATTTGATTTCGACAATCTTCATACAAAGTTCCCCGAGCGAGATGCGCGGACGAATCGGGGCGGCCCTCAACGCATTCATCAACCTCGGAATGATCGGAGCGCTGCTGATATCTGGGCCAATGATTGATTGGTTAGGAACAAGAAAGTTACTCTTTGTCGCTGGCATCGCAGCGCTGGTCGTCCTTGCGCTATTCAGCCCTTCGATCTTCCGCGATCGGGTCGCAATATCGGAGGAGTAGTTATTCTCGGGATAAATAGATAAGTCCAGTAGCAACGATTACCACCCCTAGCCACGAGTAGATGTTGAGACTTTCACTCAGCACGAGCGCTGCCAAAAGCGTAGCGGTGGCGGGTTCTGCCAAGATTAAGGTGGAGGCGGTAGCAACTCGGATTCGATTGAGGCCATATGCATACGCGATGTAGGCAATAGCGGTTGGGACGATCCCCAACCAGAGCACCATCAAAAGTCCCGAGCTGGTTGTTAAGAAGTGATTCTTGCCGATCGCGAAGAGGGGGAGAAGCAAGATCGCTCCCAGGCCAAATATTTTATACATCGCTTCAGTGAAAGAGGCTCCACCATTCATGGCTCGCTTACTTGCCACCGCGAAGAGCGCGTACGAAGCTCCCGCACCCAAGGCGAGCAACACCCCGGTCAGGTTGAAATGGGTAAATCCCTTTGCACCCGTGAGCAGGACGATTCCTATTGTTGTAATGAGCGTCGCGGAGAACCAGCGACGGGACGGTACCTCTTTATTAATAAGGAACCCAACAATTCCCGTGAGCGCGGGGGCGGAGCCGATTGCGGTCAAGGTTCCGACTGCTACACCGGTAGAGCGCACCGCTGTGAAGAATGAGATTTGGTAGAGGGCGACTCCAACTCCACCGAGAATTAAGTCAGCTGCCTTTATCCTGGTTCCACCTGCTTTAAGGAGATGGTGGAA
>CAIZKO010000033.1 GCA_903933585.1 uncultured Actinomycetes bacterium
AGCCTAACGCCTCACACCGAGTTTGAGGCTGAAGTCTATATTCTTAAAAAAGAAGAGGGCGGCCGACACACGCCGTTCAGCAAGGGTTACAAACCTCAGTTCTACTTCCGTACAACTGACGTAACCGGTGTTGTAACACTTCCAGCTGGTACCGAGATGGTCATGCCTGGCGATAACACGGAGATGAACGTAGTTCTTATCCAACCAATCGCTATGGAAGATGGCCTTCGCTTCGCTATCCGCGAGGGTGGCCGCACCGTTGGTGCTGGACGCGTAGTAAAGATCAATAAGTAGTAAATAAGTAATACCTCCTCCTGTTCGGATGGAGCGGCCTAATAACCGCTCCATCTAGGAAGAGTAAGAATTTTAAGTGCAGTAACTAGATAAAAGGAGAAAGACGATGGCGGGACAAAAGATCCGCATTCGGCTCAAGGCTTACGACCACGAAGTGATCGACTCATCGGCGAAGAAGATCGTCGAGACCGTTGAGCGCACTGGTGCAACTGTCGCAGGTCCCGTTCCGCTGCCTACAGAGAAGAACACCTTCTGTGTCATCCGCTCTCCGCACAAGTACAAGGACAGCCGCGAACATTTCGAGATGCGCACACATAAGCGCCTCATCGACATCATTGATCCAACACCAAAGACTGTTGACTCATTGATGCGTCTTGATCTCCCTGCCGGCGTCGACATTGAGATTAAGCTCTAAGGAGGCCGCGACTATGACAACCACACAATCACAGGGCTCTGCCATCAAGGGAATCTTGGGCAAGAAGCTCGGCATGACACAGGTCTTCGATGCAAATAACAAGATCGTTCCAGTAACGGTTATTGCAGCTGGCCCCAATGTAGTCACTCAAATTCGCACCATCGAAAAAGATGGTTACACCGCGGTTCAACTGGCATTTGGTGCCGTTGATCCCCGTAAGGTAACAAAGCCTCTGGCTGGTCACTTCGCCAAGGCAGGAGTTACTCCACGTACAGACGTTGCTGAACTTCGCACCGCTAACGTTGATTCATATTCAGTTGGTCAAGAGCTCAATGCGGATGTTTTCGCTGCCGGAGAGCTTGTCGATGCAACCGGAACATCCCGCGGTAAAGGTTCTGCTGGTGTTATGAAGCGTCACGGCTTCCATGGTCTCGGAGCCTCTCACGGTGTTGACCGTAAGCACCGTATGCCAGGTTCGATCGGTAACCGTACAACCCCAGGTCGCGTCTTCAAGGGAAAGAAGATGATGGGCCGTATGGGTGTTGACACTGTTACAACCCAAAACTTGCTCGTTCACTCGATTGATACCGAGAAGAACTTGATCTTGATTCGCGGCGCCGTCCCAGGTGCAACGAATTCAACAGTATTCATTCGCTCTGCAGCGAAGAAGGCTGTTTCAGAAACTCTTAACACAAAGGCAGGTGCATAAGCCATGGCATTGACTATTGATATCAAGAGCCCTGAGGGAGCAAAGGTTGGCGACGTCACTCTTCCATCAGAGATCTTTGATGTGCAGGCTAATGTGCCTCTCATTCACCAGGTTGTAGTAGCGCAACTCGCGGCTGCTCGCCAAGGAACCGCCAAGACCAAGAATCGTGGCGAAGTTTCTGGTACCGGTAAGAAGCCTTTCAAGCAGAAGGGAACCGGCCGTGCTCGTCAGGGTTCTGTCCGTGCTCCACTGCAGCGTCACGGTGGTGTTTCACATGGTCCAGTACCTCGTAAGTACGATCAACGCACCCCAAAGAAGATGATTGCAGCTGCTCTTAAGGGCGTGCTCTCCGATCGTCAACGCGAAGATCGCATCCACGTTGTTTCAAGCATCACAGATGCTCCAACAACCAAAGGCGCTATCTCAGCAGTTCGCCAATTTTCAGATCGCAAGAACCTGCTCGTTGTTCTTTCTCGTAGCGAAGATATCGCATGGCGTTCACTACGCAATGCCGAGAACTTGCACTTGATCGTCAACGATCAGCTCAACGCCTATGACATCTTGGTCTCTGATGATGTTGTCTTCTCTGAGAGCGCGATCCGCGAATTCATCGCCGGCCCAGCAAAGGCAGCTACTGCCGTTGCTCGTGAATCAGAAGTAGAGGTGTCCGCATGAAGGACCATCGCGACGTACTCCTAGCACCAGTTGTCTCCGAAAAGGCTTATGGCCTGCTCGATGAGAACAAGTACACCTTCTTGGTGGCTACCGATGCTAATAAGACACAGATCAAGATCGCCGTCGAAAAAGTTTTCAATGTAAAAGTTATAAGCGTTAACACGATGAACCGTCAGGGAAAGCGCAAGCGCACCCCTAAGGGTTTTGGTAAGCGCAATGACACCAAGCGTGCGATCGTGCATGTTGCTGCCGGTGACCGTATCGACATCTTCGGAGGACCTGTTTCCTAAGGGAACCAGGACTAGAAGAAGAAGAGGAATATAAAAAATGGCCCTACGTAAACTTAAGCCGACCACACCTGGTCAGCGCGGCGCGAGCGTTCCTGATTTCAAAGAGATCACACGCACTACCCCTGAGAAGTCATTGGTTCGTCCAATTCACTCCAAGGGTGGCCGTAACGCTTCCGGCAAGATCACCGTTCGCCACCAAGGCGGCGGACACAAGCGTGCATATCGCTTGATCGATTTCGTCCGTAACGATAAAGATGGTATCCCAGCAAAGGTTGCCCATATCGAATACGACCCAAATCGCACAGCTCGTATTGCCCTACTTCACTATGCAGATGGCGAAAAGCGTTACATCATCGCACCTGCAAAGTTGAACCAAGGCGACGCAATTGAGAATGGCCCATCAGCGGATATCAAGCCTGGCAATAACTTGCCACTTCGTAATATCCCAGTTGGAACCATGATCCATGCCATCGAACTTCGCCCCGGCGGTGGAGCAAAGATCGCTCGTTCAGCAGGAGCTGGAGTCCAGCTCGTTGCTAAAGAAGGTCCATATGCACAACTGCGTATGCCTTCAGGTGAAATTCGTAACGTAGATGTCCGTTGCCGTGCAACGGTTGGTGAAGTCGGAAACGCCGAACAATCAAACATCAACTTCGGAAAAGCTGGCCGTATGCGTTGGAAGGGCAAGCGCCCAACCGTCCGCGGCGTCGTAATGAACCCAGTCGATCACCCTCACGGTGGTGGAGAAGGTAAGACATCTGGTGGTCGTCACCCCGTGTCACCTTGGGGTCAGCCAGAGGGCCGTACTCGCAAGAAAAAGGCGAGCGATGCACTCATTGTCCGTCGTCGTAAGTCGAATAAGAAGCGATAAGGGAGCGACCACAGATGCCACGTAGTTTAAAAAAGGGTCCATTCGTGGACGGTCACCTTCTCAAGAAGGTAGATGATCAGAATGCGAAGAACACCAAGGTTGTTATCAAGACCTGGTCTCGTCGCTCGATGCTCATTCCGGCAATGATCGGACACACCATCGCCGTACACGACGGTCGCAAGCACGTTCCAGTTTTCGTCACAGAAGCAATGATTGGTCACAAGCTCGGTGAGTTTGCTCCAACTCGTACCTTCAAGGGACACGTCAAGGATGATCGGAGAGCTTCTCGTGGCTAATAACCCAAAGGCATCTAATCCAACTGACGCACTCGTCGCGCAGGCAATCTTGCGCAACACTCGCGTAACACCTCAGAAGGCTCGTCGCGTGATCAACTTGATCCGCGGAGAGCGTGCTGACATTGCGCTCACCACTTTGAAGTTCGCCCCTCAAGAAGTCGGTGAAGATCTTTACACCCTCTTGAACTCAGCGATCAACAATGCCAAGCAGAAGAGCCCATCACTCCGTGATGCATCTGAGCTTTACATCGTTGAAGCACTTGTCGACGAGGCTCCAACGCTCAAGCGTTTCCGCCCTCGTGCACAAGGTCGCGGTTTCCAGATCTTGAAGCGCGCCTCTACTTTGACGCTGGTTGTTTCAACTGATCGTTCATATCGCCCACACGGTCTCAAGAAGGTCGTTAACGCGAAGGCAAATCCAAACAAGACAGTGATTGCTAAGCCAGCAACCCCTGCAGCAAAGAGCAAGGCCAAGAAGGCCGCTCCTGTTGAAGAAGTCGCAGTTGTCTCAGAAGGGCAGGCCGAGTAAATGGGTCAAAAAGTAAATCCACACGGCTTCCGTCTGGGCATCACAACTGAGTTCAAATCTCGTTGGTATGCAGACAAGCTATACAAGGATTATGTGAAGGAAGATATCGAGATCCGTCGCATGATGAGCAAGGGCATGGAGCGCGCAGGCGTTTCCCGTATTGAAATTGAGCGCACACGCGAGCGTGTTCGCATCGATCTCTACACAGCACGCCCAGGTATCGTCATCGGCCGTCGCGGAACTGAAGCTGATCGCATCCGTCAGGATCTAGAGAAGCTCACCGGCAAGCAAGTTCAGCTCAATATCCTCGAGGTTAAGAACCCTGAGATTGATGCTCAACTCGTCGCCCAGGGAATCGCAGAGCAGCTCTCTGCTCGTGTCTCTTTCCGTCGCGCTATGCGTAAGTCAATGCAGTCAGCCCTCAAGGCTGGCGCTCAAGGTATCCGCGTTCAATGTGGTGGACGTCTTGGCGGAGCAGAAATTGCTCGCTCAGAGTTCTACCGCGAAGGTCGCGTACCTCTTCACACACTTCGCGCCGATATTGATTACGGTTTCTATGAGGCCGCTACAACATTTGGTCGTCTAGGCGTAAAGGTTTGGATCTACAAGGGTGAAGTTATCGAGTCCCGCGCAGAGCGCGCCGCATCAGCTCTTGCTCTTGCTCGCGCACCAAAGCCAAGTCGTCCAGCTAACCGCCAACAGCGTGCACCTCGTAGCGAAGTAACATCTTCAACACCAGCATCCCGCGCAGCAGTTGAAACTGCACCGGTAGCAGCCGCAGTAGTAACTGAGGCAGCAGCACCAGTTGTTAGTGAAAAACTGGAAGGAGCGAGTGAATAATGTTAATTCCACGTCGCGTAAAGCACCGTAAGCAGCACCACCCAAAGCGGGCTGGTATGTCTAAGGGTGGCACCGTCGTTTCATTTGGTGACTTTGGTATTCAAGCTCTTGAGCCTGCATACGTAACAAACCGCCAGATTGAGGCAGCGCGTATTGCAATGACCCGTCACATCAAGCGTGGTGGAAAGGTTTGGATCAACATCTATCCAGATCGCCCACTTACTAAGAAGCCTGCTGAAACCCGAATGGGTTCCGGTAAGGGTTCACCTGAGTGGTGGATTGCAAACGTAAAGCCAGGACGCGTTATGTTTGAAATTTCTGGAGTTACAGAAGAGATCGCAACCGAGGCAATGACTCGTGCGATTCACAAGTTGCCAATGAAGTGCCGTGTAGTACGTCGGGAGGAGTTCTAATGTCTAACATCGTGACAGCAGAGCAGCTTCGTGCGCTCTCCACAGACGAGCTAGCGATCAAGCTTCGCGAATCAAAGGAAGAGCTATTCAACCTTCGCTTCCAAGCAGCTACAGGTCAACTTGAAAGCCATGGTCGTTTGACTATGGTCCGTAAAGAGATTGCGCGTATTTACACAATCTTGCGTGAGCGTGAGCTCGGAATCGGAGGCGCAGCGTGAGCGAGCTAAATAACGAGCGCGGTTTCCGCAAGACTCGTGAAGGAATTGTTACTAGCGACAAGATGGATAAGACCG
>CAIZKO010000034.1 GCA_903933585.1 uncultured Actinomycetes bacterium
GCCAACAACAGCGCATTGCTCTTGCTCGCGCACTCGCAATCTCACCTCAAGTGCTCCTGCTCGATGAACCACTCTCTGCGCTCGATGCCAAAGTCAGAACTCAACTTCGTGACGAGATCCGCCGGATTCAACTTGAAGTTGGTACTACCACCGTCTTTGTTACTCATGACCAAGAGGAAGCGCTTGGAATTGCCGATCGCGTCGGTGTAATGCGCAACGGAGTTCTTGAACAGATTGCGGCCCCAGCAGAACTCTACGATCGCCCTGCCACCGCTTTCGTGGCGGAATTCGTAGGACTCACAAATCATATTGAAGGAATAGTTTCAAATGGCTCTATAGATATCCTAGGAGTCAAAGTTCCAACGCTCCCCGGATCAATCACGGAAGGTCCAGGAATCGCACTTGTTCGCCCCGAAACGTTGAAGATAGCTCCTAATTCATCTGGAGCGGGCCGAGTCTTTGCGGCAAGTTTCCTTGGCGCTGCATGTCGCCTCACCATCGATCTTCCGAATCACAGCAGAATTGTGGCCCAGGTGCCAAGCTCAGATGCTGCGGTACTTGGCGCTGGCGCTAAGGTAGATGTCTCCTTCAAATCTAACCCGATCTTCGTTAAACCTACCGCGTAATTCGATTAACGCTTATTAATTCGCAGAACGGAATTTCGCTCATCGGGCTTTCCTTCGTGGGAAATGAAACCATCTTTGCCAATGAGCTCTGGTCGACGCTGCCAAACGTTGGCACTTAATAAGCGCGATAGCCCTGCCAATTCGACCGGACTCTTTCCACCTGAATATTCAATGTCCCCGACGTGATCAATTGTCGTAAGCCCAATATAGATATCCCCCGCTGAATCCCGCACCACTTCGATCGTCTTGCTCTGCTGTGGCCAGTCGATGTGGGAAGAGGTCTCGACGTGCCAGAAGCCAATATTTTCAGCGCGATTTCCGACCCATTCGACGTGGTGCCTGTGTTCGTGCCCTGCAATCCAGAGGATGACTTGGGGATACTTGATCAGCATCGCTTCCAGTTCGTCCTTACACACTCGCGCTTCGCCAGTTGTGTAGCCATTGAAAATTGTTTCAAGTGGATGATGCGAGGCGAGAACCACAGGACGATCAGACGCTGCAATAGTCGCTTCCAGCCATGCGAATTGCTCTTGGTCCAGCGAACCCTGCCAACCTCCAAATGGGTTGACGGTGTCCATCGCGATTAAGCGAACTCCACCCAAATCTCGCGAGTAGTAAGTAACTTTCTTCGCTGCATTCACTTCATCAAACCCATGGCCGATAGGTGATCCCAGCGCCTGCAGATGTTGCACAATAAAGTCACCTCGTTCCAGAGCGCGCCGTTTGATGTCTGGGGTGACGATCGAATAAGGGGCATCGGCTGGATCGGGGTATCGAGCAGGCCCGACCTGGTTGAAGAGTCCCAAAGTTTCTGCGAGCGAAAGCACTGAAGGCAATCCTTCGTATCGTCGATCTGCAACCTGAGCCGCTTGAGTCGCGTCAGTTGGATTGACCGTCCCTTGTAAGAGCGCATCGTGATTGCCGTGCACCGCATACCAAGGAAATTGCAATCCTGTCGCCGTAAATGATTTACGAACATCATCTAATAAACCTGGAATGGTCGGGAATCCATATTTTGCTCGAGCGTCATCGTCCACTTTTCCCGCCGGAGTTCCGTGGGGATGCCAATACTTGGTGTCATAACTATCTGGATTATCATCCATGACGCCTTCATATCGATCGCCCGCACCAGAATCGGGAACCACCTCTCCGCCATCGAGAAGCGTGATGTACCAATTGACTTCATTGACTTGAGCATTGTCCGTGGTGTCGCCCGTAACAATCGCAGCATCCACCGGATGTCCTGATAGCGGCCCACTTGTAACCTTGTTAAGAGCGAGAACCATCGCTTCCACCACCTGAGTAGTCAGGATGGAGTGAGCTCGGTACGTACCAATAATGCCGACAATCTCGTGGATGGGACTATCAGCATCCCCCCACCGATCCAAGAACTCTGGTCGCAACGGAGATTGCGTATCGCAAACGTGAAGATCGGAAAGATGATGCAGAACGAGCAAGGGTTCGCTTGTAGAGGGAAATTTCTCCCCATAGTGCCCTTCATTCGGGCGGCGCAGAAGTTTCCGCCAGCCAAATTCGTTGGGGGTGCCCCGCTCAATCGCCACGGCTGCAGTCTAATTCATGGGACATTCGAGAGTTGATTTAGCAACCAAAATCTCAACTAAATGAAGAGCAATTGCGCCCCATCTGTCATCTCAATGAAGTCCGAGGCACTAATAATACCTTCGACATCGTCGCGGAGTTCCTTCATCGTCAAGTTATTCATATCAGCGGACATGCGGCAGGCCCACAAGTGGCCGCCAGCGGCAACTATCTGATCGAGGAAGTCAGGTACTTCGGGAACATCAAGAGCGGCGATCTGCTTTTTTAGCATGTGCGTCGCCATAGCCGTCATTCCAGGAACAGGCATCACGGATTGCGGAATATGCATATCGTGACCAGGCAAATGCATTGCTGTGTTACCAGCTGGCGAGAATTGCAGGTCATTCATCCTCGACTTGGTAATCATGTCGAAACCCCAGAAGGTAAAGAAGATCATGGTTTCGACGCCCTCGCCAAGTGCGGCGTTGGCGAGAATCAGGCCTGGGTAGGCCATATCCAAATTGCCCTTTGAGCAAATTATGGCCAACTTCCGATCGGAATTTTCAGATCCGAAGTTTGGAACGATTGATGGTGTCATTTCCTTCTCCTCACACGCAACCTTTAGGTTTAGGCAATCCGGCGATGTACGCCATTTTCTTAGCTGGCTTCTTTGGAAATAAGACAAATTGCTCTTTCACCGGGACTCCACCCACCGTCTGAACTCGACGAGACGTGGCAGTTTCACCCTGAGTTTTGAAGTCATCACGCAAGAACTTGATGATTTTCCAATGTTCATCCGTCATTTCTATTTCGATCTGCTTTGCTAGTTCCCTGGCTATCTCTTCATTCCATTCGTCGTAACTGGTCAGAAAACCCTCTTCATTGACGTTAACAGGCTTGCCCGCGATTTCAATTACTGGCATGTGAACCAACTCCTTCTTTCTGCGTCGCTTGCTTCTTACCGGCCATGGACATCAAAGCTGGGATTGGGATCCAACGTCCCTTGAGTAATAAATTCCAATAGATCCAACGGAAGGCTAACTTCCCCATGTGGTTCAGACGACTCTCCTTGAGGAGTGGGAAAGGGCCGACAACGGGAAGTGGGAACATTCCCATCAAGGGTTCGACCGTATAATTGAAATCGATCAGTAGTCCCTTTCCATCACCAGACTCAATAAAGCAATTAGCGTGGCCATCAAAGTTGTGAGTCATTGGCCGCCCCGCGAGATGTTCAACAAAATTTTCAGTGAACATATCTATCGCGAAATGAGCGACAGAGCCGGCCTTTGAGGCGGGAATATCGGAGGCATCACCGAGAGCGAAAATATTGGGGTACTTGGTTGATAGGAAATTCTCCTTGTTGACGGGGATGTAATTGAGATCATTGCCCAGCCCTGAACGGCCAATGAAATCGGCGCCCATATTGACTGGAACGGTGACGAGCAGATCGAAAGGAATTTCACGCTCATCCATAGAAACCATAGTTTTGGTTTGTGAATCTATATGTTCGATCACGAAATCCGGCTCTAATTTGATATCACGTTCAACCAGCATATAACCAAGTTGCTTTGAGCAGACCGGTTTGGTAAATGCGCCTTCTAAGGGCGTTACATAGACAATCTCTACCTTCTCTCGCATCTTGCGCTGGGTAAAATAGGCATCAGCCAGGAATGCGAATTCCAGAGGTGCTACAGGACATTTGATAGGCATCTCCGAAATGTGTACAACAAGACGACCTCCTTCAAATCTATTCAGCGCATCTTTGAGAGCCACTGCTCCGGGAAGGGTATAGAAATCAAAGACACTCTTCCTCCAGATTTCAGCGTCGTCCATTCCCATTGTCTGGTCCGGATGTGGGGTTGTGCCAGTTGCGATTACCAACTGGTCGTATACAAGGGTCTTGCCATTCACCAAGTACACCGTGTTGGAATCCGCATCGACCTTGTCGATCTCGGCCTGGATATATTCAATTCCCTTGGGAAAGAAGTGGTCACGCTCCTTAAGCAGTTCACCAGCTTCGTAGACTCCAAAGGGAAGTAGAAGCAAGCCCGGTTGATAGAGATGCTTATTATCTTTATCGACGATCGTTATTGACCACTCTTGAGAATCGAGCTTTTTATGCAGTTTATTGACGACCATAGTTCCGGCCGTTCCGCCGCCGAGCACTATCAGTTTCTTTCTCATTTTCCATCTCCTATAAATATGAGATTACTCCACTGAATTCGTGTGATGGGAGAGAAGTCCCGCACATGAGTGACAGCACCCTCTAAAACCATGTGAGTCTCATTACCAACTCGTGCTTAAAATCGTGAGAAGATTCATCCTATGAATAGCCTCACCTCTGTATCAGCATTGACCTTCGGCATCCAAGCTTTTGTGACCCTCTTCGTCATTTTGGATCCAATTGCCGCGCTTCCGATCTTTCTCTCGCTTGTCGCTGGCCGGGCAAAAAAGGAGCAGGTCAAGTTAGCTTGGCAAGGTGCGACCTCTTCACTCATCATCATTGTGGTCTTCGCACTCTTTGGCCAAGTAATACTCAGCTATCTACACATATCGCTCTTCGCCTTGCAAGGAGCGGGAGGATTCCTCCTCTTTTTGATCGCCATGGAATGTCTAACCGGCAAAGTAGGTGGCGAGGCCGCACAGAATGAAGCCGTGAATATTGCGATGGTTCCCATCGGCACTCCCATGTTGGCTGGCCCTGGTGGAATCGTGACAACGATGCTCTATGTGCATTACGCGCACTCCGTGCAAGCCAAGTTCAGTTTGGCTGCTGCAATCATCATGGTTCACGTCATAATAGGATTTATTTTAATGTTCTCAACAGGGATCCTCAGTCTCATAAAGGAATCCGGAATCACCATCGTCACTCGCGTTGCTGGTCTTCTCGTTGCTGCGATTGCTGTTGAAATGATTGTGCAATCCATTAGAGGTTTCTTCCCGCACATTTAAGGATAAACGTGACCTTTCAGAGCTATATTCTCGATGAGGTTACCGCTGCTCTGCCTCGACTGGGCAACCGCACTTACGCCAATGACATGCAGCGCTACATGAAGGACATAGCCCCTTACTTTGGAATCAAGACTCCCGCGCGGCGGCAAGCGTTGAAGGAGATCTACCGGGACGCGCCGATTCCCACATCTGAACAATTGGGGAAAACTGCCCGCGCTCTCTGGCGGATGGAAGAACGGGAGTATCAATACGCCGCATGCGACATGCTTTCGACATATAACTCCTACCTCGACAAAGAGTTCCTAGCTAAGCATTGTGAATACCTGCTCACGCATAAACCGTGGTGGGACACGGTAGATAGCCTGGGAGGCGGAGTTGTCTCGCCTCTTACCCTGCGGTTCCATCTGCTCCCCCTGATGAACAAGTGGAACAAGAGCGATAACGTATGGCTAGTAAGGGCTGCGATTCAACATCAGCGGGGTCGCAAGACCGATACCGACATTCCTTTGTTGCTCAAGTATTGCCACGATCACGCCGCTGATCACACCTTCTGGGTTGCAAAGGCGATTGGGTGGGCGCTGCGAGATCTGGCTTACTTTGATCGTCCATCTGTCACCAAATTCCTAAGAGAACATCCAGAATTGGATCGGGTTGCCGTGCGTGAAGCTTTGAAGCACGCATAAGTGGCATAATCGCCATATGCATGAGTTCAACAAAGAGGTCGAATCGCTAGCCCAAGAAATCTTGGCTTACAGTTTGAAGCGACTCCAAGAGAATCCCCCGCTCGATGGTCCACAGACTCCAGAAGAACTTTATGCCAAAGTTGGTAACACAATCACCGTTGATGGTTTGGGCGGCCACGAAGCACTCAAAGTTTTTACCGAAACACTCGCTCTCGCTTGTATCTCAACGGACCATCCGCGTTATCTCTCCTTCATTCCATCTGCTCCTTCCGAGCATTCCAACCTCTTTGACTTGGTAGTCGGATCCAGTGCTTTGTACGGCGGATCATGGCTCGAAGGCGCGGGCGCGGTATTTGCAGAGAATCAAGCACTGCGCTGGATCAGCGACTTGGCGGGATTGCCCCAGAGCGCCGGTGGCGTCTTTGTGCAAGGCGGAACTATTGGAAATCTATCTGCCCTTGTGGCAGCACGACTTCATGCGCGTGAAAAATATCCAGATGTTGCACGCTGGGTAGTTGCGTGCTCTTCCGAATCCCATTCATCTATTCAATCCGCTGCCGACATCATGGATGCGATCGTTCTTCATGTCCCCGCCGGCACTAATGGAGTTATGACCGGTGCTAATTTTGGTGCCTGCGCTGATGCCTATTTGTTGGCGAACCCAACTCATCGCATATTTGCTGTAGTCGCGACTGCGGGGACAACGAATTTGGGGATAATCGATGATCTCGATGGCGTTGGCCTTGCTGCGATCGCACGCGACATCTGGTTCCATGTGGATGGCGCTTACGGATTGGCCGCCCTCTGTGCTCCTTCTGTGCGCCCTCTTTTCAACGGCGTGGAACGAGCAGATTCTCTGATCGTTGATCCACATAAATGGCTCTTTGCACCATTCGATGCTTGCGCGCTTATCTATCGTGACCCAACGATTGCCAAGCGAGCCCATACCCAACATGCCTCTTACTTAGATACCTTAGAAGATCCCAACGAGTGGAACCCATCGGACTATGCGATTCACCTGACGCGTCGCCCGCGTGGATTACCCTTCTGGTTCTCACTGGCAGCCAACGGCACCCGTGAATATGCCGAAGCGATGCAGCAAACCCTTGACGTCGCACAGCATGCCGCCCAGTTGGTACGCGAAAACTCTGATCTTGAATTGATACACGATCCACAATTATCAATCGTCGCGTTCAAGCGTAAAGGTTGGTCTGCGGCAGATTACGAACGTTGGAGCGATAAGTTGCTCGCAGATCAGATCGGTTTTGTAGTCCCGTCAGCGCACAAGGGAGAACCCATCTTGCGCTTTGCTATCGTCAATCCTTGGACCACCGAGCAAGATATCGCCGATATTTTGGCAACGCTTTAAGCCTTAACGATCTAAAACGTTTTTGTTGCGATCGTACGTCTGACCAGTGCGCTTGAATGCAATCGCGCTTAAAGCCTCAAGAACAACGCGATTTGCAAGAATCGCAGTGATGTCTGCGGTATCAAATGGCGGAGCAACTTCGACCACATCCATTCCGACGACGGGTAGCTCTAGGCAGATGCGACGAACCGATTCAAGAAGTTCGCGGCTAGTCATCCCACCGGGCTCAGGAGTACCAGTGCCGGGAGCCATTCCAGGATCGACTACATCGATATCAACAGATAAGAAGACTCCATCGCACTCATCTGTCAGAATCTTGAAGGATTCATCGAGCACGGTATCGAGGCCGCGATTGTGAATTTCAGTCATCTCATAAGAACGCATTCCTTGATCGCGCATCCACTTGAGGGTTATGTCATCAGGCCAATAGCCGCGTAGCCCAATCTGTAGGAAGCGATCGCCGCGTACAGCACCGCTATTAATGAGTTGGCGCATCGGAGTTCCATGACCCACAAGCGCTCCAAATTGCGAATCGGCAGTGTCGGCGTGAGCATCGAAGTGCACCATCGAGATCTTGCCCTTGCCGCGATGGTTCGCGATTCCAGCGACATCTGCTGAAGCAATGGAGTGGTCTCCCCCAAGAACAACGATGAACGCGCCAGTGCGCGAAATCTTTTCAGTAGCCTCCTCTAAAACTTTAAGCGAAGCCACGAGATCGTGTCCCGGCATCATCAAATCACCAGCATCAACGACCTTGAGATCTTTAAGTGCATCTACCCGAAGAGCTAAGTGTGGACGTTCGGCATCGTGTGGCAAGTAGTCGCCACCGCGGATCGCCTGTGGCCCGAACTTAGCGCCGGAGCGATGGGTCGTACCAGAGTCAATGGGAGCTCCCACGATGACCACGTCGGCGTCGGCGTAGGTAGCGGGAATATCGAGATCGCATTGCGGAACGCCAAGAAAGGTAAAAGAGGGTCCGTACATATTGCCCAGGTTAGCCATGGGTGAAACCTTATCGCACCCCTGCGCGCTTACGGCCGACGAATTGGCCCAAGAGAACGATAACGAGAGCGATGAGGAACATCGATGAACCGATTACATTCGCCTGTGGAGGCAAACCACGCTGGGCCGATATGTAAACAAACTTCGGGAAGGTATTAACGGAACCAGAGTTGAAATTGGTGATGATGAAATCATCAAAGGAGAGGCTGAAGGCCAAGAGCGCAGCGGCTGCGATTCCAGGTGCGACCAATGGGAATGTCACGCGACGGAAGGTTTCGCGCTCATCAGCGTACAAATCCATCGCGGCCTGTTCTAGTCGTGGATCAAGGCTAGCGATACGAGCTTTCACGGTGACGACAACGAATGAGATGCAGAACATCACGTGGGCAATCACAATGGTCCAGAAGCCAGGGTTGAATCCAAAGGAGATAAACATTGTCAAAAGTGAGGCGCCCATAACGATTTCAGGAGTCGCCATCGGCAAGAAGATCAGGATGTTCACCACGGAACGACCCTTAAATGCATAACGGCCCATGGCAAATGCCATCATGGTTCCTAGCAAAGTTGCGAAGAATGTTGCCAGCACACCGATCTTGAGTGAATTCCCGAGTGCGTTGCATACATCAGGAGCACCACAGGGATTGAGCCAGTTGTTCCAAGTAAATCCCACCCATACCAGATTGCTCTTCGTGGAATTATTGAACGAGAATGCGATGGTGTAAATGATCGGGAGGAACAAGTAAGCAAATCCTAAAAAGGCATAAATCCGAATAAGATTGCGCGAAAACCAGCGCGAAGCTTGCTTCATACAAGTTCCTCGGTACCAGCGCGTTTAACGTATGCCATCACCAGAATCATGATCGTCACCATCAAAATAAGAGAGAGCGCTGCCGCCCCTGGATAGTCAACGATCGCCAGGTAACGTGCCTCGATCACATTTCCGATCATCTTGGTACCGGGATTTCCGAGAAGTTCGGCATTGATGTAATCACCCGCGGCGGGGATAAAAGTCAAAAGAGTTCCCGCAACTACTCCTGGCATCGATAGCGGAACTGTGACCCTTCTAAAAGTTGTGAAAGCGTTTGCATAAAGATCACCTGAAGCTTCCATCATCCGAATATCGATCCGCTCCAGACTGGCATAAAGTGGAAGAGTCATGAAAGGCAAGAAGTTATAAGTTAGACCGGCAACGACCGCAAAGGGAGTTGCGGTCAGGTGACCTTGGGCTCCCATAATATGGAGGAAGCGCAGCGTTTTTATAACAACCCCTTGCTCGCCCAAAATCTGCTCCCATGCCACGGTGCGAAGTAAAAATGAGCAGAAGAATGGCGCAACTATCAAAACGAGCAGCGTGTTCTTCCAGCGACCTGACTTAAATGCCACCGCATACGCCAGCGGATACGAGATGATGAGGGCAAAAGAGGTTGCGAGAAAGGCGTACTCAAATGAGCGGAAGAGCTGCGCCCTTGATGAGGTTATTGCATCGATGAAGTTTGCGAAACGATAGGTCTGGACATAGGTACCGATGCCATAACCCTGCGTCTGTGTCGAGGTGCTGATTAACTGATAGATAGGAACTAAGAAGAAGATAAAAAGCCAGACTATTCCCGGAGCCAGGAGCCAATAAGGAAGCAACTTCTTCTTAGTGAGAACGGGCTTCTTCTCGTGGGTACCCGTGTGCATGAGCGCGGTACTCATTCGATCTCCGGGTGGGCTTCCGATCCAGCGTTGACATCCTGATCCCCTGCCAATCCAAAGGTAAAAATCGGTGACCATGAAAGTATGACGGGGTCACCTTTAGAGAGCGGCGGAGTTCCGTCATCGTTCTGCTCGAAGACCATCAACTCTTGACCCCAAGGCATTTCAACTTGATATTGCGTGCTTACACCAATATAGGAAGCGTCGGAGATCACGCCACCTTCGAGGATATTTCCATTCATCTGGGTACCAACGGGTGCGATACGAATTTTTTCGGGGCGAATTCCAACTAAGACAGATGAGTCGTGGGCATGGTTACGATCAACGGGTAGCCCGATCTTCGTTCCAAAGATATCCACCACGGCAGAGTTACCTGAAGCGTCGAGGATCGATCCCTTAATCAAATTGGATTGCCCTAAGAAGTTTGCCACGAATGAGGTGCGCGGATTGTCATAGAGATCTGCCGGGCTTCCCATCTGTTCAATCTTGCCCTCATTCATAACCGCAATGGTGTCGGCCATGGTCATGGCCTCTTCCTGATCGTGCGTGACATGCACAAAGGTGATCCCAACCTCGGTCTGGATCCATTTGAGTTCGATTTGCATAGCGCGACGTAGTTTCAGATCCAAAGCACCCAACGGCTCATCGAGAAGCAGAAGCGCGGGACGATTCACGATTGCACGAGCAAGTGCAATGCGTTGTTGCTGTCCCCCGGAGAGTTGGTTCGGCTTGCGTGAGGCCAGGTGTGTGAGCTCGACAAGATCGAGGGCTTTCTGGACTTGATCATCTACATTCTTTACACCACGTCGGCGCAGACCAAAGGCGATATTCTCGTAAATAGAGAGGTGGGGAAAGAGCGCGTAGTTCTGAAATACCGTGTTGACCGGACGCTTATAAGGCTTCTCATAGGTGATCTCCGATTTTCCAATAAAGATTGTTCCGGAGGTCGGCTCTTCAAGACCAGCGACCATGCGCAAGGTGGTTGTTTTTCCGCAACCAGAAGGTCCAAGAAGCGCAAAGAAAGATCCTTCGGGAATAACCAGATCTAAATCATCGACGGCTATAAACTCACCAAAACTCTTAGTGAGATTTTTGAGTATTAAATCACCGTGTGCTGATGAAGAAGCATCGACCACTATGCGTTACCGCTGGCCTTCTGGAATGCCGTCGAGAAGGAGATCTGTTCTGCTTGCGTCAGATCGCGGAAGACAACCAACTTCTTCCACATAGCAGCATCAGGGAAGATCAATTTATTGTGAACCTGAGCTGGATTAATCTTCTCCATGGCTTGCTGAGCTCCACCGACGGGACAGACATAGTTGATGTAATTAGCAACACGAGCAGCTACAACTGGGTCGTAGTAATTATTGATAACCGCTTCAGCGTTCACCTTGTTGGGTGAGAGCGCTGGAATCATCATATTGTCCGTTGAGAAAGTTCCGCCGGACTCAGGCACTGCGAAACCAAAGCGGTTGGAGTTCTGTGAATTAAGTTGGCTGATATCGCCAGACCATCCAATAACTGCGACCGCATCCCCGCTGATCAAATCCTCTTGGTAGCTCTGGCCTTTCACCTGGCGGATGAAGCCATCGTGGATCATCTTCTTCATGTAGTCGATGGCGTTCATGAACTTGTCCTGGCTAAACGGTTTACTGATATCCGTTCCTTGCCACATCATGATCAAGCCGATGGTGTCTCGCATCTCGGAAAGAACCTCCACCTTGCCCTTATTTGCCGGAGCGAAAAGCTGCTCCATGGTGTGAATACCCTTGGGATTCTTCTGGTTATTCCATGCGAAGCCCGCGATGATCCCAGCCCATGGGAGCGAATAGTGGCGGCCGTTGTCCAGAGGGCGGTTTAATAAGTACGGCAATACATTCTTCTTATTCGGAATCTTCGCATCGTCAAATTTGGTTACGTAACCTCCGCTGATCCAGCGTCCGGCCATCCACTCTGTGAGTACAACAATGTCGTATCCAATATCTTTCTTGAGGCGAAGTTGTGGAGTTACCTTCGCAGTGAAAGTGTCGTTGTCGTCGATGACCTCCATGTATTTAACAGGAATGCCACTCTTCTTGGAGAAATCGACCAAAGTCGGATAACTCTTAGTCTTGTTGTTGTAGTCAAGGTAGAGGGACCAATTGGCAAACCGCACTGGATTGGTCTTTGAAGCCGCTCGCGCTAGCTCTTCGCTATTCAGGCTTAAGAGCGACGCAACTCCAAGGCCACCTGCGCCTTTGATCAAGTTTCTCCTGGAGATCTCTACCGACATTTCCAACCGCCCTCCATAGGTATTAAGAAAATCTTAGAACTAGGTACTACTTCTTACAACGATTAACGCTCTATTCCTTCGATCGATTCATCTCGGATATGCCAACTTGTTCCATACGATTCCAGCATCGCTAGGTAGGGATCAGCTGGGAACCATTCGGGACCATTAACGCCAGCAGGCTTCCAATCTCCGCGAGCGATCAATTCCAGAGCAATTAATGGATTGATGGCCGTCTGCCAGACAACTGCCTGGTCGCCATACTCGCCCATAGAAAATGCATTGTCGACGACGTTATAGATGTACACCGCCTTGGGGTTTCCACTCTTATCAAGACCCTTCACTTGAATTCCGGCGCAGGTCTTACCTGACATCCGAGAACCCAACGTGGCGGGATCTGGTAGCAGTGCAGCGAGAACCTGACGTGGTGAAACGCTTACGCCTTGCACTGTGACCGGTTCAGTCCGATCAAGACCCAAGGTGTGAATTGTTTTCAAGATATCAATGAAGTGCGATCCCAGCCCGTACTTAAACGCAACCTTTCCGGCATCGATCTTGCGCGGAATAAGAGCGACCTCTTCATGTTCTACATTTACGCATTCAACAGGCCCGATTCCTTCTGGGAAGTCAAAGCTTTCGAGATCCGAGAATGGTGGTGTTGTATACCAACCGCGACCTCTCTCCCACATCAATGGCGGATTGAGACACTCCTCGATCGTTGTCCAAATCGAGAAGGTTGGAGCAAAGTCATAACCTTCCACAACCAAGTTCGCCCCATCATAAACAATTGCAGAATCAATACGTGAGAAGAGATTGTCAGATGCATACCGAGCGAAGACATCGCTCAAACCTGGTTCTACTCCGATCCCAACGAGAGCGTATATCCCCTTGGATTTAAATGACTCATCATGCGCGAACTGCTCTTCGCCCAACATCAAACCAACTTTTGTCAGTGGGTCATCAGGGTGGGCCTTGGAAAGGGACATCGCCATATCAACATAATTGACGCCTTCAATTTCACATGCTTCAAATATGGGCATTACAAATCGCGGATCAACAGCGTTGATCACCACATCAGGATTGGTCAATTTAATGAGCGCGCAGAGATCTTCGATACTGCCTGCATTGATTGCC
>CAIZKO010000035.1 GCA_903933585.1 uncultured Actinomycetes bacterium
CTTAGATGATTCGATCCGCGACTTTGCTCGTGCATCCCTTAACTACGGAATCCTCCGCAAGTTTCCGGTTTATCTATCAACGAAGAACACCATTTTGAAGGCCTATGACGGTCGCTTTAAAGATATCTTCGAAGAGATCTATCTCGCCGAATTCAAAACCCAATTCGATGCACTTGGCATTTGGTACGAGCACCGCTTAATCGATGACATGGTTGCCATGTCTCTTCGCATGCCCGGTGGTTATGTCTGGGCCTGTAAGAACTACGACGGCGATGTTCAGTCAGATACCGTCGCGCAGGGTTATGGCTCACTCGGATTGATGACATCAGTCCTGATGACTCCAGATGGAAAGACCGTTGAGTCTGAAGCAGCTCATGGAACTGTGACTCGTCACTATCGCGAACACCAGAAGGGCAAGCAGACCTCGACTAATCCAATTGCCTCTATCTTCGCTTGGACACAAGGTCTTTCACATCGCGCTAAGTTGGATAACAATCCTGAACTTGCCACTTTCGCTAAGAACCTGGAAGCGGTCTGTATCGAAACAGTGGAGTCAGGCAAGATGACAAAAGATCTTGCTCTCCTGATCTCAAAGGATGCGCCTTATCTCAATACTCAAGACTTCTTGGCAGCAATCGATGAGAACTTGCAGGCGAAGCTCGCATAAATTGTAAGCAGTAAAAAACCCCGGTGATTAATCACCGGGGTTTTTTGATTCCTATATTTACTTGTTGATGCGCTCGCCCGAATCTGAATCGAAGAGGTGAATTGCAGCTGGAACAGCCACCACGGTAATGGTGTCGCCAGGCTTTGGTGGGTGCTTTGGATCCCAACGCACGATTACTTGTGCGCCTTCATCGCCAGCGTTAGCAAACTTGACGCCTGGATCTACTGGGCGGCCATATACGAAGGCATCAGAACCGAGCTCTTCAACGACTTCTACGAGCACGTGGAAGCCCTTATCAGATGGAGTGAAGCCCTCTGGGCGAACACCGACAGTGACTGTGCCACTGACATGACCTGGAACGTCAATCTTGAAATCACCGAGGCTGGCTTTTCCACCAGACACTGGAGCGGTCAAGAGGTTCATGGCTGGTGAGCCGATGAATCCAGCAACGAAGGCATTGACTGGTGTGTCATAAAGGTTACGAGGTGTGTCGACCTGTTGTAGCAAGCCATCCTTGAGAACCGCAACGCGATCTCCCATGGTCATTGCTTCAACTTGATCGTGTGTTACATAAACCGTGGTGATTCCCAAGCGGCGTTGTAGCGCTGCGATCTGGGTACGAGTTGCTACGCGCAACTTTGCATCAAGGTTTGAGAGTGGCTCATCCATCAAGAAGACCTGAGGTTCGCGAACAATGGCGCGGCCCATGGCAACGCGCTGGCGTTGTCCACCAGAGAGAGCCTTTGGCTTACGGTCTAGGTATGGCTCGAGGTCGAGCAACTTTGCTGCTTCAAGTACGCGCTTATCGCGCTCTTCCTTAGCAACGCCAGCGATCTTGAGCGCGAAGCCCATGTTTTCTGCAACTGACATATGTGGGTAGAGAGCGTAAGACTGGAAGACCATCGCGATATCGCGATCTTTTGGAGCAACATCTGTTACATCGCGATCACCGATACGGATCGAACCGTTGTCGACCTCTTCAAGACCGGCGAGCATGCGAAGTGATGTTGATTTACCGCAACCAGAAGGTCCGACGAGAACAAGAAATTCTCCATCGTTTACGGTGAGGTTTAGTTTGTCTACTGCTGGCTTAGTTGTGCCAGGATAAATACGCGAAGCGTTTTCAAATACTACTGATGCCATGAGTTATTCACTCCTTCTCCGGGCAGGTACGTGCCCGACGATCCGTTGGATGAAGGTAAAACACCAGCCGGCGGAAGCCTGCTAGTGGGTAAAGATTAGCCACCTTAGGCGTTAGAACCAAGCCTTTTCTCGCCACGCTACCCTTAGGGCTATGGAGCCACAACCGCAGATCGGCAGTACAGGACAGCTACTCCTTGACCTGCTCTTGGTCCTCCTTTTTATCGTGGTGGCCGGCATATTCGTCGCCGCTGAAATCGCATTAATCTCATTGCGTGAGTCTCAGCTGCGCCAGATGGAGGCGGCCGGCGCAAAGCCCAAGCGGACTGCGCGGCTGGCCAAACTCACCAAAAATCCCAACCGTTTCTTAGCCGCCGCTCAGGTTGGAGTGACCTTCTGCGGCTTCCTCTCTGCAGCCCTGGGCTCAGAGCGCATTGGAACTCATTTCGTCATTCCAATTTTGGAGAGGTGGGGGTTATCCCACGGAGTAAGCACTGCGATCTCTGTTCTCTTCGTAACGCTGATGATCGCCTATGTCTCCTTGGTAATTGGAGAACTTGTTCCAAAGCGGTTAGCGCTTTATCGCACCGAACAGATTGCGCTCGCTGCTGCTCCCAGCATTGATCGCATCGCAAATGTCTTTCGTCCGATCATCTGGGTTCTCTCTAAATCAACCGACGCGATTGTTCGACTCTTTGGACTCAAGCCACAAGAAGTTCGCGCTGAAATATCTGAGGCAGAACTCGTTGATCTGGTTACGGGACATGCGGCGCTATCCGATGAAGAGCGGGATATTGTCGAAGATGTATTTAATGCGGGCGATCTCGTCTTACATGAAATTATGGTTCCACGGACCGAAGTGGACTTTCTCGATGTAGGTCTTACTCTCACGGAAGCGAAG
>CAIZKO010000036.1 GCA_903933585.1 uncultured Actinomycetes bacterium
CTCATCGATCTTTGCGATCAACTTATCTGCAACTGCAACATCATTGGTGCCCTTGGTGCCACCGGCGCCAGCGAGCTTGGTTGCTTCGTTGAAGAGTGTGTTGAGTTGTGGGTAGGCCTCGAAGTGAGGAGCCTTGAAGTAGTCAGTCCAGAGAACCCAGAGGTGGTGCTTGACCATTTCTGAACGCTCTTCTTTGACTGCTACTGCACGTGACTTGAAATCAACATCGTTGCTGGCCGCGTACTTCTCCATGGCTGCTTTTACAGATTGTGCCTCGATCTTGGCCTGTGCTGGATCGTAGATCCCGCAAGGTAGATCGCAGTGGGCAAATCCAACGAGAGTTGGCTTGAACATAGGTGCTCCTTCTTTAATAAAAACGAATCGTCCTATGTGTCAGACTACTACTCCCATGGCGCACCTTCCATTTAGAACTATTGCGGTGAGCGGCAATTCGATGAGCCCCACCTACAACGATGGAGATTGGCTGCTCTTTCGCTGCTTAAGTGGAGTAAAGATGAACGGGGCACAACGCTTGGTTGGGGAAGTCGTCGTGTTTGAGCGCGAGAACTATCCCGGAATCCTGTTGATCAAGCGCGTGATGCGCGCAGATGAAAATGGACTTTGGGTCGAGGGTGATAACAAAGAAGCCAGCACCGATTCAAGAACCTGGGGATTGTTGGCGCCACGTGAAATTGTCGGTCGAGTTCTGATTCGCTACCGCAGGAGCTAATACAAGGTTATCCACACCCCTCAAGAAGCAAGCGGAGAACCAGTTCATACTTCCTATAAATCTGAACAAGATTCGGGAAGGAAGTTCTACCATCATGAAATCACGTGCTTTAGTTGCATTTCTTGTTCTTTCTCTCACAGTCATTTCTAGTGCGAATGCTGCAGCCCCCTTAGGCCCCCCACCTACCGTGAAAAGCACGTTTACAAACGTCAAGGGTCAATTAGTTAAAAAGATTTCATTTGGACGTGGCTGCGATGGCCAAACGGATTATCCACACGAATCAACACATTTTCCGCTCACGGTGAATGTGGAAGCCTTGACGGAATGTCCAGGCCAGGAAGTATCAATCACGACGACCATTTCCCGCTCAAGGTGGTGGATATTCAACGAAGCTAAATCTGTGAGTGCGAAGGGTTTCCAGAGAGTAAAAGTTAACGTTTCGCTACCCTGTAAATGGAAGATCGGACAGCCCCCGATTTTGTACGTGGTAATATCGCATCACTCCGATTCCAAAGGAGCACAACAGAACACGGAGACTAAAGCAAGAATCAAGTGCTGAAGGATGGTGAAACATGCTGCAAAAGCGATGGCACCAATTTCCTGCCAATTTCCGTCCAGAATTTAATTTTCATAAGGGTCCATTCTGGTTGCGCGCTCTTGCTCGAACCCCAATTTTAGAGAGGTTCGCCTATCCAATTGCGATGAAAAAGGGTCTATGTGAATTGTGGCCCAGTTCCTCAGAGTCCACTCTTGATCCGAACTTTGATGCAACGGGATGGGTGATTCACACTCGAGAAAAGAATGACCTAGAAAGATGGATTGAGGGTTCGCTGGCTTACCTTGCACATGGCGAAAGAAATCGAACTCAACAATTCTTTTTCAGGGATCGAATGTTCCGTGTGAAGAATAATCAAATTCTCTTCAGGGGTATTCTTCCTCGTTTTTCGTTTACCTCCTATGGAGGAACGCTGAGACGTCAGCGCGGTATCCACAGAGCCAACGGAACTTATAAGAAATACAAGAAAGCGTTCCGCGGGGAGAACTTCGACTTTAGCGAGTAAACGCCTCAGTAATCAGAGCGTGCTGCTCTTCTTCGTGCAAGTGATGTGAACCCGTTGCTGGGCTTGCTGTTGCACGCCGCGAGACGCGACGCAAGGTGCGACCTTCAAGTGCCTCAAAGGTATTGAGAGCAACGAAAGGGTATGGGCCTTGGTTGGCTGGCTCATCTTGTACCCAGAGCAGGTTGGCATGTGGGTGAGCGTTTGCGACGCGCATGAACTCTTCGATAGGGAATGGATAGAGCTGCTCGACGCGGACGATGGCGGTGGTGTTCTCACCAAGTTTGGCGCGTTCTGCAACGAGATCCCAATAGATCTTGCCAGAGCAGAAGATCACTCGAGTCGCGTTGGTGACAGTGGTGTCATCAATGAGCGGCTTGAATGTTCCAGATGTGAAATCAGCGAGGCCAGAGGCTGCCGCTTTAAGGCGCAACATCGATTTTGGTTCAAAGACGATGAGCGGGCGGCGGGCGGCATTTTTGGTGTGCCAGCGTAATAGATGGAAGTAAGAGGCAGGTGTACTTGGCTGCGCAACAGTCATGTTCTCTTCGGCACAGAGCGCGAGATAGCGTTCGATACGTGCGGAAGAGTGATCTGGTCCTTGACCTTCGTAACCATGCGGCAAGAGCAGAACGACCGATGAACGCTCGCCCCACTTCTGCAAAGAACTTGAAATGAATTCGTCCACGATGGATTGTGCGCCGTTGGCGAAATCACCGAATTGCGCTTCCCAAAGAACGAGAGCATCTTCGCGCTCGACGGAATATCCGTATTCAAATCCCATCGCTGCATACTCTGAGAGCAGCGAGTCAAAGACGAAGAAATGATTGTCATCATTGATAAGTCCACGCAATGGGAACCAATCTCCACCGGTGTTCTGATCAACGATTACGGCATGGCGGTTAGAGAAAGTTCCGCGACGAACATCTTGACCTGCAAGGCGAACTGGATGACCTTCGAGAAGTAGCGATCCAAAGGCAAGGAGTTCACCAGTCGACCAATCCACGGTTCCTTCATCAAGCATCTCGGTGCGCTTTGCCAATTGCGGTGCTAGACGGGGGTGAATGACAAAGCCCTCTGGAGTAGCAACTTGTGTGGCAGCAATCTGACGGAG
>CAIZKO010000037.1 GCA_903933585.1 uncultured Actinomycetes bacterium
AAATTTTAATTCACGTTCCGCAATTTGATGGTGAGGGCGTCTACACCGAGACCATTACACATATGCCCGAAGGCTTTGAAAGCAAGATCAAGTCAGTTGTACGTAAAGTGCTCAAAGAGAAGATGCGCGCCAGCAATGACGCCGTGATCGTTGCAGAATTCACTGGAAGCGTCGGTGACATCATCTCGGGTATCGTTCAGCAGGGCCGCGACGTAAATATTATTTATGTCGATCTCGGCAAGGTTGAAGGAAAGATTCCACTCGTTGAACAAGTTCCAACAGAGCACTATAAGCACGGTGATCGCATCAAGGCCTATGTAGTAGATGTGCGTCAGGGTGAAAAAGGTCCTGAAGTCACTCTCTCGCGTACCCACCCGCTCTTTGTGAAGATGCTCTTTACCCTAGAAGTTCCGGAGTTGAAAGAGAATATTGTTGAAATTGTCGGAGTCTCGCGCGAAGCGGGTCAACGATCAAAGGTCTCCGTTCGCTCCCATCGCGCTGGAGTGAGTCCAAAGGGCGCTCTGATTGGCCCCGTTGGCGCTCGCGCTAAAGCGGTGATGGATGAACTCCATGGCGAGAAGATTGATATCGTAGATTTTTCGGAAGATCCCGCAACCTATGTCGCTAGCGCGCTGGCTCCCGCCCGCGTCTCTAGCGTCGAGATCGTCGATCTGTTGGCCAAGTCGGCGAAGGTGATCGTCCCTGATTATCAACTCTCCCTCGCCATTGGAAAAGATGGCCAAAATGTCCGACTCGCCGTCAAACTCACCGGCTGGCGCATGGATATCCATCCCGATAACCCCGTTGAACGGCTCCTCAAACCGAGCGATATCGCCAAGGCAGAGGCTGCGGCCGAGGCCGCTGCTGCGCTCGCTCTGCTCGCGGAGAACGAGGAATTACGCCCCACGGCTGCGAGCGAGTAAGGTTCTCCTTAATGGTCCCGATGCGCAGCTGTATCGCGTGTAGGAGCCGGGAGAGTTCGAAAGAACTCCTCCACCTTGTGTTGATTGCAGGTCAGGTAACTCCAGACCCCGATCACACGCTCGGCGGTCGAGGAGCTTGGCTACACCCGAGATGCTTCGAGGTAGCAAAGTTGCGCAGATCTTTTCATCGGGCTTTTAAGTCTGGGGAAGATCTTCACACCCAAGAGCTAGAAGCATTTCTCACAAGTAGTTCAATGAGTAACCAGCAAGAACCTAAGGAGCAAAAATGAAGGCACATACTCAATCATGAGCACCGCGCGCTCATGAGTAAGGCACTTATTTAGGCTTCAGCGATAGACGCAGGGGCCGAGAACCAGGAAGGCAACTGTGGCAAAGGTCCGCGTTTACGAGTTAGCAAAAGAGTTAGGGCTCGACAGTAAAGAGCTCCTCGCTAAGTTACAAGAAGTTGGCGAGTTCGTTAAGTCAGCATCATCAACGGTAGAAGCGCCTGTCGTGCGTAAGTTGATGGAGAAATTCCCGGATATGAAACCGGCAGAAGGTGCTCCGGCACCCGCTAAGAAAGCGGTCGCCAAGAAGAGCGCTGCAAAGAAAGCCGAACCTACCCAAGCTGAGATTGATGCTGCCATTGCACAACTCGATGAGAGCACTCGAAATCAACTCGGCATTTCAGCAGGTTCAACAGCACCATCGAGTGCGCTGCCCCGTCCACCTGTTGTTCCTTCCGCACCGGTCGCGCCGGCTGCATCAACCGAGGCTCCAGTAGCTGATGATGCAACCCCTCATGCGCCGCGCCCTGGAAATAATCCATTCGCTACTCCAACAAATCCCGCAGCGGTCGCAGGTGCAATTCCGCGCCCACCGCGCGCTGGAAATAATCCATTCACATCAGCAGTGGGCGGCGCAATGCCTCGCCCACCCGCCAACCGACCTATCCGCCCCGGCGAACGCCCTCCAATGTCAGGCAATCGTCCGGGAGCAGTCCGTCCCGGTTTTGCAGCGCGTCCAGCACGTCCAGCGGGTTCTCCCGGTACAGGTACTGGCGCAGGTGCGCCACGTCCTGGTGGAGCAGGTGCGGGTTCTCCATACCGTTCACCATCTGCTGCACCTTCAACGGGTGCTCCATCTACCTTCGGTGGAAAGGGTGGCGGTCGCCATCAACGCGGCGGCACCGCAGGAGCATTCGGTAAACAGGGCAGCAAGAAGGGTAAGGCGCATAAGAGTAAGAAAGCGTTACGTGAAGAGTTCGACAATATGGCTGCTCCATCCCTCGGAGGAGCGGTTGTTCCTCATGGTGATGGAAAGACCGTAATTCGCCTTCGTCGCGGTGCAACTCTGATGGACTTCGCCGAGAAGATTGGTGGCGATCCAGCCTCTCTCGTTTCAGCGCTATTCCACTTAGGTGAGATGGTTACTGCCACGCAATCGGTTGATGAAGATACCTTCAAAATTTTGGGTGGCGAACTAGGTTTCGTTATCCAGGTTGTTAGCCCAGAGGACGAAGATCGCGAACTTCTTGAAGAGTTTGATATCAACCTCGAGCAAGAGTTAGAAGATATCGCCGAGGAAGATCTCGTCGTGCGCTCGCCCATCGTTACCGTTATGGGACACGTTGATCACGGTAAGACACGTCTCTTGGATGCAATCCGCAAGACCGAAGTAATTAAATCTGAGGCCGGCGGAATCACTCAGCACATTGGTGCATATCAAATTCACCGTATGCACGATGGTGTTGAACGAGCGATCACCTTTATCGATACTCCAGGTCACGAAGCCTTCACAGCTATGCGTGCTCGTGGAGCCAAAGTCACCGATATTGCAATCTTGGTCGTTGCTGCCGACGATGGCGTAATGCCACAGACCATTGAAGCGCTTAACCACGCTCAAGCAGCGGATGTTCCAATCGTTGTTGCAGTGAACAAGGTTGATAAAGAGGGCGCGAACCCAGATAAGGTCCGCCAGCAATTGACCGAGTACAACTTGATTGCTGAGGAGTACGGCGGAACGACAATCTTTGTAAACGTCTCTGCTAAATCTGGCGAGGGTCTTGATGCTCTGATTGATAGCGTTCTGCTCACCGCAGATGCTGCGCTCGATCTACGCGCAATCGCTGATGATGCCGCACGTGGTGTAGCGATTGAAGCGAACCTCGATAAGGGTCGCGGACCCGTTGCAACAGTTCTTGTGCAACGCGGAACGCTCCATGTCGGAGATGCCATCGTCGCAGGAGGTGCATACGGTCGCGTACGTGCCATGCTTGATGAGAACGGCGATGCCGTCACCGAAGCCGGCCCATCTCGTCCCGTCCAGGTCTTGGGCTTCACCTCTGTTCCCGGCGCTGGTGACACATTTATGGTTGCCGAGGATGATCGCACCGCGCGCCAGATCGCTGAAAAGCGTCAACTAGCAACGCGTAATGCAATGCTCGCCAAGACTCGCAAGAAAGTATCTCTCGAAGACTTTATGGAGCAATCCAAGGTCAGCACTCTTAACCTCATCCTCAAGGGTGACGTTTCCGGTTCTGTTGAAGCGCTCGAAGATGCTCTTCTTCAACTCGATGTTGGCGTCGAAGTTGATCTTCGCGTTATTCACCGTGGCGTTGGAGCAATCACCAAGAACGATGTCACCTTGGCATCGGCTTCTACCGCCGTCATTATCGGCTTCAATGTTAAGCCAGAGCCACAAACCGCAATCTTCGCCGATCAAGAGGGCGTGGAAGTTCGCTTCTACACCGTCATTTACCAAGCGATCGAAGAGATCGAAGCATCACTCAAGGGACTTCTCAAGCCTGAGTACGAAGAGGTTGTACTCGGCAACGCCGAAGTTCGCGACATCTTCAAGTCGAGCAAGGTCGGAAATATCGCTGGTTGCTTAGTACTCGATGGATTCATCCGTCGCAATGCAAAGGCGCGTACCTTGCGAAATGGCGTAATTCTTGGTGAGAACCTCACCATCGATTCACTCCGTCGCTTCAAGGACGATGCGACTGAGGTCAAGGATGGATACGAGTGCGGTATTGGACTTGGTTCATACAAGGATCTCGAAGTCGGCGACGTTATCCAGGTATTTGAGATTCGCGAGAAGAAGCGAGCTTAACCATGGCATCTAATCGTGCACTCAAGGTGGCAGATCGCATTAAAGAGGTGATCGCCACAACGCTCGAGGCTCGGGTTAAAGATCCTCGCCTCGGTTTCATCACGATTACCGATGTGCGTGTTACCGGTGACCTGCAACAAGCATCAATCTTTTACACGGTGCTTGGAGATGAAGAGGCGCAATCGGGTACCGCCGCAGCGTTAGCATCGGCTAAGGGTTTGATCAGGCGCGAAGTTGGTAACGCACTAGGGCTACGTATTACTCCAAGTATTGAATTCTTCGCCGATGGTCTGCAGGAATCGGCTACAGCGATGAATGATCTGATGTCATCGGTGCGTGCTGCGGATGCTGAGCTAGCTAAGTTACGCGAAGGCGCGACGCCCGCGGGCGATGCCGATCCCTACAAGATCTCCGAGTAAATCAACTTAATCCATGGATGGCTTTCTGCTCGTTGATAAGGCGAGTGGAATGACGAGCCATGATGTCGTCGCAAAGATTCGTCGTCGCTTCGGAACTAAAAGAGTTGGGCATGCCGGGACTCTCGATCCCATGGCGACCGGTGTTCTGGTCCTTGGATTAGGGAACGCAACTCGATTACTTCAATATGTCGTGGATGGGACAAAGGGTTATTCCGCGACGATCGCTCTGGGGAAATCAACGGTCACTGACGATCGCGAAGGTGAACTCCTTCAAACAGCCACCCCCGAACTCCTATCTCAGGTCACAGATGCAGATATCGCTCGTGTTTTGGGTGAGATGGTGGGAACGATTTCACAACGCCCTAGTTCCGTAAGTGCAATTAAGGTTGCAGGCAAGACCGGCCACGAGAGGGTCAGAGCCGGCGAAGAGTTCGAACTACCGTCACGTGAGGTAACCATCACCTCAATCGATATTCATTCCATTACTCGAAGCAGTGATGGAATTTCCATCGAGCTCTCTGTTATCTGTTCCGCTGGAACATACATACGGGCGATTGCACGTGATTTAGGAATCGCCTTGGCCGTAGGTGGTCATCTCACCTCTCTCCGTCGCACCCTGGTCTCGCCATTTGAGATTGCAGAGTGTGTGGGCTGGGAGGATGCGAACCCCATTTCAACTGGGGCGGGAATCTCTAGGATCTTGCCAGTGCGCCTATTGGCTCCGGAAGAACTCAATGAGATCTCCTTTGGTCGAACTATCAGCGCAAATTCATCTTCTGGGATCTTTGCCGGATTGGCAGGGGATGGAACATTTGCAGCTCTCTTGGAGAACCGAGATTTTAAGGAGAGAAATCTCGCGACACCAATCATGGTATCCGTGAAAGAATAGGGACTATGACCTCAGTAGCGATTGGGATATTCGACGGAGTACATCGGGGGCATCAGCAGATCTTGGCTGAAGCAGCTAAGCACGGCCCCGTTACAGTGCTGACATTTGATCCGCACCCCACATCAATCTTCGCTCCAGAACGCACTCCATCTGCCTTGGTATCTCTCGAAGATCGAATTGCGCTTCTCAAGGAGAATGGTGCAGCAGAAGTAATCGTCTTTCCATTTACCAAAGCCTTTGCAGCCAAGTCACCCAAAGAATTTATTGAAGAGATTTTGGTTAAAGAACTCGGCGCTAGCCATGTCACAGTTGGTGCTAATTTCACCTTTGGTCATAAAGCCGCCGGAAATGTGGAATATCTCAAAGAGCACGCCCAGGGTTTTGAAGTAAGTTCGGTTCACCTCGAAGAGAATCGGGGAAGCGCGATTTCATCTACTCGAATCCGCACTCTCATTGTCGACGGTGATATCGAACGCGCGAATCAATTGTTAACCCGTTTTTTCTATCTTAAGGGGCCAGTTGTCCACGGCGAAGCGCGCGGACGAACGATTGGTTACCCCACTGCCAATCTTGAACTTCCCGAGAACGCAACGGTCCCAGCCGATGGCGTTTATGCCGGCTGGCTCACGGTAGGGGATAACCGCTGGCAAGCAGCAATATCTGTGGGCACCAATCCAACTTTCCCGGGGGTTCGCGGTCGCCAGGTTGAGGCATATGCCATCGACCAAATTGGTTTGGACTTGTATGACCAAGAGGCAAAGTTAGAAATCGGATTTCGCCTCCGTGACACCTTGAAATTCGATGGACTTGACCCACTTTTGGTGCAGATGAAGCAGGATTGCATCCAGGCGAAAGCGCTCACGGCCTAGCCCTATTTGCGGCGCAATCCCGCGTGAAAAGCGGCCGATTTCTCCCCGCAGGTGCCTCGCTGATAACCTACGCCTACAAACGAGAAAGCGCGCCTTCGTGATTCACACCGAGGCCCTCGTGAAAGTCAAAGGAGCTCCACCATGGCGTTAAAGCCAGCAGAGAAGTTAGAAATCATCACAAAGTACGGCGCATCCGCGACTGACACAGGAAGCCCAGAGGCACAGATTGCCCTGCTCTCACGCCGTATCGAAGAGATTACTGAACACCTCAAGACTAATAAGCATGACCACCACAACCGTCGTGGGCTCTTGTTGCTGGTTGGTAAGCGTCGCCGTCTTCTGCAATACCTTGCAAAGACCGATGTAACACGTTACAGAGCGATTATCGAAAAGCTCGGTATTCGCCGTTAATTAATAAATATTAATTAATTTGAAAATTTAAGTAACAGTTCTCTCATTAGTAAATCGGTCCTCGGTAGTGGTTTACGGGCGTGTCCCGTGAACTTCGATCGAAGATCCGTTTCCTCAAATGAGAGAGCTGAGAAATGGAGATGACCCATGGAGGGTCCAGATGTTAAGTTCGCCGTTGCCACAATTGATAACGGAAAGCACGGAAAGCGCGAGATCCGTTTTGAAACCGGACGCCTTGCACGTCAAGCTGCGGGAACCGCGCTTGTTTATCTAGATGACGATTCAATGTTGCTCTCGGCAACAACTGCTGGAAAGCAGCCAAAGGATCAATTCGACTTCTTCCCACTGACCGTGGATGTTGAAGAGCGTATGTACGCAGCGGGAAAGATCCCAGGATCATTCTTCCGTCGCGAAGGTCGCCCTTCCGAAGATGCAATTCTCACCTGTCGTTTGATCGACCGCCCACTTCGCCCGGCCTTCATTAAGGGTCTGCGTAACGAAGTTCAGGTTGTCGTCACTGTCATGGCTTTGAACCCAGACCACATGTACGACGTGCTCGCTATCAACGCGGCATCAATGTCCACTCAACTTGCAGGACTTCCATTCACAGGTCCTATCGGCGCAGTTCGCGTCGCTCTGATCGAAGGTCAATGGGTTGCATTCCCAAATCACTCTGATTTGGAGAAGGCCGTCTTCGACATGGTTGTAGCTGGCTCCATCGCCGGTGATGACATTGCAGTCATCATGGTTGAAGCAGAAGCAACAACTCAGACACTCAATCTCATCAAGGCTGGCGCACAAGCTCCAACCGAAGAGATTGTCGGTCAAGGACTTGAAGCTGCAAAGCCATTCATTCGCCAGATGTGCGATGCCCAGAACGAGCTCGCCAAGGTTGCTGCAAAGCCAACTGGCGAATTCCCAGTCTTCTTGGATTACCAAGATGATGTCTTCGCAGCTGTTGATGCAGCCGCTGGATCAAAGATTTCAGAGGCGCTCACAATTGCTGGAAAGCAAGATCGTGAGACCAAGTTGGATGAAGTCAATGCTGCTACCAAGCTCGCATTGGCAACAGAGTTTGAAGGACGCGAAAAGGAAGTTTCTGCTGCGCTTCGCTCTGTCACCAAGAAGTCAGTACGCCAGCGCGTATTGCGCGACAAGATCCGTATCGATGGTCGCGGAGTCCGCGATATCCGTGCGATCACCGCTGAGGTCGAGGTTGTCCCTCGCGTTCACGGTTCTGCCATCTTCGAACGTGGAGAGACCCAGATTCTCGGAGTCACTACTCTCAACATGCTTAAGATGGAGCAACAGCTCGATACTTTGAGCCCAGAGAACCACAAGCGTTACATGCACAACTACAACTTCCCACCATATTCTGTTGGTGAGACCGGTCGTGTTGGATCACCTAAGCGTCGCGAAATCGGCCATGGTGCTCTCGCAGAGCGCGCTCTACTTCCAGTTCTTCCAACTCGCGAAGAATTCCCATATGCAATTCGTCAGGTTTCAGAAGCGCTCGGATCAAATGGATCAACATCCATGGGTTCTGTCTGCGCATCAACCATGTCGCTCCTCAACGCTGGTGTGCCACTAAAGGCAGCAGTTGCAGGTATCGCAATGGGTCTGATCTCAGATGTTGTTGACGGCAAGACCGAATATGTCGCACTTACCGACATCTTGGGCGCTGAAGATGCATTTGGAGATATGGACTTCAAGGTCGCCGGAACGAAGGAATTCGTTACTGCGTTACAACTTGATACCAAGCTTGATGGAATTCCTGCCTCGGTTCTCTCTGCAGCACTCTTGCAGGCTAAAGAGGCTCGTCTTCACATCCTCGACATCATGAACCAAGCGATCGATATGCCAGATGAGATGAGCCTCTTGGCTCCTCGCATCATCTCGATCAAGGTTCCAACTGATTTGATCGGTGCAATCATCGGACCTAAGGGCAAGATGATTAACCAGATTCAAGATGAGACCGGCGCAGATATCACCATTGAAGATGATGGAACTATCTATATCGGCGCACTTGAAGGTTCACAGGCAGAAGCCGCTAAGGCAATGATCGAAGCGATCGCTAATCCTGTAGTACCAAAGGTCGGAGAGCGTTTCAACGGTAGCGTTGTAAAGCTTGCGACATTCGGTGCCTTTATCTCACTCGTTCCTGGTAAAGATGGCTTGCTCCACATCTCGCAGATCCGCAAGATGCATGGTGGAAAGCGCATTGAGAACCTCGAAGAGGTAATGAAGGTTGGCGACAAGATTGAAGTTGAGATCAACGAGATCGATCCAAAGGGCAAGTTCTCTTTGGTTCCAGTTCTTGCTGATGGAACAACTCCAACAGATGCACCAGCTGAATAACTAATTAATGGCTCGCACCGTACTGCCTAGTGGTCTGCGGATTGTTACCGAAGAGGTTTCAACCGTTAGATCCGCGGCATTCGGTGTTTGGGTTAATGTGGGCTCCCGCGACGAGACTTTACCTGTCGCGGGAGCTTCACACTTTCTAGAGCACTTATTATTTAAGGGCACGGCCCGGCGTGATGCCATGGCGATATCTTCCTCGATTGAAGCAGTCGGCGGCGAGATGAACGCCTTCACTGGCAAGGAATACACCTGTTTTTACGCGCGCGTGATTGATACCGATTTGCCGCTCGCAGTAGACGTTATCGCAGACTTAATTACCTCATCATTGGTCACTGCCGCAGATGTTGACGCAGAACGCACCGTCGTTCTCGAAGAGATGTTTATGCGCGATGACGACCCATCGGATTTGATTCACGATCTCTATCTCGAAACTTACTTCGGCGACACACCATTGGGAAGATCGATCCTCGGGACCGCTGACTCCATCAATGGAATGTCGCGTAATTCGATATTTAATTACTACAAGAAGCGTTACCGCCCCGAAGATATCGTGATCGCGGTTGCGGGAAATATCAGCCATAAAAAGATAGTCAAACTCGTCGAGCAGGCTCTTGCGCGAGATGGATTCTTGGATGTACCTGCTAGGCCAGCGAATGTGCGTTATGCGCCAAAGGTGAAGCCGCGCGGGGTCGGCAAGGTCGGAATTATCGATCGCAAGACCGAGCAATCTCACTTACTTCTTGGTGTCGAAGGCGTCGAGCGCAGTGATGATCGTCGATTCGCGTTAAGCATTCTGGCCTCGGCCATGGGCGGCGGGATGTCATCCCGACTCTTCCAGGAGATTCGCGAGAAGCGCGGTTTGGCCTATTCGGTCTACTCATATGTCCAACAATTTTCCGGAGCTGGATCTATGTCCTTCTATGCCGGTTGCCAGCCCAATAAGACTGAAGAGGTCATCAAGATTATTCGTGATATCTCATTCGATATCGCCTCGAACGGTCTCACCGATGAAGAGATTACCCGCGCTAAGGGTGCGGTCTCAGGTTCCCTCGTTTTAAGCCAGGAAGATACCGGCTCCCGCATGATGCGGATCGGCAAGAGCGAGCTCGTTTACGGAGAGGTCATGGGTTTTGATGAGATCCTCAATAAAATTGCTGCGGTAACTCCCGATGACATTAAGGCAATTGCCAGCACAATCTTGCCCAGACCTTCTACGCTTGCCCTTGTTGGACCATTTAAATCGGCGACGAAATTTGAGAAGGTGATCGCATGACCATCAAAGTTGCGGTACTGGGCGCCAAGGGGCGCATGGGTGCGACCACAGTTGGCGCGATTAACGAAGCCGCTGACTTGGAATTAGTTGCCGCTCTCGATCTCGGCGATGACATCAACCAATTGGTTTCTAGTGGAGCGCAGGTCGTTGTTGATTTCACTCACCCCGATTCAGTGATGGGTAATCTGGAATTCGCCATCGGTCATGGCATTAACGTTGTCGTCGGCACCACCGGCTTTGATGCCAAGAAACTGGCAACCATCGGAGGCTGGCTCGCAGCTAATCCAAAGGTGGGGGCACTTATTGCGCCTAACTTCGGTTTAGGCGCCGTGCTGATGATGCAGTTTGCGGCGCAAGCTTCCAAGTACTTCGAATCAGTCGAGATAATTGAACTGCATCACCCTAATAAGGCGGATGCGCCTTCGGGCACAGCGGCGCGGACCGCAGAACTCATCACAGAAGCTCGTAATTCTGTTAAAAAAGCAGCGATGCCAGATGCCACAACTTCTGCATTGCAAGGAGCTCGCGGAGCAAAGGTCGGTGATGTTCCAGTGCATTCAGTGCGCTTGCGGGGTCTAGTCGCCCATCAAGAGGTGATTCTGGGAGATCTCGGTGAGACATTGACCATACGACATGACTCCATCGATCGCACTGGCTTCATGCCAGGAGTTTTGCTTGGAGTTCGAAAAGTTGTTGCAGCCCCGGGGCTCACATTTGGACTCGAACACTTTTTAGATTTGAAATAGAATCTCCTTACAACAAAGGAGTAATAACTTGTCAGCCCAAATAACTATGTATAGCGCGCTCTGGTGCGGAGATTGCCGCCGTTCGAAGAAATTTCTAGATTCTAAGAATGTGGCCTATAACTACATCGATATCGAACTAGATGAAGCAGCCTCCGACAAAGTCATTGCAATAAATGGAGGATTTCGCTCTATTCCAGTGATTGTCTTTCCTGATGGAACTCATATGACCGAACCATCCGATATCGATCTCGAAGCAAAGCTTGTCGCTTTAGCAATTCTCTAAATCTTTAGGCGATAAACAATCGCAGAAGTTGCCATTGCCCCAATAACTACGACGGGGAATGGCAATTTTGCTGTTAAGGCCACGATGGCAACAGTTATACCTGCCAAGCGGTGGTCAACCATAAATTTGGTCTTCGTTGTAAATGCCTGCATTGCGACCAGTGCGCTCAAAAGAACAATCGGAATCAGATTGGTAACCCGCTGTACCCGTGGATGGGCTAGCCATATTTCTGGAATAGCGTGGCCAATATATTTAATTGCATAACAAAGAACGCTGGTGACGATAACGGCGACCCACTGCGAATTCATTATTTCCACCCCACGATGGCAGCGATTACCACCGTTGAAATAATGGGAACGCCGGCCGGAACAAATTGGGTAATTGACAGCGCCCAGATAAAAGAAAGAACTCCTGCTATTAAGAGTTTTCGCTCTTTCAATCGTGGGAAGAGCACAGCACAGAAAATTGCGGGGGAGGCGACATCAAGGCCCCAAGCCGAGGTATCTCCAATCGCTTTAGCGCCGAGCGCTCCTATCAAGGTAAATAAGTTCCAAAAGAAGAAGACACCAAAGCCGGTGTACCAAAAGGCGGTGTGCTGATTCTCTGGACTCTCTTGTGCGATAGCAACCCCAGTAGATTCATCGATCGTGATTTGAGCAGCTACCGCACGCTTGAAACCTTTAAGTTTGAGAATTTGGGCCATGCGCACGCCATATAAACCATTTCGTCCGCCCAGAAAAGTTCCAGTGATGATTGCGCTGAGCGGACTTCCGCCAGCGCTCATTACCGCTACCAGTGAAAATTGCGAGGCGCCAGAGAAGAGCACGAGGGAGAGGAAGCAGGCTTGGGCCACGGTGAAGTGGTCGGCAACAGCCACAGCGCCAAAGGCAACTCCTGCCGCCCCGACGGCCAAGCCAACACTGAGGGAGTCGCGCTTCACTGACACGCCGATATTCTGCCCTAATCCCTAGCCTCTCGGGTACCAATAGATAAGGTCGCTACATGGGCGAAGAACATTTCGAAATTAATTTCCGCAGCGATGTAACCGTTGAACTCGTCAAAGCCAGTGCCAGCGACTCGGATGTCATATGGGCGGCGCGAGTCTCCACCGCCGGAGAGAACTCTCTCGATGATGTCGATTCCGATGCCTCGCGCTCCGAAGGGCTAATTAATTATCTTGCGCGCGAACGCCATGGATCACCTTTCGAACACACCTCGATGACCTTCTTTATCTCTGCCCCCATCTTTGTATTCCGGGAATTTATGCGCCACCGCATCGCCTCGTACAACGAAGAATCCGGTCGCTACCGCGAACTCCGACCAAATTTCTACGTTCCGAGCAAAGAACGCAAGTTGGTTCAAATAGGCAAAGCTGGTTCGTACTCATTTATCGATGGAACCGATGAGCAATACGAAATCACGGTCAAGGCAATCAAGGAGAGTTGCACCCTCGCCTACGAAAATTATAAGAAGATGCTCGATGCTGGCGTGGCGCGTGAAGTTGCGCGAGCAGTGCTGCCTGTCGGCCTCTATTCATCAATGTATGTCACCATGAATGCACGTGCGCTCATGAATTTCTTGTCACTTCGCACCTCGCGTGAAGGATCCCATTTCCCCAGCTATCCACAACGGGAAATTGAGATGGTTGCAGAGAAAATGGAGCAATATTTCGCAACACTGATGCCGCTTACGCATGGGGCATTTGAGAAGTCTGGACGAGTCGCCCCATAGTCACGATAGGGTTAGCCCTATGCCTGATAAACAGACGACCCAGATCGAGGCGCCATTTGGCCGCTTGATCACCGCAATGGTGACCCCATTTCAAAAAGATGGTGCGATTGACTGGGACGGCGTTGCGAAGATTGCAGAGCATTTAGCAAATACCGGTCATGATGCCATCGCAGTAAATGGCACCACTGGTGAGGCTCCTACAACTAAGACCTCTGAGAAACTTGAAATTATTCGCGTTGTTAAAAGTACAGTGGGCGATCGCGTCAAAGTTTTGACCGGCGCCGGCGATAACGAGACCGCGTACACAGTCGATCAATCTAAGCGTTGCGCCGAAGTTGGGGCCGATGGATTGCTGATCGTTACTCCGTACTACAACAAGCCACCACAAGAGGGAATCGAAGCTCACTTTAGAGCTGTTGCCGCAGCGACCGATCTCCCAATAATGATGTATGACATTCCCGGTCGTACCGGCGTTCCAATCGAGGAAGACACGATCTGTCGCCTTGCAGAAGTAAAAAATATCGTTGCACTCAAAGATGCTAAAGGAAATCCGGCATCAACTTCATGGGTCATCAAGCGAACTGGCCTTCCGGTCTACTCTGGCGATGACATCCTCAACCTGCCTTTGCTCAGCGTAGGGGCCGTTGGATTCGTCTCGGTCTGTGGTCACACAGTGGGCAACCAACTCAAGGCAATGCTCGACGCCTGGTTTTCAGGAGATGCAGTACGAGCACTAGAAATACATCAAGAATTATTACCGGTATTCACCGGAACCTTCCGCACCCAAGGTGCGATATTGACTAAGGCCGCACTCACATTGATGGGCCTACCTGGTGGGTCTACGCGTTTGCCACTTGTCGATGCCACTCCTGCGCAGATTGCGCAATTGCGGGAGGACCTTCAACAAGGCGGAGTCGTACTTAAATAATGAATCATCCACATCCCGATTTACCCTATCCATCCAAGTTAGCCCCTAAAACACTGCGCATCGTTGCGCTCGGTGGGCTAGGCGAGATCGGTCGCAACATGACCGTCTTCGAAATCGCTGGCAAACTATTGATCGTCGACTGCGGAGTTCTCTTCCCAGAAGAGAGCCAACCTGGCATTGATCTCATCCTGCCCGATTTCTCGTACATTAGAGATCGCTTGAAGGATGTCGTCGCCATTGCGCTGACCCACGGCCACGAAGATCACATCGGCGCCGTTCCTTATCTTTTGAAAGAGCGCTCGGATATTCCAGTCGTTGGTTCAAAGCTAACGCTGGCATTCACCGAGGCGAAGCTCAAAGAACGTCGCATTACCGCTCCCATGGTCGAAGTCAAAGCAGGAATGAAACAGACCTTTGGTCCCTTCGAACTGGAATTTGTTGCTGTTAATCACTCGATCCCAGATGCGCTGGCTATCGCTATTCGCACGGAGGCAGGACTTGTTCTTGCTACCGGTGATTTCAAGATGGATCAGTTGCCACTCGATGGTCGCATTACTGATCTCGCAACTTTTGCACGCTTAGGTGAAGAGGGCGTTGACCTCTTTATGACCGACTCCACCAACGCCGATGTTCCAGGCTTTACCACTTCAGAACGCGACATCATGCCGACTCTGGATCGCGTATTCCGTGCGACCGAGCGTCGAGTAATCGTCGCTTCATTTGCATCACATGTACACCGCGTCCAGCAGATCATGATGATCGCTGCTCAGCACGATCGCAAGGTGGCCTTTATCGGTCGCAGCATGGTGCGCAATATGAAGTTGGCGCAAGATTTAGGTTACCTCGAAGTTCCAGAAGGTCTAGAGATTATCGATGCCAAGACGGTCGATGACGCCGGAGATCGCGTTGTTCTTATCTGTACTGGATCACAAGGCGAGCCACTTGCGGCACTCTCTCGCATGGCAAATGGGGAGCACCAAATTCGCGTAGGCAAAGGCGACACGGTCGTGCTTGCTTCATCGCTTATCCCGGGTAACGAAAACCCTGTGTTCCGAGTGATCAACGAACTTACTCGCTTTGGCGCAACCGTAGTCCACAAGGGCAACGCGCTGGTTCACGTCTCAGGCCATGCTGCTGCTGGCGAACTGCTCTACTGCTACAACATCGTTAAACCAAAGAATGTAATGCCGATTCACGGCGAATGGCGCCATATGCGCGCTAACGCCGAACTCGCTATCAAGACCGGCGTTCCGCGTACAAATACCATCGTTGTAGATAATGGAATTGTCGTCGATGTGCACGATGGATATGCAGATATCGCCGGGGCTGTACCCGTCGGATTTGTATATGTTGATGGGCAGAGCATTGGCGAAATCACCGAGAG